>CAZSSX010000314.1:0-1506 GCA_964609545.1 uncultured Phycisphaeraceae bacterium | reverse complement strand
TAAACGCCACCATGCCACCAATCCCAAAAGGACCCCGCACGCTCCCAGGCAAAACCTCACCAATCCCCCGCAGCTTATCCTCAAAATAATCGTGCAACAACGCATTCTTCCCACCCCGACCAAAATGACCACCGCCCACCAAATGATCAATAATCACACAAGCACTCTTAATCGCCCACGTCGAACCGGTAAACGTCTGACTAATCAAACCCGCACGAGGCTTATACGCATCCGTATATAAAGTCCCGCAAACCTGTGTCATCTTGCCAAACGAAACAATATCCACATACTCCCCCAACCCAAAATGCTGATACGCAAAAAACTCCGTCGTTCGCCCCACCGTCTGAATCTCATCAAACATCACACCCACCCCATGAGCCTTCAGCACTTCAATCAATGCCACAAAAAAGTCACGGCTACCCGGATAAAAACCACCCTCGCCCTGAACCAATTCCATCATCATCACCGCATACTTACCCGGATGACGCGCCAAATGATCTTTCAATTTCGACACCGCCTCGGCTGTGCTAGCCTCCGGACGCTCCGCATCATAAAACGGCACATAATCCACACTCGCCGCCTGAGGCAATCCATCCCGATACTTCGCCCGATCCGTCACCGCAGCCATCAACAACGTACGCCCACTAAAACAACCCTCAAAAGCCAAAATACGATCCGCAGGCGCGTGCTTCTGAAACGCCATCTTCAAACCATTTTCATTAGCCATCGCCCCGCTCGTCGTCAGCGTCACATGCGATAACGCGCTGCCCCCCTCACGCGCCAAACCCACCAACCGCTCACTCAAAACAACACTATCAATACTCTGCTGCAAATTGCCCTGCATCACCGTATCGCTCACCGCCGCATCCAAACCCGCCCCGACAAGCAGCTCATGGCTATGTCCCATCACATGCACACCAATCCCCGTAATCATGTCCAGCTTCACACTCCCATCCATCAGCTCAACATAAGCACCCTTGCCAAAACCACTGCTCAAATAAGGCAAAAACAAATCCCCTCCGCGCAGCTGACCAAAAGCCTTCAACGTCTGCTCAAAGGTAACACCCAAATCCTCATCCCCACCCACAATCCCCTCAATAGCACCCTGATGATCACGCAGCGCCTCCAAAATCAAACGCTTACCCTCAGCCAATCTCGGGTCCTCAAAAAACTTCTTAGCAATCAAATCTCTGCCCATGATACTGCTCCATCTGCGATCTTCATCAACATCAACGCGCTCAACTGCGCCCGTTCAACTAATGAACTTAAGTTAACATATTCTCTATCACTATGGATATCTCCCCCCACCGGACCCAACGTATCCACATTCGGCAGCCCCGCAGCCGCCATTTTATTACCATCACAAACCCCACCCGTCTTGGCCCAGCCCAACTCCAGCCCCAAGTCCTCCCCGCACCCCCCGATCAATCCCTTTAAATCACCAATCAAATCGCTACCCTTAGGCGGCGAAAAAAACTTCCCATATAATTCACAAGTATACCACTC
>CAZSSX010000313.1:0-1533 GCA_964609545.1 uncultured Phycisphaeraceae bacterium | reverse complement strand
GGTGATGCGGACAACGATGGCGACGATGATCTCTATGTCAGTGGTGCCGCGGGGCAAGCACCCGCCCTCTATCTTCGCCATGCTGATGGGCATTTCACCAAAGCGGTCGTCCCCATTTTTAATCAGCACAGCGCCTACGAAGATATGGGGGCACTCTGGTTTGACGTCGATTCCGATGGTGACAAAGATCTTTACGTGGTCAGTGGCGGCGTTGAAGCCAAGCCCAACTCGCCTTTGCTTTATGATCGTCTTTACCTCAACGATGGGCACGCTCATTTTCGCTTGGCGCCCCGATCCATCATGCCCCGCATTAACGCCAGCGGCTCAACCGTCGTCGCCGCGGATTTTGATCGCGATGGAGACTTAGATCTTTTTGTAGGCGGTCGCGTCATCCCCGGTCAATACCCCTTAACGCCTCGCTCGTTTCTCCTACAAAACCAAGGCGGAAAACTCGTTGATGTCACCGATCAAAAAGCCAAAGGCTTACGAAAAACAGGACTCGTCACCGGCGCCGTCTGGTCTGATGCAGACAATGATGGCTGGGTCGATTTGCTGGTGACCCATGAATGGGGGCCTGTGAAATTTTACAAAAATGATCACGGCACACTGATCGACCAAACCGCAGCCGCCGGTTTAGACAAACGCCTAGGATGGTACAACGCAATCGCAGCCAGAGACTTAGACAATGATGGTGACATTGATTACGTGGTCACCAATGTCGGGCTAAACACCAAATATCACGCCACCGTCGAAAAACCTACGCTCATTTACGCCAGTGATTTTGACAAAAGCGGGCGGATCAGAATCGTCGAGGCGGAATTTGAAAACAATAAACTTTTTCCCGTGAGAGGCAAAAGCTGTTCCTCTCATGCGATGCCTTTTCTTAAGAAAAAATTTAGTTCTTACAACAACTTTGCCTTGGCCACGCTTGATCAAATCTACACACCCGCGGGCCTAAAAAAGGCTCAAAAATTCCAAGCCAACAATCTCGCTTCGGGCATCTTGCTCAACGATGGGACAGGACGATTCACTTTTCAAAAGTTGCCCCCATTGGCCCAGATTGCCCCAGGATTTGGCGTGGTTATTTGCGAGGTCAACGGCGATGGCATACCCGATATTTATATCGTCCAAAATTTCTTCTCGCCCCAGCCCGAAACAGGCCGAATGAACGGCGGGCTAAGCATCCTACTCCAAGGACAACCAGATGCTCAATTTAAAGAAATTTGGCCATCTCAAAGCGGTCTAGAAATCCAAGGCGACGCGATGGGTCTAACCGTTTCCGATATCAATCAAGATGGATTGTCCGATTTTATCGTCGCCATTAACGATGGCCAATTAGTGACCTACGAACATCGCGGGCTTAAAGAAGGAGCCATTTTCTCGGTGAAACTTCACGCCGCCGACCCGGGCAACCCACAAGCCATAGGCGCTCGCGTCACCCTCACGCTATCTGATCACTCCAAGCAAACCGCAGAGGTCCAAGCCGGCGGATCTTACCTTTCTCAATCCTCTGCGACACTTGGTTTTGGCATA
>CAZSSX010000312.1:0-1589 GCA_964609545.1 uncultured Phycisphaeraceae bacterium | reverse complement strand
GCGCGGGAAAATCACCCAGCCCAGCGCTGCATTTTCCAGAGCAAAACGAATCCTCTCTAGCCTATGGCAAGATCGGTGCACATCGCCATAACGCCGAAATCGATCAGACCTTAAGCACCCTAGCCCAGCAACCCATCAGCATATTATTTGTCCCTCATCTCCTGCCCACCGACCGAGGCATTTTAGAAAGCATTTACCTTGACCCCGTCGATCAAGATATCAGCCAAATCAAGCTCGATGAAATCTTTCAGCAGGCCTACGCCAAAGAGCCCTTCGTGAGATTGCGAGATACGCCACCTAATATCAAACATGTCCGAGATACTAATTTTTGCGATATCTGCCCAAAGATCACCAAGCAAGGCAAGATCGTCGTATTCACCGCCATCGACAATATGATCAAAGGCGCATCCGGACAAGCAGTGCAAAATATGAATCGGATATTTGATCTACCCGAAACCATAGGTTTGATCTAAATCCGTTTAAAAATAAAGCAGGTATTTCATCGTTTTCGATCAAGCAGTTCTGTCAGGAAACGCTATAGATACAGCAGTTTGAAGATTTTGGAGCTTGAGTTTGGAACTCACCGGATACCAACATATCTTGATTTTTGGAGGCAGCTTCGACCCGCCTCATCGTGGCCATATTCAGCTACCGCAACACGTCAAAAAAATCATCCACGCAGATGCTATACTTTATATCCCCGCCGGCAACGCCCCTCACAAACAACACCTCAAGCAAACCCCAGCCAAGCACCGCTTAGCAATGATCCGACTCGCCACAGCATCCATCGCAGATGCTTTTGTTAGCGATATCGAAATCCGTTGGCCAAGCGATGAACCGACTTACACCGTGAAAACCCTCCAAAAATTACGCGAAGCAATCCCTCCCCAGACGAAGCTGACTTTTTTGATAGGCGCTGACATGATGCGCATTTTTTATCAGTGGCATCAATCTCAAAAAATATTAGAAATGGTAGATATCGCGGTGATGCTACGTCCCCCCGATACCGCCCAAGCTTTGCTAGAGAATCTGCCCAGTCATGCAGACAAAAAAAAGTGGGCAGCCAGACTCATCCCCGCCCCCCAAATAGACATCTCCTCCACCCACATCCGAACACTGCTCGTCCACGCCAAAGACACCTCGAAAATGCTCCAACCCAACGTCCAAGCTTACATCAGTCAGCATAAGCTATATCAAACAAGCTAGGCTTTTAGTGCACTCACTGATTCTTGATTTGGGGACATCAGTTGTATCGTTTGCATGCTATTGTTTCTAATAAGTGTATTTATAAAAAAGCCTCGTACCATAGATACGAGGCTTTTGTCATTTACTCAGTAAGTAATATTAGGTTTATTTACGGCGACGAGTTGCTCGAGCAACACCAGCCAAACCTAAAAATGCAAGAGCTGCTGAAGCGGGCTCTGGTACGGGTTCAATTGTTTTAGTGATATCGCCTGGATTAGAGGCGATATTAAAGAATTGCCCTGTAGAAGTGTCTTTATAAAGTTGCAAAGTTGACCCTGGGACAGCTATAACACCAATATCAGAAGTAGGGCCATTGTACTCTGCTCCGAAAACAGTCGCGAAGC
>CAZSSX010000311.1:0-1670 GCA_964609545.1 uncultured Phycisphaeraceae bacterium | reverse complement strand
ACCCAAAAATAACAGATTTAGGTGAAACTCGGCGGGCTCATTCGATTTGAACGAAGCACCGTCTGAAATGGGTGGTTTTTAGAAGGGCTCATTAGTAAAAGTGTGTAAATAGTACGAATTATCTCACGAAATTAAGTGAATAATATAATTTTAGGCGGGAAGGATTGATGTGCACAACCGACCTCTTGTCATGCTCGAATCTTACCATATGGCTTAATCAGACGCAACCATTTTCGCAACGAAACAGCCACGAGAAGCCTTCTAGAAATCTGTCTTTGCTCTACTTTTTTACTGTCAGTAAACTTGTGGATTAGCGATTCGCAACCTTATAGCTACCCATGCTCAATCTGTTTTTTATTTTTTGGATGTGGCGATGTGATTTTTTGGGTTTGCTTTGAGTTTTTTGATAATGGGGATGAGGTCTGCCGCGGGTAGGATGTATGATTCGACTCTTCCGACGCGTGCGATGTTGATGCCGTAGGCATTGCCTTGGAGGTCTACGATGGGGCCGCCACATTGATAGGGTTTAAGCGGTGTGTCGTGTTGGATGACGTGTGAGTATCCTGCGCGGTGATTAGAGAGTGAGCCGCCTAGGGTGTTTTGCATGCCTGCTTGTCCGATGGGGTAGGAGACCCACGTGCCTAGGTTGACGCGTTTGCGGATGATATGGGTGCCTCTTTGGATGATCAAGTTGACCCATTGTCCGGGTTTGTGTTTGGCTAGGACGGTGAGAAGGTGGTCTTTGTTTTTGAGTGGGATGCCTGCTGCGTTGATGATGATGTCGCCGGGGCGTAGGCCTGCTTGTTTGGCGCCTGTGCCTTTGTATACGGCTTGTATTCTGGCGGGTCGTCGGATTGAATCGGGCAGGAGCACGCCTAGCATGGGCTTGGAGGCTCTGCGGAGTTTGCGCTTTTCGACGGAGACCATGCCTACGGCTAGGGGGATGGCCTTGGTGCTGGGGGTGATGACCCATGCGCCTGGCTTTGGGGAGATATTTTTTTTCCAAATGATGGGGACGAATTGATTGGTTTTGGCTTTGAGTAATGCGATGTCTTGTTTGTAATCGATGGCGATGACTTTGACGGGGTATGTTTTGCCGTTGTAATCAACGAGGCGTATGCCAGCGTGTGTTTTGAGTTGTGATGCTTTGGTGATGGCGTATCCGTCTTTGGTGATGGCGGTGGCGTATGCGACGTGGTAGAGGTCGTGCAGTACGGTGAGGGTTGATTTTCTGGCGTTTTTGATTGTGGGTGCGAAAACTTTGCGTACTTCGTAGCCGTTGGCGTAGTGGATGCGATTGAGGGTTTGGGCCTGGGCGGTGTTTGCTAGGGGGTAAAGGTTGAGCGTTAGGCAGAGGATGAGGATAGATTTGAGGTGTTTCATGGTAAGCTCTTTGCGGCTAAAAAATTAGCTATAGTCTGATGGGGCGGTATCCGAGGGTGACATCAATTTGGGTGGCAATATCATTACGGAGGATCTTTAGTCGTATGCGATCGCCTACGGTATGGTCGTTGAGGGTGTCGATTAAATCGCTTAGTGTTCGTATCTTTTGGCTATTGCAATGGAGGATGATATCGCCAAAACGTAAGCCCGCGCGGTGGGCGGCGGTGCCCTTCATGACGCGGGAGACAAATACGCCGGCGGATAGAAGCCCTTCGTTGGGCTGTGTT
>CAZSSX010000310.1:0-1684 GCA_964609545.1 uncultured Phycisphaeraceae bacterium | reverse complement strand
CAGCATTGAAAATGCTGGTGTCCCCGGTTCAAGTCCGGGTCAGGCCATTCAAAAAAAACAAAAACCATGATCAACCCGATCATGGTTTTTTTATAACCATTTAGCCTTATGCCAGCCCAAAAACGCAAATCCTACCTCACCCCCAAACCCCACCCTCCCATTTCAAACACGCAAGCCTTTTAGAAGTCGAAAGCCCCTTGCGGAATATTTGCGTATGCTGGCCATTGGGTTATAATGCCTGTATCGTGCCCTCATGTGAAGCGGAATTTACCGTAAAAAATACACATTTGGGTAAGCCTCTTTTGTATCGTAATAGTTTGATCACGCCCATAAAATAGCCTGATAAAACAGAAACCGTCAAAAAGAGTTTGTTTTCTTTAAGCGGGTGTCCCGATCCAATCCCCGCATTAAAACCAATGCAGCACATGAATCGGTCAAAGCTAAGCTTTGATAGGAGCTGATCAAAATGTCAATGGTAGAAGTAGCCAAAATCGTGGGAGTCTCACACGTCACTGTCTCACGCGTGATCAATAATCAGCCAGGCGTCAGCCAAGCAACAATCACAAAAGTACGCCAAGCAATGCGAGACATAGGCTACATCCCCGCACCAAAATCAAGACGCAGGGGAAGAAGATCAACGCACAAAAACGCAACAAAATTTAAAATCGCCGTCGTCATGATGGACCACGAACTCATACACCACTCATGGCTACTAGAAAAATTATGCGCAGGCGTCTCAGCAGCAGCATTCGAACACGGCGTCGCAACACCCATATGCAGACTACTAAAAGACACAAGCACACCAGAAGTACTCACCAGCGGTGAACTCGACGGCGTACTACTCGTAGGCGGACAAGTCAAATCGCAAATAGACCAAATCAAAGAAATCGTAGACGTACCAACCATATGGGTAACTTCACACTCCGAAGGCGCAGCAGATGCAGTACTCCCAGGCAATGAATCAATCGGAACCATGGCCTGCGAATACCTACACCAGCAAGGCCACCGCAAATTCGCTTTCATCTCTGCAGGAAAAGATAACCCCTCATACGTCATGCGAGGCATGAGCTTCACCGCCTCCGCAGAACGTCTAGGCATCAACGTCGATCAATACACCACCCACATCGGCGATGTCGATATCGCAAAAAATAGACTGCCCGTCTACGAATCAAAAATAGACCGCCTAGTCGATGATTTCATCGCACAATCCTCAGAAGCAACAGGCATCTTCTGCCCATCCGATCTCATGACTGCCTTGCTATATCGCGGCTTCGCAAAACGCGGAATACCCATCGGCAAAAAACTTAAAGTCGTCTCATGTGATAACGAATTACCCTACACCACAGGCCTATACCCCAGACCCGCCACCATCGACATCGGCGTCGAAGACAGAGGACGATTAGCCGTAGAACAACTACTCTGGCACGTCCGAAATCCCGACAGCAAACGACGCGTCCAACTCACCGTTCAACCCACATTAGTCCTACCTAGCCCATAATCTCATATTGCGTTATGCGGGGATTCGCAAAGCTTTCTTTGATGTCAAGCCTTATTTCAGGCTACCCAAGAGGCGAGATAAATCATAAAGGTTTAAATATGACTATAGATTTTTCTGATATAGATGAAGACAACGAAGAGAAGTGGTCCCCTTCCTTAGGGCACATTCGCGGCTGTTTAAGGTGGA
>CAZSSX010000309.1:0-1708 GCA_964609545.1 uncultured Phycisphaeraceae bacterium | reverse complement strand
CTTCTATGACGCGCTGGCTAATCCTATTTTATTGGCCTATGCCAAGCCCGCCGCCGAGCTGATCAACGTAGGTAAAAGAGCCAATGAGCACACGCTCACCCAAGACCAAACTAATCAGCTGCTTGTGGATAAAGCCTTGGACGGCAATCACGTCGTGCGCCTCAAAGGCGGCGACCCCTATCTCTTCGGTAGAGGCGCAGAGGAAGCCATCTTTCTCTCTCAACATCATATCAAAGTGCAGATTATCCCAGGCATCACCGCAGGCATCGCAGCCCCCGCCTACGCGGGCATTCCCGTGACCTATCGCAAGATCGCTTCCTCGGTGACCTTCGTCACCGGACATGAAGACCCCACCAAAGCGCAAACCGCCATCGACTATCAAGCCCTCGCTTCGTTGATCATCAAAGGCAACACTGTTTGTTTTTATATGGGCGTGAAAAATCTAGCCAATATCACCCAAAAATTAGCAGACCATGGCGCCCCCTCGGACACCCCCATCGCCTTGATCCAGTGGGGCACGCGCACGAATCAAAAATCTATCGTTACCAACCTATCCCAAGCTGTAGCGGACGTCACCCAAGCCAAGCTAGGCTCGCCGGCGATTATTCTCGTCGGACAGGTGGCGGCCATCGACAACCCTGCTTTGCAATCCTTCACCCAGCGCCCACTCTTTGGCAAGACTATCCTCGTGACTCGCACCCGTCAGCAAGCATCGGGATTAACCACCGCCTTGACCGATCTGGGAGCCCATGTCATACAAGCACCCACCATCGCTTTGCAGCAGCCTAAAACGTGGGAGCACGTCGATGCCGCGGTGAAAGAGATGGCCTCTTACGCATGGCTCATTTTAACCTCGGTAAATGCTGTGGATACATTGGCTCATCGGCTCGAGGCTTTGGGTTTAGATGCCCGGGCTTTAGGGCAAACCCGAGTGGCAGTCATAGGCCAGGCCACCGCCAATGCCTTGAAAGAAAAATTAGCCATCCGTCCAGACCTCATCCCTCAAAGGCAAGTTTCGCAAGTGCTGGCGGAAGAATTGATTCAGCGTCAAATCAAAAATCAAAAAATGCTTATCCTTCAAGCTGATATCGCCAGGCCTACGCTGGTTGATCTGCTAGAAAAAGCAGAGGCAGCAGTGAATCAAGTGACCGCTTATCAGACGACGCTGGCGCAATGCCTCCCCGCAGAAGCGATCGATGCGATCCAAAATCAGCAACTCGATTGCATCACTTTTACCTCCGCATCAACTGCCAATAATTTAGCGACGTTGCTGGGAGATCTTAGGGAAAAAGTCGCTCAAACAACCATCGCATCCATAGGCCCAATGACCACCGCAGCGATCAAGCAAAATGATTGGATCCCAACCTTTGAATCCGATCAAGCCAATATCAATGCGCTGGTTGAAAAAATCCTGAGCCATTACGCATCCGCATAAACCGCATCAAATATGAGAGACGTTCCATCTTAGCCGTTTTTCTGCAGTATTTTAGCGATAAAAAAAGGTACAGGTCAGTGGATATGCCCCTTGGGTAAGTAGGCGTTCCATGTGCGGTATCGTCGATTCACGCTTGTATGATAGCATTTTCTGAGATCGGGGCTGCTGTATTAAACTGTGCGCCTCGCGTCATGTACTGCAAGGCCATTATAAATTATTTAAATTGTTTTTTATGATGCAACGGCTTTTTTAATAGGAAATGTTATTCCTTGA
>CAZSSX010000308.1:0-1741 GCA_964609545.1 uncultured Phycisphaeraceae bacterium | reverse complement strand
ACGAAGCCATGCATCATTTGCTGGCACACGACTGGCCCGGAAACGTCAGGGAGCTGATCAACGTTTTGCAGTTCACCACGGTTCGTTGCCGCGAAGATATAATAACCGCCGAGTATTTGCCTTACGAACTCAGGGTGATGCTGGATCCCGATGCAATCAAGGGAAACAGGGTTTCTTCAATACCTGCAACCACTGCCACTCCCGTTGCCATCCCTTCTGACATCCCCGAGCAGCTGTCTTCCAACCGTAGAAAACTTAACAAAGAATTGGTGTCGAAAGCACTTGAACAGGCGGGCGGCAATAAATTGAAAGCAGCAAAACTACTTGGCGTAGGCCGGGCTACTTTGTATCGATTTTTAGACATACAAAAAAATTAATATCAAAATAATCTAGGAGAGCTTGTTGAAAAACGATTCCAGCGGGGTTTCAAGAGCTATGGCTATTTTGGCGAGAGTAGCTAGATTGGGTAGATTGGTGCTTCGTTCAAGTCTAGCTATATTGGGGCGTCGGATACCGGTTTTTTGTGCCAGAGCCTGCTGTGTCATTTTTTGATTTTTTCTTGTTTTCTTAATGTTTTCAGATACTTTAACAGCAATTTCTTCAAGATTTGTTATGGGGACAGGCGGTGGTGGTGGAATAATTGACGTTCTAAAGAATCCTTCAAGCGGCCTGGCCGCAGAAAGTTCTGTATTGGGCGGTAATAAAGAATCCAGCGTTTTTTCGCACAAAATAAGTGTTTGATATAATGAATCAGCCTTCTCTATTCCCAAATCGATTTTTTGGCGAAGGGTGATCATTTCGGCCACCTGTCTTCGTATCGTGTAGATTGTGGTGTCGTATCGTTTTTGTTTTCGTCAATGTGATTTTTAAGTTCACTCGACGAAAGACTGCACAAGTCATCGAACTGGTCGCGCAGCCAAACTAATTCATCGTGCAATTGTGAGTTACTGCGTTTGAGTAAAGAATATCTGTCGCGCAGAAGCTCGTATTTTGTGGCAACGGTATCATAGCCGTCCGCTAATTGATCCACATAAGCAGCCCATTCGGACGATTTGCCCATAGTTGCATTTTGGTCTTTTAACTGAGTTAGATTTGCGACTGCTTCGCCTAAAAGTTTTAATCCCAGAGGATCATTAAATTTGGAATCGATTTCTTTTTGAGCGACTTGTGTATCATTTTTCATAATGCAAGTAGTATCTAACAAGATACATAAGGTCAATATTTTTAGAAGTTCGGGTTTGGGCTAGTTAGTCGTTATTTTTTACAGGACGATAGGGGTGCAAGAAGGCAGCAAGTGACGAAGGGCTACGGGTTTGGGCATAGATCATTCCCTGGCCGGAAAACTTGGCTACCAGACCTTCGCCGCCGAAGAACAAGGATTTTATTCCGCCTACTTTGGTTATGCCGTAGGTTACGGTGTCCTGAAATGCTACGATGTGATCTGTATCAACTATGTACTCGCCGTCGCATTTCTTGGGGTAGATAGCGCCGTAGGAGGCGACAAACACGGTGCCTGGTCCAGTGGCTTTGAGCAGGAACATTCCCACACCGGAAAAGAATCCTTTGGCACCACCCCATTTGGTATCTAATTTTACCTCTGGAGACGCAGCAACATAGGCAGAAGACTGGATCATGAGTGATCGCCCAGCTTCAAGCTCAAAGGCGATGATATCTCCTGGCGTTCCGGGGGCCAACATTACCGAACCGGAGCCGCGAGTTGCGGTAAAAGTGTTTTGAAAGA
>CAZSSX010000307.1:0-1762 GCA_964609545.1 uncultured Phycisphaeraceae bacterium | reverse complement strand
CATCGCCCTACACACCCTACTCCCGCTAGGCGCGGGCGTCATCCTAGGCATCGCACTCATCAGCAACCTACTCAAATACTGCCTAGCCAAACACAACACCAAAACACTATCGCTACTCCTAGGCCTACTCCTAGGCGCCGTCGTCGGACTATACCCCTTCCAAAAAGGAATCAAGCCCAACCCAGGCGACACCATCAAAGGACAAATCATCATCAGCGCAAAAACATTAGCCAAACCCACAGGCACACCACAAATCAAAAACGATCACCCCAATCAATTCAAAACAGGACTTGCATACAAAATAACAAAAAAACCCGTCAAAGCAACCGACTTCCCCAAAGCCTACTTCAAACCCACCTTCCTACAAATCATCGCATCTATCGCACTGATCATCCTAGGCTATCTCGCCACCGCAATCATCGCGAAATTTGGAAAAACCTAAACAAATAGCACAAAAAAAATCACACCACCGCACAACCCTATCACCCTATAACAGTCATCTCATCACAACCACAATCAATCAAACCCCAACTCAAACGCAAGGCCACAAATCATGAACACACTCGTCACAGGAGGCGCCGGATACATCGGCTCACACGCCACCGAAGCACTCATCAACGCCGGACACAACGTCACCGTCATCGACAACCTCTTCAGAGGACACCGACAAGCCGTCCACCCACAAGCCGCCTTCCACCGATTGGATCTTGCACAACAAAATGAAATCACCCAACTACTCATCTCTCAAAAAATACAATGCGTCATCCATTTTGCAGCACTCGCCTACGTCGGCGAATCCGTCGAACAACCCCTACGCTATTATCACAACAACACCGCAGGAACCATCAGCCTACTCAACGCAATGAAAGATGCACAAGTACACAAACTCGTATTCTCCTCAACATGCGCCACATACGGACAACCCACCGCCGTACCCATCAAAGAAGCAACAGCCCAACAACCCATCAACCCCTACGGCTGGTCCAAGCTCTTCATCGAACGCATACTCATAGACTACGCACAAGCAAACCCCAAATTCGCCTTCGCCGCACCACGATACTTTAACGTCGCAGGCGCCAGCCTCTCCGGAAAACTCGGGGAAGACCACCAACCCGAATCACACCTCATCCCCCTAGTCATACTAGCAGCACTAGGACAACGCCAATCCATCACCATCTTCGGACAAGACTACGACACCCCCGATGGCACATGCATCAGAGACTACATACACGTCCAAGACTTAGCAGAAGCACACGTGGCACTGATGGAATCACTCAAAGAAGCAGACCAAGAATTCTACAATCTAGGCATTGGCAAAGGATACTCGGTCAAAGAAATCATCGCCGGCGTCCAAAAAGTCACAGGCACAAAAATCAAAGTCATACCCGGTAAACGCAGACCAGGAGACCCCCCCGTTCTCTTCGCCGACCCCAGCAAAATCAAACGCAACATCGGCTGGGAAGCAAAAATCACAGACCTACATCAAATCATAGACTCCGCATACCAATGGTTCAAAAAAAACCCACAAGGATACCCCAAAACCTGAGCTCAGCGCAAAGCAAGAAAAAAATAAAACCCCAACCCCAAGACCCCTACTCTAGACTGCTCGGTGAGTGGGGAGGAGTACAACCACATCGGGGGATAAGAATATCAACCGCTTCAATAAAAAAACAGAGCCATCGACGAGGATGGCCCTGCTGTGGATTTGGCTTGTGGTTTGATTTGTTTCTTGAAATCACATCTTGGTGAATTTTTGAAAATC
>CAZSSX010000306.1:0-1849 GCA_964609545.1 uncultured Phycisphaeraceae bacterium | reverse complement strand
AAAGCTTTTCTGCCTCGTGCATGTGGGGAATGGGTGTTGGCATAGCCGGCTTTCCAGGCTTGATCCATCGCCTGCCTCACCGATTTGAGCGTGAAGCTCGTGGCTGCGTTATCGAGATAGCAGGTCACATCGCTTCGATTATTTTTTCGATCGTTTGTTTCCATTGATGCACATTTTTCTTCTGATAGGTCGTATCCATATAAGGCAACCCCAATGCGCCCGCGATCAAAACATTTTCCTCATCATCTGATATACGATAAGTGACCAAAGCATCGCTGAGGTATTTTCGCGCATCATACATACTGACCCGAAATTTTCCAAACGATTTAAATTGGTCAATCGCTCGGGTATCAACCGCTCGGTTGATCGTATAGCGTACCTTCATGCGGCGTATGCAATCTGTTTTTTCAACCTCTTGAATAATCGTAGCCATATGTCACTTTTTAAAAAAAGTTTTTTTGCGTGCAAAACAAAAACAATCAAAAGCAGCTATCGATATACCACAATATTGGTCGTCTCATCCCCTTGGGCTTTGCTGCTGATCGTTTTTATTTTATAAGATTGATCTGATTTAAATAATTGATTATAGAACGTTGGCGACAGATCTAAACCCTCTGAAACGTTACCAATATAGACCAGGTTCATAATTCCCGCTGCTGCGCCCATGGCCAAATACGAGACATCATGATCAGATTGCCCATACATTGCTAGGTATCCGCAGCTCTCATAATCATCGTGAATGACAAACTCGGCGGACTGCTCGGATAAGGATTTGATCTGCCATCGTCCCCAACCTAGGACGTTGACCGTTGCGGTAATACCATGAACCCAATCCTCTTTGGTTTTGAGATTTGGCAGCACTAGGGCATCCCACTCGGGAGAGGTGACGATTCCTCCGAAGGTATTAAATGCGCAGACGTGTCCGGCTTCGATGAGTAATTCAGAGGCAAGGCCGACGCCGGCATCTCCTATTTTTTGATTCAATGCCCTCAAGAATTCAAAGGAAATACGGTTGTAGTAATTGGCATACATGCGCGTCAGATACACGCCTAATGCGGGGAGTAATCCTCTATCGTTGGACACGATAGGCATGTTATTAAATGCTCTAAAAACAGCTTGATAACTCACATTGCTTTCGGGCGGTGTGATTAACTGATGCTCGCTGATCTGCCCTATCCCCACGGTTTGGTAGATGCTGTAATTTGCCTTTTCCTGCTTAAGGACAAAGGTATCGCACGCGTCGCCTTTGGCTTTGCATGTTGTCTCATGCACGCTGTAAGCACCTAGCTGCTGATCATAAACCGCGGCGAGGGCCCCGGCGATCCACCCCGCCATAAACTTGCAAACACCTTGTGCGCTTCTCCCGAATTTTTCTACCCACGCCACCGAATAGTGGGAGCTTTGCGTCTGTGTTTTCCCGCCTTGAATTGATAGTGCATCCAGATCTACCACGCCACAGCCTGTCCATTTGAAAATCTCTTGGGCGATTTCTTTCCGACAGAGTTCGCCTTCTATTTTCATTTCTTGAAAATAATTTGTAAGTTGATAAAACGCCATTTCCGCTGCTGCGCCGACCAGAAAATGATTGGACTCGATAAATGCAGCGTCTTGAATGGTTCGCTGTAAAAAAGTATTATAATGATGGCAATGAAAAATCATCGGTTCATTTCCGACGATCATTTTTCGATGATCACTATCTATCTTAAAATTGTTACCCGTTAGATTTTGCATGTGATCCTCTCCACTAAAATACGATTTTCGCGCCTAACACTTTTTCCGCCGCAGCCTTGATAATTTCATATAGCTCGGCGCTACATTTCATACCCGGGGTAGCATTTGTACAATCGAT
>CAZSSX010000305.1:0-1871 GCA_964609545.1 uncultured Phycisphaeraceae bacterium | reverse complement strand
CTCAACAGCAGGTTATAATCTCACAGATGTTTTCCATCGGTAACGTCCAATTAAAAACAAATCTACTACTCGCCCCTATCGCCGGTTATTGCGATCTTGCATTCCGTTTAATTACCCGAAAAATTACAGGACCATCAGGCGGCGTAGGACTAGCATGCACAGATCTACTCTGCCCACAAGCAATATTACGAAAAACAGACACCACCATGTGGCTCGCTTCCACCAACACAGAAGACACACCCGTATGCATGCAGCTCTACGGCGCCAACCCACAAACAATGGCACAAGCAGCAATCTGGGCACAAGATCACGGCGCAGCAACCATCGACATTAACATGGGATGCCCCGTAGACAAAGTAACAAAAAAAAACGGCGGATCAATGCTCCTCTGCCAAACCAACCTAGCCATTGATTGCGCCAAAGCCATCATCAACGCCGTAAACATCCCCGTCACCGCAAAAATACGCCTAGGCTGGGACGATGCACATTTCATCACCCAAACCCTACCCACTGCCCTAGCCGATGTCGGCATCGCAGCCGTCACCGTCCATGGACGAACAACACAACAAAAATTCCGCGGGCACGTACGCCTCCCCGGCATCGCCCAAGTCGTCCAATCCATCGAACAACATCACCCAAACATCCCAGTCATTGGCAACGGAGATATTAAATCTCCCGAGGATGCAAAACACATGATCGACCAAACCGGTTGCCATGCCGTCATGATCGGACGCGGCGCCCTAGGACAGCCCTGGATTTTTCGAGACACCGCACACTTTTTAAAAACAGGAAAAAAACTTCAACCCCTCACCCAGCTCCAAATCGCACAGATTGTCTGGGACCATTTCACCACCCATCGCCAGCTCCGAGACGATCGCCAAGCGCTAATCATGATCCGCAAACGGATGACCTGGTATTCTAAATATTTACAACCATGGCCACTCCTCCGCCGAACCATCCACCGCATGAAATCCGCAAACGCCTTTGAAGACTATTGGCTAAAGTCAATCAACATGATCAAAGCAGGCATCACTCTCCCAAAAACCCAAGAAGCACAAGAGACATTATCATGACTTATTTTCACTTACAAAATCGTTGGCGAAAACTTTGCCAAGACGCCTTCGGCATCACCTCTTTACACGCCATCGACCATGCCTTTAATCAGCTCAGCAGTTATTACGCCCTACGATCCAGACAATATCACAACCTCAATCATGTCTACCATTGCTTAGCCACCCAGGACCTCATAAATAATCATTCCCCCCAATTATCCGCCGCCCTATATCTCCATGATGTCCAATATGCTCCCCACTCCACAGCCCACACACAAGCCAGCGCAAATTTTGCACGCAAACTTTTATCACGACTAGGCCTAGACCAACAAACCATCGACCATATCCAAAGATTGATCCTAGCCACAGCACATCAATCGCCTACCCAAGATGACCAAGAACGACTCATCCAAGAAATCGACCTAAGCATCCTAGGCGCCACCCCCGAAAAATATCAACGCTACACATCACAGCTCCGCAAAGAATCACGCAACATCCCCCAACAACCATACCGCATCAAACGGCGCCAAATATTAAATCATTTTTTAGATCAAGATCAAATCTTCCATTACCCAAAACTCAACCAACACCTCGAACACCAAGCCAGACTAAATCTTTTACAAGAACTATCCACCCTAAATAAATAACACCAAAATGATTAAGCCAACACTTCTCACTACTATTTTTCACCCAAGCATTCATACTTGAAAAATCACCCAAAGACACACTGGCTCTGAAAATAGCGGTAAAAACAAAACACAGAAATCTAATAAAAAAAGCCCCCGCGATGAGTCCTTCAAAATCACGGAGGCTTTACTA
>CAZSSX010000304.1:0-1929 GCA_964609545.1 uncultured Phycisphaeraceae bacterium | reverse complement strand
AAAATATGCTGATCGATCGAGACTAGCCCGCCGCTATGTTTTTCACTGGTCATCATTAAATACCTTCGTTTTACTTTTTTTATTTTTTGTTCCGTAAAATCCACCCCACCTTCAGCTAAACGACATTGGCCGATAGTATACCCGCTGTCGCTCACCATACTATCGGCACCTTCAACCTATAAAATAATACGCCCCTTTTTTCCACAGCTTACCCCTGCCAAACCCGTCCAAATCGTGTAAAATAAATCTCTCACACGAGGCTAGCTCCACCTGGCTTTTGCGATTCTCTCGTTTAAAAAAAGGACTCAACCATGAAGCCCATCCTACGCCTCACCGTTTGCACCTTAGCATTACTCGCCTCCGCTTGCTCAACGCCCCACCGTATTTACCCCACCCTTAAAAAGGATCAGCTCATGTCAGAAAACGCCTCCACCTTAATAGCCATCAACCAAAAAGCACCCGCCATCACACTCAAAGACCAAGCAGGCAAAACACACAAACTATCAGACTACGCAGGCCAATGGCTCGTCCTCTATTTTTATCCCCGAGACAACACCCCAGGCTGCACCACTCAAGCCTGCCACTTCCGCGACGACCTCCCCCATTTCACAAACCTAAACGCTGTCATACTAGGCGTTTCACCCGACTCAGCAGAATCACACACTCGCTTTATCAAAAACAAATCCCTCAACTTCAACCTCCTCGCAGACACCGACCAAAAAGTAAGCACACAATACGGCGTCTGGCAAGAAAAGAAAACCTTCGGCAAAAAATATATGGGCATCGTACGCACCACATACCTCATAGACCCCCAAGGCAAAATCGCATACCGGTGGGACAAAGTCAAAGTCAAAGACCACGCAAAAAAAGTCCAAGAAAAAATCAAAGACCTAACAAAATAAAACACAATCAACCAACCCACCAACACCAACCCACACACCTACCCGTCAGACAAAGGCCCCAACAAATAAATCTGCCCCGTCTGCTCATCTTTTCGAATTAAACCCATCTCCGTCAAAGCATTAAGCGCCGCATCCTGCTCAGCCTCCTTCTTGGAATTAGCCCAAGCGCTAGCGTATCGCTGCTCGTCCAGCTCAACGCAAACCTCAAAACACTTAGAATGGTCAGGCCCCTTCTCATCAACCAAAAGATAACGCGGCGCATCCGACAAATGCTTCTGCGTATACTGCTGCAACACACTCTTAAAATTCTGCTGATGCGACGAAAGCGCCGCCTCCCGAATCAAAGGCGCCATCTGCTTCACAATAAAATCGCGCGCAGGCTCCATCCCCCCATCAATATAAATAGCCGCCACAATAGACTCAAACACAGCAGCAGAAATACTACTAGGCAAGCCCCCACGACCAGCCATCCCCTTGCCCAAATGAAGCAAACGGCATAAACCGATCTGCGTAGAAATCTGCGCACAAGCTTTACGACTCACAACCGTACTCTTAATTTTCGTCAGCTCACCCTCCAACAAATCGGGAAACTGCTCAAACAAATACTGGCAAATCACATAGCCAAAAATCGCATCGCCCAAAAATTCCAAACGCTCGTTGCTCCCCAAGCGATGATCAGAATGACTCGCATGCGTCAGACTCCGCTTAAGCAATGCAGCATCCTTAAAACGGTACCCCGTCACTTTTTCAATACAATCAATCGTCGTCTCATTTGCCTTGGCCATCATCAACCTTTACTTTCTACCAGATGACCCCCTCACCAGAACCATGATACCCATTTTAAAAATCATGTCCGCATCACGCACCGCCAAATCATTTTTTATACACCCCAAACAAAATCTCCCCACCACGCCGCCACTTTTTAACATCGACATGATTTTAAAAAACACCCATAAACCAATAAAACAAAACATCTTATAACACAATATACAAAAAACATCAAATCCCACACCCCACCGAACCTAGC
>CAZSSX010000303.1:0-1977 GCA_964609545.1 uncultured Phycisphaeraceae bacterium | reverse complement strand
CGCATGACTCTCGCCCATCACATGACGCCGCTCACTATGACCCACCAAAAGCACACTCACGCCCAAATCCTTCAACATCGACAAACTCACCTCACCCGTATAAGCACCATTAGCCTGAAAATAACCATTCTGCGCACCAAGCTTAACCTTAGAGCCCTTCTCTTTTAAAATCTCACCCGCTCGACCCAAATAAGCCAGCGCCGGAAAAATAATCACATCCACACCCTCACTATCCAATCCCGCCACTTCCTCCGTCAATTTCTGCACTTCCTCCCCATGCAGATTCATCTTCCAGTTACCACCAACAGTTGACTTGCGCTTGCCCATAATTTGATCTCCAATATCATTTTATCTAAAAAAAAACTAAGCATACAGTATACCCCCTGCCTCACCACAAGTCATCCTCCCCGCCTACCATTAGCATTTCTGCCCCACAAAAACCCCGCCCAACACCCACACTATTTTTTTCAGAAAAATTTTCTCCATCGCCGCTTTCTGCTATCATACCACCCCATGAAAACCTCCCAAACAAAACTCCCCCAGCCTAATCAAATCATCACCGGCGACTGCCTACAACTCATGGCAACCTGGCCCAAAGAATCCATGGACCTCATCTTCGCAGACCCCCCCTACAACATCGGCTTCACCTACGACCAATACAAAGACAAACTCGAAGACGAAAAATACGTCGCATGGACACAAGACTGGATACACCAATGCGCCCGACTGCTCAAACCCTCAGGATCCATGTACATCCTCATCGGCGATGAATACGTCGCCGAAGCCAGAGTCATACTCAAAAAACTAGAAAAGCAAGGCCAACTATTCTTCCGCAACTGGATCGTCTGGCATTACACATTCGGACAAAACTGCCAAATCAAATTCAACAGATCACACGCGCACATCCTATACCTCGTCGGCTCAGCAGTATACCCACCGCCAACCGCAAAAAACAAAAAACGCAAACCCAACTTCACAACCAAAAACATCCCCTTCACATTCAACAAACAAACCATCGCCGTACCCTCCGCAAGACAACTCATCTACAAAGACAAACGCGCCACACACTCAGGCAAGCTACCCGATGACACATGGTACCTCCGCCCACAAGAATCCACCGAGGAATTTTTCAAAAAAAATGCAGACACCTGGTACCAATCACGCCTCTGTGGCTCATTCAGCGAAAGACAACACTGGCACCCATGCCAACTCCCCCAAGCACTACTCGAAAGAATTATCAAGCTATCCTCTAACCCCGATGACCTCGTCTTCGACCCCTTCGCAGGCTCAGGCACCACACTCACCGTCGCAAAACAACTCAACAGAAAATTTCTCGCCTGCGAACTCTCCCAACAATACGCCCAAAAAGCAACCCTCCGCATCCAACAAACCACACCACTACCACTAGCCCCCACACCACCCAGCCACATCATCGTACGAGGCTCCAAAGACTCCGCCGCACAAAGAGCAAAAAATGCCCCCCCATCAGAAAAACCACCCCTACTCTTCTAACGCAACCCCACACATCACTACTCTTTAACCAATAGCTTCAAATCCCTAAGCAACGATTTATTACTCCACGAACCACCATAATTCCGCGCAACCCGACCCTTCTTATCCAGCAACATCAAATCCTTCTGATGATCATCAGGCCGATCCACATCCACACGAATCTCCAGCATCTCAATCAAACCAGGAAATTCCTTCATACTCGTCACAACCATTTTCCCCGTATCAAATTTCAAACCCATCAACCCCGCCCAACGTTTCATATCCGCAGGCGTATCACGACGAGGATCAATACTCACCAGCACAAAACGCACCCTATCCCCAAGACCCGCACGCCTAGCAAACTTCTGCAAACTCGCCATCTTCGCCGCAACCAAAGGGCACATCTGCGCATTCTTACAACGCGTAAAAACACCCGCCAAAACCATAGGCCGGTCCATCAATTCACTCATCTGAAAAGACTTCCCA
>CAZSSX010000302.1:0-1977 GCA_964609545.1 uncultured Phycisphaeraceae bacterium | reverse complement strand
ATCTTTTTTTCATCAAAATCCGGATCTGTCCATTGACGCATATACTTGGTCACCGCTACATCGCCTTGATTTTTCACATCTTTTAAAATCGTAGCAACGGTTTGGCTCACATCCCCGCTAGGCACCGCACTTTGCGATAGCTTAATAAACCAGTCCAAGCTCTGGACTTGCTGAGCTGTTTCAATCTCAAATAATTTTAAACTCATTTTCATTGTTCCCGAGGTGTCACAAATTGCCGATTAGATTTTTTCAAAACGTCCATCCACACGCCTGACCCTGTTATGTATTTCCAGCATCGTTAACTCTCCCATCACTGCGCCGATGGTTAAGCCCACCCGTTCGCAAATTTCATCCATCGCCATCCGCCCTTCCAGCACGGACATAATCTTCGCCTGATTTTCTGAAAGATTCGCTTCGACCGCAGCAGTTTCCCCGCCTCTGGTTTTGACGCGATGGTCCATGCCCCCCTTAGCATTTTCTCGATTTGAACTATTAATTTGCTTTTGATTCGGCGCATCCTCTGCAACGCCTTGCTTAAGAATTTCACCCGCATCTCCCAAACTATCTAAGACATCCCCGACGTTGCAAACGAGCCTGGCCCAGCCTTCACGGATCATCTTATGGCAACCCCCGCTGGCAAAACTATCTACGCGCCCAGGCACAGCCATCACCTCGCGCCCATGATCTTCCGCTGCCAGCCTAGCGGTAATTAAAGCTCCGCTGCGTACAGCTGCTTCAATTACTAAAATCCCCAAACTCATGCCAGAAATAATCCGATTGCGCCTAGGAAAATTTTCAGCTTTAGGCTTAACCGTCATCCCAAATTCACTAATCACCGCTCCGCGCCCCGATGCGATTTGATCAAACATCCCCTCATGTTGCTGAGGATAAGGCTCGCTATGCCCGCTACCAATTACTGCAATGGTTCTTCCCTTCCCACGCAGGACCGCACAATGAGCAGCATGATCAATGCCATAAGCGCCGCCGCTGACTATGCACAAACCCGCTTGACTACAAAGCATCGCGAATCGGTCGGCTTGCTCCCGGCCATAATGTGTACATTTTCTCGCCCCGACAATGCCAATGGCTAAGGCATCGCCAGCTTCTAACTGCCCTCGCACATAAAGCAGCATGGGCGGGTCGGGAATATGCTTTAACATGCGGGGATATCGCGGGTCCTCAAAGCCAATCAGGTCTACGTCATATTCAGCGACCAAGTCTAATTCACGCTGATAACGATCTCCCCGTAACTCCTTTTGAATCCCCTCCACAATCGCCCGAGACTTGCCCCCGCCGATCCCCCGCACCCCAGCCAAATCAGAAGCACTCGCTTCCAGCACCCCAGAAGCGCTACCCATCACCTCCATGCAGCGTCTCGTCAGCGTCGGGCCAAGGCCACTGACCAAACCCAACAACACCAACGATTCTATCTCTTTGCAATCCATGGATACATCATACCTCGCCCCGTCTCAACGCACCAATCCTATCCCACGCCCAGCCAAGCGGAGCCATCACTTACACCCATCAAGCCCCAACCACAGCCTAATCATTGCCAATACCAGCGCCCCCAACGCATCATAAAAGTACCACGCTCCCCCGATACTCCCCCCAGCAGACACCGCTTCCATTAAGAGAGGGACTATAGCCAATAGACTATCCGAATCATAATACAAAATCTCTATAAACAAAAAAGCCTGCTTGAATCACAAACAGGCTTTTTCTTTAACTTGGACAGGGTATTTTCATACACCTGATTTTTAAGCTCCCCGGGCTGGACTCGAACCAGCAACCTAGCGGTTAACAGCCGCTCGCTCTACCAATTGAGCTACCGGGGAATGAGTAGAGCGGAATTATACCTTCCCTCTACTCAAATGCAAGTCAATCTATTCAAAAAATAGCTGCTAAGCCTGTTTTCAACATCCTAAAAAAATGCCCCACCATCAAGCCCCGCCACCCCCCTTTCCACCCCCCTTTCCA
>CAZSSX010000301.1:0-1979 GCA_964609545.1 uncultured Phycisphaeraceae bacterium | reverse complement strand
AAGAAAGCTGCAAAAAAATCCGCAGTCAAAAAATCAACGCCCACAAAAACAATAGATGAGTCCCCATGACACCAAAAACAAAAAAACTGATCATCCTCGGATCGACCGGTTCCATCGGCCAAAACACCCTAGACGTAGTGCGCCATCTCAATGCGCAGACCGATCAGCGCGTGGAAGTTGTGGGCTTGGCTGCGGGGAAGAACAGCGATCGTCTCATCGCCCAAGCGCGTGATTTTAATGTCAACCATTTGGCCATCGCAGACCCCGCGCAAGAACAAGCCTTGCGCGGCGCACTACCCCATGCCAAGATTTTTGTCGGCCAAAATGCTAGCGTTGAATTAATCAAACACACCCAGGCCAGCGACGTCACCGCTGCCATCGTCGGCGCCGCGGGATTGCAAGCCACTTTTTTGGCAGCCCAATTAGGCAGAACCATTGGCCTGGCCAACAAAGAAACCCTCGTCGCAGCGGGGCATCTATTCATGCCGCTAGCCAAGAAATCGGGCGCCCAGATTATCCCAGTAGATTCTGAACACTCCGCCATTTTTCAATGCCTACAAGACAATCCCCGCAGGTCGATTAAGCAGATTATTTTAACCGCATCGGGAGGCCCTTTTTTAAACCACAGCATCCAAGCCTTTGAAAAAGCTAGCCCTCAAGAAGCACTGAAACATCCCACCTGGGCAATGGGTCAAAAAATATCTATCGACTCGGCCACCATGATGAATAAAGCGTTAGAGATGATCGAAGCGCATTATCTTTTTGATCTACCTAGCAAACAAATCCAAGTGATTATCCACCCGCAATCCATTGTCCACTCATTCGTCGAATTTTGCGACCACGCCAGCCTCGCCCAGTTAGGCCAACCCGATATGCGTATGCCGATTCAGCACTCACTGACCTTTCCTCATCGCTTACCCGGCGCTGCCAAGCCGTTGGATTGGCAGAAACTGAGCAGCCTCACTTTTTCCCAACCGCAACCCGAAAAATTCAAAGCCATCGATTTAGCCTACCAAGTCATCGACCGAATCAGCGCCGGAGACAACGCCGCAGGCGCTGTTTTTAATGCCGCCAATGAACAAGCCGTAGCTTACTTTCTCGCCGGTGAGATCCCCCTTGGTAAAATCGTCAGCTTAGTTAGCCAAACCCTGAACATCATCCCCAGCGCCAACGTAACAACCTTGGAACAAGTCCAAGATATTGATCAGCAAGCGCGGGGAGCCGTCCAACAGTTTGTTTCATCACCGACGCTATCCCCCTAACAAAAACCATCCATCACGCGAGAAATAAACGGCTCAGCCATAGCAGCCAACCCAAAAATACATTAGCATGTCATACCCTTTAATGTTACCCACGAGACCTAGGCCCGCTGCATTTCCAGAGGCGCTTAGATAGAAAAGAAAGTATTTTAAAAATGCGAAAAATCACACGCCGATCCCGAAACATCACCCTCTTTAGCCTAGGCACAACTGCTTTGCTTGCCCAAAACCAAACGTTCTTAGAAGCACTTAGTAAAAACACCTTCGTCGCTTTTCTAGGGCTTATCCTTGGTTTTTCATTTCTCATCTTTGTTCACGAAGCGGGGCACTTTCTCGTGGCCAAATGGGTCGGAATTAAATGCCCCCAGTTTGCCATCGGTATGGGCAAATGTTTTATTTCCTATCGCAAAGGCATGGGCTTAAAATTTGGATCGACCGAGGATCTTTACAATCGCCGCATCGTTGAAAAACTAGGCGGCACACCCGAGGAAAAAATCGACAGCGAGGGAACCCTCAAATATCCGCCCCAAGCCATTGATCAAGCCAACCGCGAGCTAGGCTTAAGCGAAACTGAATATCGCCTGAATTATTTACCCCTAGGCGGCTACGTCAAAATGCTAGGGCAAGAAGATATGGACCCCAATCACCGCTCAACCGATCAACGCTCTTATAATAACAAACCCATCTGGGCTAGGATGTGCGTCATCTCCGCCGGTGTGA
>CAZSSX010000300.1:0-1981 GCA_964609545.1 uncultured Phycisphaeraceae bacterium | reverse complement strand
ACGCCAACCGAGGATGCTTCTTGAAAATCCTCAGCACCCCCTTGACCTGACCCTCCTCCAGCTTCCCCATCTGCTCAGTCAGCTTCCGCACAAAAACAATATCGCGCAACACTCGCAAGTCCGACTTAGGCAAATACGCCACCGCCGCCTCAAATAAATGATCTATTTTTTTCCGTGCCTTTTTCGTATCCGCCCCCGTCAGATATTCCAAAATAATTTTTTTCACATCACCCTCAAACGCCTTGCCCGTCGCCGTCAAAGGCACAACCCGCTTACCCCGCGACCTCCCCTGCGCAGTCGTCCCAAACCCCAGCGCACCAGCCAACACCAACATCAAAAAAACACGACCAACGCCTAATTTCATCTCTGACACCATTCTCATTCAATCCTTCACAAAAATATAAACAAAGCCATCCCCCCACGCCCACCCAATCTCCCCAACCACAGCGATACCCTAACAAGATCAAAAACCATTATACCCCCCACCCGCAAAAAGGCGAGCATTTTCAATCAAAAGAAAAACACCCCGCACCAAAAACTCAATCAGCACCAAGCGATAAACCCAAATGTTTCGCCCCCGCATCCGTCAGCTCCCGCCCCTTACGCGTCCGCGCCAAATACCCAAGCTGCAAAAGGTAAGGCTCAACCACATCCTCCAGCGTCCCCGCATCCTGACCCAACGTTGCCGCAATCGCCTCCAAACCCACAGGCCCCCCCCCATAAATCTCGCCGATCACACCCAAATACTTACGATCAATCTCATCCAAACCCACCCCATCCACACCCTCCAAACCCAACGCGTGATCAACCACAACCTCAGACAAAATACCACCCGTCTTCACCTGCGCATAATCTCGCACTCGGCGCAACAACCGATTCGCTATCCGAGGCGTCCCACGAGAACGACCAGCAATAGACTTCAGCGCATCCAAAGACCCCACCGACTTGGCAATCCCAGAATCCAAATTCATCCCCATCAAACCCGCAGAACGATGCAAAATATGCAGCAAATCCGCCTCCGAATAATATTCCAAATTATGCGTCACCCCAAAACGCGAACGCATCGGACCAGACATCAAACCCGCACGCGTCGTCGCCCCAATCAAACAAAACGGCTTCAAAGGCAGCGTAATTGTCTTGGCATGCATACCCGAATCAACCTGAAAATCAATCTTAAAATCCTCCATCGCAGAATATAAATACTCCT
This sequence comes from uncultured Phycisphaeraceae bacterium, assembly GCA_964609545.1. Lineage (GTDB taxonomy): Bacteria > Planctomycetota > Phycisphaerae > Phycisphaerales > Phycisphaeraceae > CAZSSX01. The sequence continues at coordinate 774 of CAZSSX010000300.1, read as the reverse complement.
CCACAGCGATAGGCAAACGATGAATCTCGTCGATAAAAAGAACATCGCGATGCTCCAACTTCGTCAACGTACCCACCAAATCCGCACCCTTAGTAATCGCAGGGCCCGAAGTCACCGTCAAATGTGTACCCAACTCATTGGCAATAATATGAGACAGCGTCGTCTTGCCCAAACCAGGCGGCCCATGCAAAAGAACATGCTCCATCGGCTCATCACGCTGCTTAACCGCTTCCAAAGTAATACTCAATTTCTCAACCAAGCGAGGCTGCCCCACATAATCAACAAATCGCTCCGGACGCAAACTCGCATGATGCACAACCTCCGCAGCATCAATCGCCTCACCAGTAATCAATCGTTCTTTAGCCACAGCATTCCTTTATCAGCACACCAACAACACTCCCCCAAAAAAAGAAAATCAAACACACTCAAGCGACAAAATATCCGCGTAAGTTTCTCGCTTACGAATAATCTCATAAGCAGCACCATCAACCAAAACCTCCAAAGGCCTAGCATGCGTATTATAATTCGAGGACATCACAAAACCATAAGCACCCGCTCCAAAAACAGCCAACAAATCACCCCGCTCAACCCCAGGCAACCAACGACCCTTAGCCAAATAATCACCCGATTCACAAATCGGACCCACCACATCGCAAGCAGCTAAATCATCCATCACCCCCTCCATCTCCTCACAACGACCACCAGGCACATGCCCAGCCCCAACACGCGTAGGCCAAACAAAATGAAAACCCTCATAAAGCGTCGGGCGAATCA
>CAZSSX010000299.1:0-2036 GCA_964609545.1 uncultured Phycisphaeraceae bacterium | reverse complement strand
AATCCCGCGCCTCAAAATCGCGGGATTTTTTTACAAACAAAATAAACCAGAACAATACGTCTTTTTAAAAACCAGACAAAGATCTCACTTTTTTATGTTGGTAAAATCAGCACCTTCCAATATAATCTAAGCCTGTCTTAGGAGACCCTTCATGCTAAAATACATCACTCCCCCCGCCCTTTCCCTAGCCATCATCGCCGGGGCAACAACCCACGCCGCCCAATATGAACTCGCCCCCAATCCCAACCCAGGGCAAAATGTCATCACCGTGGCTAGCAACGATTTAGCAATCAATACCGCAGAACCATTCACCAACTGGGGAGGCATCATCGTCCAAGGCAACGCCACTCTACGCAATGTCACAGAAATGGATATCGTCTTCGATGAAGACAAAAGCGGCGGCCTCTCCTACATGACCATCCAACTCGGCGCAACACTCGAAATCCTCAAAAAATCCAAAATGAACTTCGATACCGCCTCCCATTTCTCAGTCCAAGGCATCGTCAATAACCGAGGCAAAATCGGCTCCAGCTCATCAATCCAACTCGGACAAACCAGCCTATTTAACAATTTCGGCACACTCAGAAACAAGCGAGGAGCAACCCTCCGTGGGCAATTTGAAAACCACGGCACACTCGTTAACGCCACAGCCGTATCATCCGCAGGAGGCTTTTTTCAGCAAATCGGACAACTCGTCAACCACACACAAGCAACCATCACCAACCAAGGCTACTTCCTGAATTTTCGAACCATCACCAACCGAGGAAAAATCACAAATTCAGTCATCGGAAGCAGCGGCCGAGGCCGAGGCTTCTTCCGAAATATGGGCACGATAGACAATCAAGCCACAGGCGAAATCACCAACCGCCAAAGATGGTTTAACACCGGAACACTCAACAACGCAGGATATTTTCTCAACCATGCCGCAGGTCTAGGCCTAAGTAATGATCGCGGAGAAATACACAACCTCGCCGGAGGCACTTTCCAAAACGACAAAGCACTCAACAGCAACAGCCTCATCACCAATGCCGGGACATTCATCATCACCGGCAGAAAATTACCAGGATTCGGACTCAATAGCACCGCCCCTTACACGCAAACAAACGGAAAAACCATACTAGAAGGAACGCTCAAAGCGTCAATCATCACCATCAAAAAAGGCATATTAAGTGGCGCCGGACAGATACAAGGCCCCACCCACATCGAACAAAACGCCATCCTAGAAATCGGACAAGACATCGCATCGCTCGCCTTTTCAGAAAATCTTACATTGCAAGGAAACTTGAAAATGGATATTGAGCAACAAGAAGTCACCGACGACATCACCATCTCCCAAACCCTAACCCTCGGCCAAAACAGCATCTTAACAATCAACTTCCCCACCGAATTCACACCCACCATCTCTCAAACATTTGACATCATACAAACACAAAAAATCAAAGGCCAATTCTCTAAAATTCAAGTAAACACACCCCTAGACGGCGTCTTCCAACCCATCTACCTCGTCGACCAAATCGACCAAATGGATCAGATCAGACTCATCTACCAACCCGATATTTTAACCGGCGACCTAACCGGAGACCGCGTTGTCGATGAGGCAGATCTACAAACAGTGAAAAATGCAATAGGCAGCATTTATAGCTTGTCCGATTTATTTGATGTCCGAAATTTTTTCAACCAATCCCCCAACAGTATCTCACCACAAGAAACCACCCATACCAATATCCCAGAACCCACGACCCTTGCAATCATCAGCTTGCTAAACGCAACCCTTTTGCTAAAAAGAAAAAAAAGATAAACAAAAAAACAGACCTCCTATACCAATCCCCGCCCCAGCTGCTGCGGGGCAAAAGAGCCCAAGGCGTTAGACATAAAAGTCGCCTACTCATCCCTGTGACATCCGCCTTGAAAGCGTGTCCTAATTTGAAGGACTACGACTCATTTACTTATGACAACATACCTTACAGCTGGCAATTAAGAGTGAGCCCTTCGATAAACCCCCTCGCACCTTGCTGGCTGGGGCATCTTGCGCTATA
>CAZSSX010000298.1:0-2075 GCA_964609545.1 uncultured Phycisphaeraceae bacterium | reverse complement strand
CTTGCTAGACCAAGACTGAGCTAAGGGCATAACCGATACAACCGGCGCAACTAATATATCGAGGATAACCAGCGTAGACATCGCAATCAACCTTTGTGTTTTATTCTTATTTTTTATGCTTTTGCGGGGACAACTTTGTTGATGGTTCGTTGCTAATCTACCGATAAAACCCTTGATACTTTAAGGATCATTAGGGAAGATAAGAGATATGGACGATCACACACCGACGACACCCGACACCGCGGAACCTTGGGAGTCTAACTATGCGTTAAACTCGGCGATTCATAAGCTTTTGCTCCACATTCAAGACTTTGGGCCGCGGACCGAGGAGCAGATCAAAAGGCATTGCATTACGCCTAGGGAGATTGCGGGGTTGATGCCCGAGTCTGAAAAACAAAATTATTCGCATTTGATGGCTGAGGAATTGATTGATTTACTCGAAGGCAATCCCGAGCCTGGGGTTGCGATTTCCACACAGGCTTGGCAGCAATCCGCTCGCCGAGTCAGGGCACAACTTCGGTGGGATATGCTTCCGCCGATTACCGTTAAACGCGCTGCGTGTAGAGCTGATTTTATTCTGCTGCACGCATTGATCGAGGAGTGGCTTGAATTACAGCCTAGCCCCTCGCGCGAACCCAGATGGTCTATCACGCACAAAGGCCTGCACGCGATAGACCATTTCAACACCAATGACCAGAGAATAAACATCCAAGACTAGTCCCCACGGAACTGGTAATACTTGGTCGTTTCCCGGAATCAAATATGCCCGCAGCACTGCCCGGCGGCCCTCCCATCACACACGCGCGATCATCGCCTACTGTATAAATATACGGACTTATTTTGAAATGGGAGCAATCCTTTTCTTTTGTGTTAAAAATTGATGAAGCGCGATTTCTAAAATTTGATCCTTAGCTATAATGATTGAGATGAGTGTTTTTTCGATGCGATTGGTCTGTTTGTTTTTTCTATTTCTGAGTCTACCTGCGTGTGTTGGGCACGAGAAGGAAATATCTTGCCCCGCGGTTTGGAGCGGGAAAATTGCTCCGCCTAGCGATTTTTCGGTGCAATGTTTAATTGTTTCGCGCTTAGACCAAGAGAATCCGCAGACTCAAACTTCGCGCTATTTACTCAAGGCTGATCGCAGCTTAGCCATCGCGGTGGGCCGCGCTGCTATGACTCAGACGCACCCCGAGATTTTCCGTAAGATTTCTTGGGCGCAATACTGTCAGGTTTTCCAGATTGTAGATTTAAATCTCCTGGTCTCTGAGCCATCTACACTATCATCTGTCACGCCCAGCGATGCAACGCCGCTGATTTATCGCATCACCATTATGAGCAATAACAGCACTCATGAGTATATCACGACGCCCGAAGCTTCTCCGGCGACCCATTTTTTACTCCAAACACTCATTGACGCAAGAATATTAAACAGTGAACATCTTCGTTAACCTATTGTATTTTCAATAGTTAATGACATAACGAGGTTATTCTTCCACATTTGTCTTTTGCGTCAAAAAAGCTTATACTGGGGGACTTATTGCTACGCAACTTGATTACCTATCAATTGGCATGGCTGGCTCAACCACAAGAAAGCTCTGGAGATCAACCCATGATCGAATCACTCAAAAGCGACGACATCATTAATAAAATCGGCGGACGATTTGTTTTTACCGCACTGGTGCAACATCGTGTCCGAGAATTGATGGCTGGGGCTCGCCCTTTGGTTGAACGCAACGGCATGAACGATATTGAAGTTGCAGTTGAAGAAATTGCCCAAGGCAAAGTGACCGCGGAAATCCCTAAGCCCGACGAGGTATCGCTAGAAACAACCACCGAATCTAACCCGCTTCTTTAGCTAGCTATATTTTGCGGATTGTTTTTTTTGTGTGATGGGTGTGCCTATGAACAAGTATTCTACAACACTGTCTCAGGCGGCTGATAATCAATCGGCCTGTTTTAACATTGCCTTGGGAGTGACCGGCGGTATTGCGGCTTATAAAGCCGCTGATTTAGCGTCTCAATTTGTGCAAGGCGGGCACCAGGTCAAAGTGATCATGTCTAAGAATGCGCAAAAG
>CAZSSX010000297.1:0-2094 GCA_964609545.1 uncultured Phycisphaeraceae bacterium | reverse complement strand
CCTTGGCTTAAAAACCTCTTTGCTTAGCCTCTCATTGAAAATGCTTTTTTCTTTGAATGAACGTTATCCCGCGGCGGCCTTAAATTTCTTGTTTATAACTCGGCTTTGGGATGATTTATCTCGGCAAAAATTCCGATATCAATATTGTTTCTCTTAAACTTTGTTACAATAGTTGTGTCATCTTTTGATTACCCATCGCCATCAACATCGGCCCATGGGTTGATGATCAGCACAGTGGAGAGCCAGAGAGTAGATAGACAAGCTGCTTTTTTGATAGCTTGATGGCGTGCATTGCTTTTTAGATTTCAAGCGATGTATCATAAAAATATTGAAGCGAAGACTAGGCCCGCGCCTAGTTAACGTTTCTCCACTTTTTTGAGGTTGACGATGCGTGTACTTATGCTTGGTTGGGAATTTCCGCCACTGATCAGTGGTGGCTTAGGCACAGCATGCTACGGCTTGACCAAATCGCTTTCTCGCCAGCAAGTGGCCATCACTTTTGTCTTGCCCAAACCCCTAGGCGGGGAGCTGCCCCAGCACATGAACCTCTTGGCGCCCCAAGCTACCGCCGCCGCTACCGGAGATCGCAGCAGCGATGCGGTTTCCTCGACTTATACCTACACCAAAAATCTTGATTTTGAAAACGTCATTTTCAAAGCAGTGCCCGCGCAATTCCATAGCCCCTACCCCGACAGCTTAATGATGGACCCCCAGGCCCGCCATACCAGCCAATTAGTCGCTCGGCTTTCCAAAAAGGCCCACCGCCAAACCTCTGGCACTGGCGCCCATGACGCGACCGATTCAAACGCTGGCAGCACCCACCACAGCCCCGGATTAAATTATCAAGGCGACCTCATCGCCGATGCCAACCGCTACGCCAGCCTCTGCATGGATTTAGCCAAAGGGCAAAGCTTTGATGTCATCCATGCCCATGATTGGCTGACCTTCCCCGCCGGGATGGCCCTTGCGAAAATGACCGGCAAGCCGCTGATTGTGCATATTCATTCCACCGAAATCGATCGCGTAGGCAACCCCAATTCCCTCATTTTTCAAGTCGAACAACAAGGCTTACAAGCCGCTGATCGGGTCATCGCCGTGAGCCACTATACCCGCTCGATCTTGCAGCGATGCTACAATATTGCCTCGGACAAAGTCGATGTGATCTACAACGGCATTGAGCCTCAAATCAAAACCTTGCCTTGCTCCCCGCGCGCCAATATCGCCCATGCCGATAAAATCGTCCTTTATCTCGGGCGCATCACCATGCAAAAAGGCCCAGAGTATTTCATCCAAGCAGCAGTCAAAGTACTCAGCAAATACGAAAATGTAAAATTTGTGATGGCAGGATCGGGCGATATGATCGGCCCCATTATTAAATTGGCCGCCACCGCGGGGATCGCTCATAAAATCTTATTCACCGGATTTCTTCAAGGCGATGCGGTCAAAAAAATCTACCAGATGGCCGACCTCTACGTCATGCCTTCGGTTTCAGAACCCTTCGGCATTACCCCTCTTGAAGCCATCAGCCACGACGTGCCGGTGATCATTTCCAAGCAATCGGGCGTGAGCGAAGTCATTCGCCACGCGCTTAAAGTGGATTTTTGGGATACCGATGAGATGGCTAATAAAATCATCTCCGTACTCAAACATCCCCCTCTAGGCAAGGCATTGCGAGAAAACGCCGAGGATGAAATCAAACAGCTCACCTGGGATGATGCCGCGGTCAAATGTCTCAGAAGCTATCAAAAAGCAAAGCAAGCCCAAAACCCAGTAGCCACCCCCGCGCCAAGCCCGACCCGCGATCACGACAAAAAAGCCATTAAAGTCGTCACCGCTTAAACGCGCGCCACGCAAAAGATTTTCTTCAATGCTGCGGCCAAAGTCATAGATCATTCAGCTAAGAGGCCAGCGCCCAAAGCCCGCATCGTGTTTTTTATCTGAAGCTAAAAGTTCAGCCTATGAACCCTTTAGTCGTAGCGATAGCGTTTTTGTGAGTCACTGAAACCTGATTTTTTTGATGTGTTGATCACCGGTGATCGCCGAGGCGCCGTTAGAAAACGACATTGAAAAAACAAGCCCCGTGCCTATTGCGAA
>CAZSSX010000296.1:0-2098 GCA_964609545.1 uncultured Phycisphaeraceae bacterium | reverse complement strand
TTATCTGGCTAAATCTTTCTGCTGCGCTATTATTTTAGTCGGACACGTGACCAAAGACGGGCAATTGGCCGGACCTAGACTCATCGAGCATATGGTTGATGCGGTGCTATATTTCGAAGGCGATCGCTATCACGCGCACCGTATTATCAGAGCGATCAAAAACAGATACGGAAACACCCTAGAAGTCGGGCTTTTCGAGATGACCGATGCCGGACTACAACAAGTCACCGATGCATCACGCCTCTTGGCCACACAATATAAGCCGATGCCCGGATCGATTGTGTGTCCCGTTCTTCAAGGCTCACGCTGCTTGCTCGTTGAAATACAAGCTCTCACAGCTACCGGTTTCCTAGGCTCAGCCAAGCGCAAGACCTCCGGGATCGATAGCAATCGGCTCGCTATGCTCATCGCCGTCTTAGAAAAGCACGGCGAGCTAAAGCTTGCAGACCAAGACATCTTCACCTCTTCTATCGGGGGGATCAAAATTAGCGAACCAGCTGCTGATTTAGCCACGGCGCTAGCGATTTCATCTGCACACTACAATAAAACGCCTCAAGAAAAAACATGCGCCATCGGTGAAATCGGCTTAGGCGGAGAAATTAGACACGTACAACAAATACAACAGCGCATCAACGAAGCGGCAAGGCTCGGGTTTACCCATATCATCTGCCCCCAAGACAAACTCAAAAAACCGAAAAATGCGACACTCCTCCAAGTCCAAAGCCTCAACCAAGCGATACAGTTATTAGATTAGCACCCGCAACACCAAGTACCCAGCGTGATCAATAGAGTATGCGAGCTTAAGACCAATGAACCCTTTAAAAAAATATAAGCCAAACAACCACAGAAATATCATCAAGCCTAAACCTATTTTGCATATGCCAGAGCAAGCAGACCCCGTTTGAATTCGACCAAAACTTGCTAGACCTTTTTCTTAGCTTCCAAAAATAAAGTATAAAAGGGGCAGCCTAAAATAACCGCGCTCCATACACGCTATGCAATCCGCCACAAACTAAGCTATAATTTAAAAATACAATTCCGTATCTACCACACTAAGGAAAAAAATGATGTCAGAAAATAAAATTCATATTGATTCAGACTGGAAAGAACAAGCCCAAGCCGAGAAAGAAAAGCTAGTTCAACAGTCCAAAGAAAAAACATCCGAACCCGATGCCAACGCGATGCCGCCAGCCAATATTGAGACGCTGATCTCAACCTTTGTCCAGCAAGCGGTTTTCGCTATGGGTATGATGCCAGACCCTCGAACTGGGCAGCCTTATTTCAACTTGGATATGGCCAGGCATTCCATCGATATGCTCGAGGTGATTTCTGAAAAAACTCAAGGCAACATCACCCAAGAGGAAGAAAAACTGCTCAAACAAACCACGCATGAACTAAGAACCCAATACATACAAATATCAAAAGCAGCCAGCCAAGCAGCGCCATAAATGAGAATTATTCTCATTTAAAAGACGCCTTTTTCCCTATCTGGATACCGGTGTCTTTTTTTATACCCAAAATGCTTTTAAATCCGTTTCAGATTTGACGTTAGCCATAGCTAAGCTATCCTAAAAGCTTATAGCTGGGCGCCCTCGATCATCTCCGATCAAACCACATCGCTTGGCTGTACAAAATAAGGAATCAAAAGATGTCTGAACATACACCAAGCATCAAGCCGCCGTCGATACTCGACTCTTTCCTCGTGAGAAGATTACACTCCCTTTCGGGCATCGTGCCGGTGGGCGTTTTTATGATCATGCACCTGTTTACTAACGCGACGCTGGCTGTGAGCGATAATGTGTTTCAAGAAGAAATCCAATTTATACATTCGCTGCCAGCACTTTTTATTATCGAGTACACGCTTTGGGCATCGATCGCTTTTCACGCAGTCATCGGCATTTATTACATCAAATCAGGGAATCGCAATAACGCGAAAAACTACGGCTACGCAGCCAATATCCGATACACCCTACAGCGCGCCACCGCATGGCCAACCCTCATCTTCATCTTTATTCACGTGGCTACGCTGCGCTGGGGATGGACCTTTGGCGGCATCATTGATGGCACAAAATTCGAGTTACACGGCACCGAAGGACAA
>CAZSSX010000295.1:0-2122 GCA_964609545.1 uncultured Phycisphaeraceae bacterium | reverse complement strand
GTCAGGTTCACCTGAAAAACATCTCCCCTCCCGATCCAATCCTTACATGCAGCAACCCCAGCTAAATATTTTTTTTCGCCCATATTACAAACCGCCCCGCGCGAAACATAATAATCTCGCCCGCGCTCTACACAAAACATCGCATCAAATGCCACCAAATCCGGACACCCCCCCGCCACCCCTTCAGCCCAACAGCCACAGGCAAACCAGCATTTTTCCAAATTGTCATACAAAAAATATCCCGGGCAATACCCCCACTGCAACAATGGCCAATCACGATCATCCTTCGCCCGACCAGGCAACTGCTCAATCTCATTAGCAATATCATAACTCAAATACCCCACGCAAAGCCCATCTTTTAAACCCGCAAGTTGATCAATCAAATCAAACAAATCATCCGTATTCACCCGCGGGCAAGCCTCCCCGCAAATCGTGGTCCCCGCCCCATCATGGCTAATCACCGTCACGGGACTTGCCAACAACGTATAACGCGACCATTGCGCATGATGCCGACCCGAATCCAGCACCATCAAAGGCAATGCCACAGGCCACCGCGCCATGGCTTGGCTTACAGATAATTGCCAAGGCAATTTTGTTTTAGGATGAGATAACGCGCTGTGCATCCCGACTATTTTAGACCAGATCCACCCGCGTGCCTATGACTCTCTCTTTTTTTATCACAAGAATAAATAAACCCACCGGCAAGCCTCTGTAGTCCACCGACTTCCTAAATCAGATACAAAAAAAGAAAACAAACAACTAAACAAGCGACCGACCGACTCAACTTCAACACGTCGCTGCCTTTGATAGCAATAACAATCCCCACCCACCCCTCAAACCCAGTCCCTTATCACCCAATACCCTGCCCCCAAGCAGTAACCTCCTCAAATTATCCGTCAGCGAATCGTAATCAAATTGACACACCGCGTAAACCAACTGAACCCCGACTCAAAAAGTCATCTTAAGATAAAGCAGCCCCCGCGGGGTCATGGGTTCATTCGTTTACGCCAAGGGTACACCTTCCATTTTTTAGGGGACCCACCCCTGTCTCTCATGATAGTGTTAGTGTAATGTTCATGTAATTTTTCGTATTGGCATGCATATCATCGGATTTGTTGTACATAAAAAAGAAAAAGATGTACAACAAATAAAATTGTTATACATACAATGCGCATTAATTTATTTAATACTTGGCTGCCCTTCGGCGTAATATAATAATTTTGAGAATACAAAATACTCAGGCCTTGCACCGCTTGGATCACTATAGGTGATTAGAATATTCGCCTTCTTAAGCTTTTTAAGTATAGCTACAGCCGTTCGACGATCGGCACCTAATGATTCAATAAAGCTAGTCTGGTTAAATATTGGTGAATGAAATATAGAATCTAAAGCTCTCATCCCATATTGAGAATTTGTAATTTCGGAAATGCCAGATTTCATACGGTTATACAGCTTATTTATTTCACTCACCCTATTGTTATTTTCCCTAGCTTGAGAAGCAATAGCTTTAAGCATAAATTCAATCCAACCATCCCAGTCACCTTCCTTTGAAATGTTTTTTAACCTCAAATAATACTCTTCCCGATTGGCCTCTAGATATGCACTTAAATAAAACATAGGGGATGATATTTTTTTCTTGACATACAAAAACAACGTAATTAATATACGCCCAACTCTACCATTGCCATCTTTAAACGGGTGAATCAATTCAAATTGGGCATGCATAATTGATGTCTGGATAAGCACATCGTAGTCATCGGATCGTACATAATCCTGCCAGTTAGACAATGATTCACGCAATGATAGTGGACATGGCGGTATAAACGTAACATCTTCAGGACGCGATGTCCTACCAATTAAAACTTGTTCGCCTCTAAAGTTTCCCGGGTCTTTATCTTCGCCTCTAACACTACTCATTAATGTCTTATGTAGCCCCTTAACCATATCAAGCGTAAACGGCTTATCCTTTAGATAATCAGTAGCTTCAATTAATGCTGTGCGATAGTTTTGTATTTCTACAATATCTTCGCCTTTTGAGCCTTTGAATTTACCACCAGCATCCTGCTCATAAACCTCACTTGCCGTGGCTATCGTCCCCTCAATCTTTGATGAAAGTGTAGCT
>CAZSSX010000294.1:0-2127 GCA_964609545.1 uncultured Phycisphaeraceae bacterium | reverse complement strand
AGATACCTGCCAAGGTTGGAAAGCATCTCGGTCTTGATGATAATCGTTCTTGGATCATTACGGGCGAGGTGAACGTATTCACCTGGCCTGGTCCTGATATTCGCGCCCTGCCTGACCGAGGCAAAGAGCGCAGCTTTGCCTATGGGCATCTGCCCCAAAAGCTGGCGCAATCGGTGATCGACAGCGCGAAGGATCAAATCCGTCGGAGAAAATCCAAGGTTGTGGGGCGCGATGATCCGCCAAAAAAGGATTGGGGGAAAAAGGCTGACACGGCGAAGCCTTTGAAAAAAGCCCCTGCCCCGCGCCGTGATGTGGACCGCAGCAGGTAGTTTAGTTTTGTACTGGGGGTGGTGCAGCATTGCCTGCATTGGGGTGATCGAAGCCAGATGTTAAGCCGTCGACGTGTTCAAGCAGGTCGGATTCAACACTCTGCCACATTGGATCAAGAATGAACTCCACACCTTCTCGACGTGCAATTTTTGCGGCAGGAATAAAGTCACTATCACCTGTTACCAGAATGATAGTGTCCACTTGTTTTTTCATGGTCATCGTCGTGATGTCGAGGCCTATCCTCATATCTACGCCTTTTTGACGAAGCGGTAATTTTATATCCTCTGCCGTCAAATTACCCCAACGAGTAAGTGCGGTAAGTGCTGCTGTGGTTTTTTCGGCGTCTACTTTTGATGGGTCTTCTAAGACTTCTTTTAGGTACTCAATTTCATGCCAAATTCTGAGTAGTTTTTTCATGTGGCGATCATGTGGAACCCATTCGCCATCCCTTTTTACGGTGCCAAGCCTTAACGCAAACTTGCGTTTCTTACGAATTTCATCAAATAGCTCCTGCCTAAAGCGGGCTGTATCACTCTTGGCGAAATTGATTTGCTGGTTAGTAAACGGATGGTGCATCGTGCCTGAAAATGGCGCCGCATCATAAAAAAACATGCGATATACATGGTCGAGCCACATGGTGCCGTTTGGTTCACCTATCAGCTTTTGTACGTGTGACTTGCAGAGAAACCTTACGGCATTCGCAACTGCTCTTGGATCTTCTTTATCAATAGTTGGCCATTGTTTGATGCGCTTTAGGAAGAAGCCGCCGTCAACCAATATTGCGATTTTACGAATGCGCAAAAAAAGCCCCTAAAAGTAAAAAAGCCTCACTTTTGGGTACATCTCCGAAATCAGGGGAGAGACCTACTCAGTGAGGCGGATGAGTTAGATATGGCTGTTAATAGCTAATATGCAACAACTTATTGTTTTAGAATTCAAGGAGCGGGCTGTAACAACTGGCATATGCCAGTTGTTACAGCCCGCTCCTTGTTATTGTCAAGCTTAAAATTATGCTTTATAATTAAAATGATTTGATGCATAAAGTGGTATCTCTTTGTTGCAATATAGTAAGTGAAACAAATGAATGAAGCATCTCCTAGTGCCTATGAACTCCGCTTAATACGAGGGATTAAAGATATACGATCCAAGATGATGGAGCTGGCCGCTGACCAAAGGGCCTTGGAGCGACAACTTATGATTGCTCGACGCGAGAATGTTTACCTCAACGACGTAAGCCGAAAAAACAGTGCAAATCGGGTTTTGGTAGAAAGTCGAATTTTGGAGGTACTTAGGGCAGCCCCCAAGGCAATGACTAACACTTCGCTGTATAAGGAGGCGCGTGACGCAAACTATGACCTTACTGACAATACTTTCCGTACATACCTGCACCGCCTTAAGAAAAGGGGTGTTATCGAAAGTGCTGGGTGGGGTCTTTGGCGTATTCCCAAAGACCAGCCCGCGCCGTGATTCACGGCCGTAGAAGATAGAGAGTATCTTAAAAAGCCCTTCAGGTGTAGACCCCAAATATCGAAACCAGAAGGGCTTTTGGGCGTGAAGAGAACCTAGTTGACGAGATACACCAGTTTCCGCATAATGGTATAGGTGTATACACCTATACCATTATAATAATATACAGGCGCAGCATGAAGATACTATCAATCATCACCCAAAAGGGTGGAGCAGGTAAAACTACCATTGCAACAGCACTGGCGGTTGCCGCGGAAAAAGATGGGTTGAATACAGCCATTCTTGATTTAGACGATCAGGCGACTTCCTGCTTTTGGGGCGATATTCGCC
>CAZSSX010000293.1:0-2147 GCA_964609545.1 uncultured Phycisphaeraceae bacterium | reverse complement strand
CCCTCTTCAGCTTTGTCTAGTAGTTCGGTGAGAAAGGCGACGGGTTCTACTTTGCGTTGAAATAGAAACGTGGGGAAGCTTTGAATCGCTATGGCTTTGGGGCCGACTAATCCGGTTTCTATGCCGATGCGTAGGAGGAGTTCTTGCATCTCTTGTAGGATGTTGATCCTTGCGGGGGTTTGCTCGATGATAGGCGGCATGAGCAGTCTTTGTGATTGCAGATTTTCTTTTAATATTCTGCTTTTGAGTTTTTCAAACATGACCCGTTCGTGCAAAGCGTGTTGGTCTACGATGATCATGCCATCGGCATCTTGCATGACGACATAACTTTCGTGGACTTGTAAGATTTTATCGGCGAACTGGGGCATGGGTGTGACGGGTTTGTCTTGACCGTGACCTAGGATTGTTTCTTCTAGAAGCTGCTCGGGGTTATTTTCGGCAAGGGCTTGCCTGACCTGTTTGTAGGCAAATCCTTTTTGTTTGGGGTCCATGCGCCTAAAGTAATCGACGAAGGCTTGCATGGTTTGGCCTTGGCCTGTGTTGCCTGCGCTGCTGGGCTGATGATGATGAACGATGGGGCGATGCTCGCTTGGGTGCGATGCTGCGGGATACTGACTAGGCGAGGGGTCGGGGGTTTGCGAGAGATTCGGATCGTGGTTCTGGCCAAGGGTTTGGGCGGTGGTGAAAGGTGCGGCGGTGATTGGATGCTGCTGATCATAAGAGGCAGCTGACGTCGCGGCATGCGGGGCGTTTGCTTGCTCGGGGGTGGCGGGAGTAACGGGGGTAAGCAGTTTGGCCAAGGGATTTTCGTCTTGTTTTTGAAAGGTTAGGCTGGGGGTTAGGTCTGCGCTAAGGAGTGCTCTGCGTATGCTATGAAGAACTAAGCCGTGCATTTGGTTGGCATCTTTAAACCGAACCTCTGTCTTTGCGGGGTGGACGTTTACGTCTACCATGGCGGGGTCCATCTCGATAAAAACGATCGCCATGGGATATTTGTCCATGGGCATGAGGCCTCGATAGGCTTCTTTGATGGCGTGTTGTATGCGTCTATCTTTGATGGGTCTTGCGTTTAGGCAAAGGTATTGGAATTTGCTGGTGGCTCTGGCGATGCTGGGCAGGCCTGCTAGGCCCCAGATATTCACAGCGTTGGCGGACGAATCGGTGGGCGAGGGGTGATATTCAAAAGTGACTAGGCTTTGGCCGAAGTCTTTGCCTAGGAGGTCTACACACCGCCTGCGCCTGGCGTCATCGCCTTGGTAAGCGGTGAGGTCGAGCGTTTTTCTATTGTTGTGGGCGAGTGTAAAATTGATGTGGTGATGGACCATGGCTAGCCTAATGACCACATCGCTGATTTGCCCAAACTCGGCGCTGCTTGCGCGTAAGAATTTTCTTCTGGCGGGGGTATTATAAAAAATATCTTTGACTTGTATGACGGTTCCGGGGCTACAGCCGATGGGTTTGATTTGATGTTCTGCGCCGCCTGCGACGGAGAGCTGATATCCGCTTTCTGCTAATTGTCCGTTTGGGTCTATGGCTCTGCTTCTGATGTCTAATTTGGCGATGCTGGCGATGCTGGCTAGGGCTTCTCCTCGGAAGCCCATGGTATTGATTTGGAATAGATCCTCTTGCGTTTGAATTTTGCTGGTGGCGTGTGTTTGTATGGCCAAGGGGAGGTCTTGGGGTGTGATGCCTTTGCCGTCATCTGATATGCGTATGAGTGCTTTTCCGCCGTCTTCGATCTGGATATCAATTCTGCGTGCGTGGGCATCTATTGCGTTTTCGATTAGTTCTTTCACCACGCTTGCTGGGCGCTGAACAACCTCGCCTGCTGCGATTTGGTTGATGAGGAACGGCGATAATTGTCTAATTGTCATAAGAGATAGTTTAATCCATCTGGGTTAGGTAAACAAAAAAGGTGGGCATCGGTTATTTGATCTTCTAATTTATACACCAAACCCATTGACCCAATCAGCGATAAGCCTTACCCTAATGGTTTGGTTAGCCTTGGTTTTTTGTGGGCTGTTTTTTAAAACGATAGTCATTATTTCCCTTATGGAGCATCTTTCTTATGAAAAAATTCATCCAATCCACACTCACCGGCGCGGCGGCGCTAGCGATTTGTTTCTCGTAGACTGCCTGTGATGATT
>CAZSSX010000292.1:0-2266 GCA_964609545.1 uncultured Phycisphaeraceae bacterium | reverse complement strand
AGGCCGTCAATGAGGGTGTTTTTGTAGAAACAGGGGTTTATAGAAGGGCTCATGTGATATTTGAGGCGTGAAAGTTTTTTTTTGATGTTCGGGTGACAGTGAGTGGATGTTTTATTTTATTATTATTTTGAGAGAAAGCGCATTGTTAGATGAGTCATCGGTTTAAATCGAGTTTGCCGCTTGTATATACTCGCGATGTCGTTGATGTTTTTAAAGGTATTTTGATTTTATTAATTTTGCTTGGTCATAATATTATTTTCGGGAATAATTGCTCTGGCGCGTGGCGTCTTTTGTACTCTTTTCATGTGACATCGTTTTTATTACTTCCGTTTGTGTTTTCATTGCGTCGGGTGAGTTTTTCTTTTTTACGGGATCGTGCGGTGCGGTATTTAGTGCCTTATTCGATTTTCTTTTTCGCATCGTCTGCGGTGTATTTTTTTGTTTTTGTGCGTGCTGGGGATGTGGGGCTGGGGGATTGGCTGATATCGGTTTTCTGGGGGTATTTAATTTCTAGCGGTTCGTTGGTGCATGATGCTTGCGGGTTTGGTTCGTATTGGTTTTTGCCCGCGTTATTGAGTTTAGTGATCTGTGTTAATATCTGGGGCGGCTTAAATGATGCCAAGCGGCGGATATTTTTCTGGCTTTTTCTAGGGACGCATGTGTTGGTGGGATTACTGGGGGAGCAATGGATGAGGCATCTTCCGATGGGACTTGCTATTGCGCTGCACATGGTATTTTTAGGTTTGGTTTTGAGGTGGTTGTATGGCATTTCTAGTGGGGGTTATGATTTTTTAATGATTTTTGTTTTTGTGGGTTTGGCGTATCTTTCTCGAAAGTATGATACGTTATTTATGATTGGTAGCTTAAGGTTTGGTGATGTGAGATCGCTTGGGTATTTGTTGTTGCATGATGGTTTGATGCTGAGCGGATTTATGAGTGTGTTGGTGGTTTCTCGTGTTTTGCGTGGGGTGAAGTTGTTAGGTTCGATAGGGAGATTATCTTTGATGATTTATTTGGTTCATCCGTTTGTGAATCAGTTGATGTTTCGGTTGAATGGGTATTTTTTTTCTGGAACTGATAGACTTGGATGGTGGTGGCAGGTGATGTTTGTGTTTGGGATGACAGCTGGGGTGTCGCTGTTGATTGCATTGTTTATTGATCGGGTGGATGTATTCAAGGGGGTGCTGATGCCTAGGGACTTTGAGATGTTTAAGGGAAATTTTAGGTATGGGGTCGGTGAGGATGTGGCTGATGATGGAGGAATTATTGATCCTGCCGAGGTTGTTGATGTGGAATAATATGAGTTTTCTGGATGGGTGATGGCGGGATGGTTTAGGCGTTATTTGTTTCGGATAAACTTTTTTTGGATGTGTGGGGGAGGTAAATTTTAATTTACGTAATTGCGATTTTGGGGCGGTTATTTTAGCCTTTGACGGTCATGCCCGGTGCGAGTAAAATAGTGCGCTGGGATCTTTTTGGGTCTCGGGTTTTATGATAGATTTATCCCTTATTTTGGAGTTATACAGATGACATCAGCAGTTCAAGGCGAAGCGATCACGATTGAGAATGGCAAATTGAATGTGCCGAATCAACCTATTATTCCTTTTATTGAGGGCGATGGGACGGGCCCCGATATTTGGGCGGCGGCTCAGAAGACGATTGATAGCGCGGTGGCCAAGGCTTATGGGGGGGATCGTGAGATTGTATGGGAAGAGGTTTTGGCTGGTGAGAAAGCGTTTAAAGCTACGGGTGAGTGGTTGCCAAAGGCTACGCTTGAAGGGTTTAATAAATATTTGATCGGGATCAAGGGCCCTTTGACGACGCCGATTGGCGGGGGCATCCGTTCGTTGAATGTGGCATTGCGTCAGATTTTGGATTTGTATACTTGTTTGCGTCCGGTGCAGTATTTTAAGGGTGTGCCCACGCCTGTGAAACATCCGGAGTTGACTGAGATGGTTATTTTTCGTGAGAACACGGAGGATATTTACGCGGGGGTTGAGTTTGAAGCGGGGACTGATGATTGTGAAAAGGTGAAGGCTTTTTTCAAGTCTGAATTCCCCGAGATGTATAAAAAGTTTCGCTTTCCCGATAGCTCTGGGATTGGTATTAAGCCTGTGTCTAAAGAGGGCACCGAGCGCTTGGTGCGTGCTGCGATCGCTTATGCGATTGCTAATGATAAAGATTCTGTGACGCTGGTGCATAAGGGTAATATTATGAAGTTTACGGAGGGGGCGTTCCGTGATTGGGGTTATGCGGTTGCCAAGGC
>CAZSSX010000291.1:0-2269 GCA_964609545.1 uncultured Phycisphaeraceae bacterium | reverse complement strand
CCATGTCCCAGCTGCTGCCTCTCACAGGCGCCGTCATCGTATGCACACCACAAAAAGTAGCCCAAGACGATGCAGTCCGCGCCATCCCCATGTTCCAGCAACTACAAATACCCATCCTTGGTATCGTTGAAAACATGTCCTACTTCATCGGCGACGATGGCAAAGAATACGACATCTTCGGCAAAGGAGGCGCCCAAATGATGGCAAAAACAACCAACACCCCCTTCCTCGGAGCCATCCCCATCAACACCGCATTACGCACACACGCAGACTCGGGAAACCCCACCGCTAACTTCGAAACAGACGATCAACTCTGCAAAGAAATACAAAACGTCGTCTCCAATTTAGCAGCACAGTCTAGCATACAAGTAGCAAATGCTAACTACACACAACCCACCATCAGCATAACCTAAACCATCCCACTTAAAAAACAAAAACGATCACAAGGCACTTGCCTTGTGATCGTTTTTTTATCTTTCACTTACCCCCCACCTTCCACCCTAATCAATGCGCACTAACCATACACCTCCATCAAAAACCATATTCACCCCAGCGCCCCTCAACACGATCAACAATAGCTTGAGCCATCGTCAAAATCGGAGGAAAATCACGAACCCGATGCCCATTAACTTCCTCGCCTTTAATCTTCGCCGTCGCATCAAAGCCAATCTTATGCCCCGCACCCAATCTAGGCGATGCATGGTCCAAAATATCCAAAGGCCCATTGACGATTTCCAAATCTCGACCCGGATCACAATTCGCAGCCAATCGAAACATCACCGCATCCACATCATGCACATCCACATCCTCATCCACAACCACCAACATCTTCGTCCAAGCCATCTGCCCAGCCCCCCAAATCGCATGCATCACACGCCTAGCCTGAAGCGGGTAAACCTTCTTAATCTTAATAAAAGCGCAATTATGAAAACAGCCAAACATCGGCAAATCATAATCTATAATATCATGCACAAGTGTTTTCAACAACGGCAAAAATAGACGCTCCGTCGCCTTACCCATATAGTAATCCTCTTGAGGAGGCAGCCCCACAATCGTCGTGGGATACACAGCCTTCTTACGATGCGTCACGCAAGTAATCCGAAACTTAGGGTAACGATCAGGCAGCGAATAAAAACCCGTATGATCACCAAACGGTCCCTCAAAAACACCCCCCTCGCCCAAATCCCCATCAACACGAGGATCATAACCAATCCCCTCACAATCCGTATCCACATAACCCTCTAAAACAATCTCCGCATTGGCCGGCACATCCAAATCCACCGTCTTGCAACCCACCACCCCAATCCCCCCGTCATTTAAAAAACCAGCCATCAAATGCTCGGCAATCCCAGGAGGCAAAGGCGCCGTAGCCGCATAAGCCAACACAGATTCCCCACCTAAAACCAAAGCGCAAGGCATCGGCTTACCCACCTCTTTCCACGCCCGCCAATGCGCAGCACCATCATGATGAATATGCCAATGCATCGCCGTCGTCTGCTGATCAATCAGCTGCGCACGATACATCCCAATATTACGCGACTGGCGAGCCTGACCCACTGCCTTACCCGCATCATCGGGATGAATCGTATGAATACCAGAAAAAGTAATATACCGCCCCTCACCACCACCACCAGCCATATCCACCGGATACCCCACCGATCGAGGATCACCATCGTTAGGCCAACATTTGATAATCGGCAACTCAAAAAGATTAACCTCATCCCCACGCTTAACCACCTCCTGACAAATCCCAGACTTCACACGCTTAGGCGCAAAAGAGGCAACCTTGGCAAGCTCCAAGCCTTTTTTCATCTTATTGATCAAACCCGTAGGCGCCTCGGGCTTAATCAAAGCCTCAATCCGAGCGGCCAAACCATCAAAACCCACATCCGTACACCCCAAAGCCATCTCCATTCGGCGGTAAGAACCCAACGCATTAATCAACACCGGAAAATCAGAACCCGTCACATTTTCAAACAAAAGCGCCTTACCACCCAAATTCGCATGTTTCGGATCAAACTTCTTCGCATGCTCCGAAACACTAGCCGCAGCTGATTTAGAAATCTTATCCGTAATCGCCGAAATTTCTAAAATCGGCGAAACCTCAGCCTTAATCCGATGCAACTCCCCCGCTGCATCTAACGCCTCAATAAACTGCTGAAGATCTCTATACGCCATCATGCTTACCTTAAAAAACCTGAATAAAATCTAAAAAAACAAAACCACACAGCCCCCCATAATACCCATAAAGCACCACCAAGGGTACCAC
>CAZSSX010000290.1:0-2270 GCA_964609545.1 uncultured Phycisphaeraceae bacterium | reverse complement strand
CGGAAGAGCACTAGACCAATCCGCCGTCGCACCCAACGGCGACATCGAATCCACAGCTTGCATATGCCTAGGAAAAAATGCGCCCCTAGCTGCAAGAGGAGACAAAATAAAACCCATCGCATTAGAAAATGCCCATCTGTTCAAATGGTCGGGCAGCCAAATGGGAAAAGAACTCGACGCTGCATACCAAAAAATAAATCGGCAAGGATCTCTAGGCCACCCCTCAAACGATGCCTTGGCATTTATCAAACGCACAAGCCTAGATGCCCTAGTAGCCTCGGATAAAATCAGAAGCGCTGTGGCCAAAGGCACTCAAACAAACTTCCCCAATGGAAAATTAGCAAACCAACTCCGCACCGTCTCAGCCATGATCAGAGCAAACATGCCCACCCGCGTCTACTATGTAGGACTCGGCGGATTCGACACACACGCAAACCAAAAAAATAAACACAAAAACCTTCTCGCTGATTTCTCCATAGGCATCCAAGCTTTCTACAAAGAACTCAAAGCCCTAGGGCTCCAAAAAAATGTACTCACACTCGCATTTAGCGAATTTGGCAGACGCGTCAAACAAAATGGCTCTAGAGGAACAGATCACGGCACCGCCGGCCCCATGTTTGCATTCGGAGATATGATCAAACCCGGCATCCACGGCATACACCCAAGCCTAACACAACTAGACAAAGGAGACCTCGTACACGCAATAGATTTCAGAAGCGTATACGCGACAATCCTAGACCAATGGCTCAAAGTAAGCAGCAAAAATGTTTTAGGAAAAAATTATAAAAATTTCAATTTACTCAAAAAATCATAACGCCAACCACACCCCTTACACTAATTTACCAAACAAACTCAGCCCGCCCGCCCGCTGAATCTTAACATCTACAATCTTACCAATATGAGATTCATCGCCATGAAACATCGTGATCAAATCACCCGTCGTCCGCCCGCGAAGCTGAAAGACAAACTCATCCCCCGTATCCCAACCCACCTTCACCGAGCCATCTGCCGTATTGCGTGAGCGCTTCTCTTTGGTACTGATAGACTCCACAAAAATCGGCATCGTCCTACCCACATAAGATTCATGCACACTCAAACTCACCTCGTTCTGCACAGCTAGTAATTCGTTGTTCCGCCGACGCTTAATCTCTTCAGAAATATCATCCTCAAAACGCTTAATCGCTGTGGTGCCCGGCCGTGGCGAATATTTAAAAATAAAACAATTCTTCCACAAGCTACGCTTCATCAGCTCAATGGTCATCTCATGCTCAGCCTCGGTCTCCGTAGGAAATCCCGTAATCACATCAGAAGCAATCGTCGCATCGGGCATAAAATCTCGAATCCTGCCGATCAATTGTTCATACTCACTCACCGTATACTCACGATTCATCAGCTTTAAAATACGATCAGAACCAGACTGCACAGGCATGTGTAAGTAGTTACAAATCCGATCACAATCACGCATCACCGCCAAAATATCATCACCAAAATCCCGCGGAAAAGAAGTAATAAACCGTAAGCGATCAAGCCCCGAAACCTCCTCGTGAATACGATAAAGAAGCTGCGCAAAAGTAGTCAAATCTCGATCACCAGCAGGATCCCCCTTAATACCATGACGCGTAATCACC
Source organism: uncultured Phycisphaeraceae bacterium (assembly GCA_964609545.1). Taxonomy (GTDB): domain Bacteria; phylum Planctomycetota; class Phycisphaerae; order Phycisphaerales; family Phycisphaeraceae; genus CAZSSX01. The sequence goes on along the minus strand of CAZSSX010000290.1, from coordinate 642 downwards.
GTACCAATCTGAGGCTGGTCAATCCCATTAAGCTGCACCAACGCACCATGATCAAAATGATAATGATTAACCGTCTGACCCAACAGTGTGATCTCACGCACACCCGCATCCACCAACCGTTTACACTCATCCACAATCGCATCCGGACTGCGATGCACTTCCGCGCCACGTGTATTAGGCACCACACAATAAGTACAAAATTTATTGCAACCCCGCGTAATCCGAACATAAGCACTCCCCGCATATTCCTCGGGAGAAAAACTACGAGACAAATCCAAAAGTTCAAGCTCATCCTTAGCAGCATCCAGCGTCGAACTACGACGATGCGTATTACCCTGTAATGCATGTTGCACCACACCGCTCTTCCCGCGAATAGCCATCTTTGTTTTATAAACATTATCAATCAGGTGAGGCACCTTATCCAGCTCGCCCGGGCCACACAACAAATCAATCTGCGGATAACGCTTAATAATATCCACACCCTCACGCTCAGCCATACAACCAATCACACCCAGCACAATCTCCCAGTCCCGAACCTTTGTCTCGGCCGAAATATCAAAGCTCGCCTCTGTCTGGTAGGGATTTACAAAATCAATGACGCCCCTTTTGATGGTAAATTTTCGCTTCTCGAATTGAACAAAG
>CAZSSX010000289.1:0-2387 GCA_964609545.1 uncultured Phycisphaeraceae bacterium | reverse complement strand
GTTCGGGCGCTGTGCCAAAAATATATCGTAGGCTCAGGCACCGGCGGTCAAATGCGTTTGGATTTTTATCAGTGGCTGATGAAAACGCTCCCCGAGGGGATCACCAAGTACGGCTTATTTTTGTCGCTCATGGGAATCGTCGCGGTGGTGGCGATCATCGGTGCGACTTGTAATTTTATTCATCAAGCTATTATTATTCGTGTTGCTCAGCACTCTACCATGCGTTGGCGCGACATGCTTTACAAAAAATACATGTGCGCGAGCATGGAGCATATGACCTTGCGGGGAACCTCGGATTATCTTTCGCGTCTGCTCAATGACACCATGGCTTTGGCCCGTGGTCATAACGCGATTTTGGGCAAAGGCGTTATTGAAATTTCCAAAGGTTTGGTTTCGTTTCTTCTTGCATTATGGATCAATTACCAGATCACCCTCTTGGCATTGATTGCGATTGTCCCCGTGACGATTACGCTTTCTTACTTTGGGAAAATCATTCGTAGAGCATCCAAGGAAAGTTCTGAAACCCATGGCCAAATCCTGAGTCAGCTTAACCAAACCTTAGGCGGGCTTCAGGTGGTTAAGATTCATAATGCTGAGGGGTATGAACGGCGAAGCTTTAGACAATACAACAGAAAACTTTATCGTTTGCTTTACCGTATGCGCTTGGCGCGGGCGCTATCTAGCCCTTTGGTGGAGCTGCTTGCGGTCTTTACCATGATTGGTATTTTAAGTTTTGTGGCTAAAGGATTGATCGAGCAATCGGGTGCGGGGGGCGGGATGTCTCATGGGGAGCAGTATATTATGGTGCTGGGTCTTTTGGCTGCTGCTGGCGGAAGTTTAAAGCCGTTGTCGTCGATGAAACTGCATATCCGCGAAGCCGACGCCACGGCTCAACGGGTGCTTCAAGCGATGGATATTCCGACAGAGCCTACGAGTTATGCGGAGCGCTCGGCTTTTCCTGTTCTTGACAGACATCATCAAAATATTATTTTTCAAAACCTTTCGTATCGCTATCCGGATGTGGATCAAGCTGCGGTCAATGCTGTCAATCTTGAAGTGGGCTTTGGCCAAAGCGTGGCCATCGTGGGGAGCAACGGCTCTGGCAAGACGACTTTGTTGAGCATGCTGTCTCGTTTATTAGAGCCGGCGGGCGGCTGTATTTTAATTGACGGTCAAGATATTGGTGCTTGTAATCTTAAATCATTGCGTAGCCAAATGTCTATCGTCTCGCAGCATACGGTTTTGTTTGATCGCTCCATCGCGGAAAATATTGCTTATGGCAACTCTCAAGCCACGCGAGAAGCCATCATCGCCGCTGGCAAAGCGGCCTTTGCGGATGAGTTTATCTGCACATTGCCTCGAGGATATGATACGGTTTTGGGAGAAAACGGGAGCGGTTTATCGGGCGGGCAGAAGCAACGCATTTCTATTGCCCGTGCGATCCTACGCAATCCCGCGATTATGATTTTAGATGAAGCCACCAGTCAAATTGATGCGGATTCCGAGGTTAAAATCTCTCAGGCACTACATGATCTCAAACAAGGGCGAACCACTTTTATTATCGCACATCGGCTTAGTACCGTGGTGGATTGTGATGTGATTGTAGTCATGGATCAAGGGAAGATTATCGATCAAGGCACGCATCAAACCCTCATGGCGAGGAATAAAATATACCAGTCACTTACCGCATCGCAAATGATTAGCGGCTAATATTTAAGTGTTTAAGCTTAGCTTCGAATCATGGCGCTTGGTTGAGTGACCAGTCATAATCTTGATAGCTGACAGAGGGGTTGTTTTTTTCTTTGAGCAGTTTGGCGATGCCGGATTGTTTTGATGCGTAGGCTTTAAGGAAAGACGCTACGCCATGGTAAGGCTTATGCTTGAAGTCTGATGCGTACCATTTGAATATTTTACTCAGCCAAAGCTTACCGCCTGCGGCTTTGTTTTTCGTTGGATCATTAACCCATCTCTTGGTATTTTGATCGAGTAATTGCTCGACGTTTTTGGGCGTATAAGCCTGGTTTTGCAGAGGAGGGCAGCTGATGGCTCCGCAGACGATAGCGCTATGGATGCGAGGGTCTTTCATTGGCCTAAGTTTGTGCTGTTCAATATGATCAAGGGTGATGCTTTGTCCGTTGACTGCTGATTGCATACGATTAAAAAAGCCTCTGCTGCTGGTGATTTTTTTGATGGGCCAATGGGTGATGACTTGATTGATGGTTACCATGTTGTATGCGTTGATATAAAAAGTTTTTTTTTGTTGATGCGTTTTAAAAGTATATTTTTTGCTTAATTGGTTCATCACTTCTTTAAGTAGGCTGGTATCTTTTCTGATCAAATCATATTTGACTAAGCCTTGCTTGGTCACATATTTTTTCATAAAGGCA
>CAZSSX010000288.1:0-2431 GCA_964609545.1 uncultured Phycisphaeraceae bacterium | reverse complement strand
CAAAACTAAACTGATGTTCATATATATTGTCAGCCATATTGGATTGTTGATAAATCAAACAATGCAGTGCTTAAAAGGTCAAGATCGTTTGTCCCTGTGCCTGTTCCAAAAACAATTTCACTATCGGCGACATCGGGTAAGAAGTTAAATTCAAAAGGATCGCCGCCTGTAAGGGCAGACAATTGATCGAGAAGCTGAACGGTAAAATTGATGTCAGTACTAGGATTTACACCGGGTGTAATCGTACCACCACCGCTAGCAGGGCTGACGCCTTCCTCTACAAGCAATCCGTCGGCGAAAGTCGTTACGTCTGAAAAATCGGGGCTCGTGTAAGATCCTACAACGCCATCAGAATCTTGGATATCAAAATAAAGCCCGAAGCGATGTACTGTGTCTAATGAAAAACTGCCTGCGCCAAGATTTTGTGTGCCTGATAGATGTGCCACGATTGTTAGTGTGTGTGTACCAAAAGAGCCATACGTTGCACCGGGATTAACGGGATTCAAAATAGGGTCTTTAAAAGTATCAACCGTCAAGATGATATAATCATCGAAGCTTTTTAAGTCTGGACTATATGTCACAATTGACTGGCCTCTGTACCCCAGAGCATGAATGCCTGTAGGATTAATGACAGTGGCAGTAGATCCAAGAGCTGCTGCTGCGTCAACGAAGTTCAAATCAAATGTACCGACTGCCACAGTTGCGTAGCTTGCAGATGCAGCTAGCAATGTTGCGGTTGTCATTCCTGCGAGTAATGTTTTTTTAAACATTATAAATTCTCCATCCCCTAATCTCTCAAACCTAATACATACAGGGGTGGGGTATGTATTAGAACATCGTTATTGCTTTATGGCTAGAAGGCTCAACAAGAGCGACTCTACCCTCCGATTTATTTTGAATGATAGAACAAGGAAGATGCTTCCTTGGCCTATCGAGGGTATTGTACACCATGGAATATGGACATACAAGCCGTATTTTCTGATTTTGATCATTTAATTTGCAGTTTTTTACGGTTTTTCACTAAAATGAGCTATTTTGTCTTATACGTTGTTAAAATGGGGGCTATTGGGCGGGCTCGCTTAGAACTATCCTTAGGCTAAGCAGGCAAACATACCAGTATTAATGTGAATGGAGAGGGCATGCCGAATCTTAATCTTACGATTTGTCGGGCGCCAAAACCATGGTCATACGTCGCCCAGAAAATCGAGCCGGAGACTCAACCTTGGAGATATCAGCCAATAAATCTCGAATCTGATTCATAATCGCATAGCCTAGGTCTTTGTGAGCCATTTCTCTACCACGAAAAATCATCGTGAATTGTACTTTGTGGCCCTCGCCGATAAACTGAATCGCTTTTTTGTTCTTGATCTCAAGGTCATGCTTATCAATTTTAGGTCGCAGACGCACCCCTTTGAGTTCGCTCTTAACCACATTAGACTTGGCTTTTTGCTCTTTTTTCTTCTGGGCATACTTCCACTTGCCATAGTCCATGATCTTACAGACCGGCGGGTCAGCATTAGGAGAAACTTCTACCAGATCAAGACCAGCATCCAAAGCCCGCTCCTTGGCTTGGCCTATGGGAATAATACCAAGCTGTCCCTCTTCATCATCGATCAAACGGACTTGATTGCTACGGATTTGGTCATTAATTTTCAGGCGCTTGCCTGTCTCTTTGCGTTGCGGTACAAAACGTGATCTAGCGATGATGAAACTCCAATAGTTTACTATTTCTAAACGGCCCATCCAGAGGCCTATGCCTAAGTATGTTTCGTCGGATAATTGATACAGACGATCCAATCCAACTTTACACAAAAGGACAAATAAGGAAAGCACCTCCACGATGCGCCCCAATTAACCCTATTAAGGGTACATCGGACAACCCTTGACCGCAAGGCGTACCTACGAAAGCCCCCGACAGGCCGTTGTTTCAACATCATATTGTGCAAAACCATCTTTAAATCACCGAAACCAAATCTCACATATCCATCAGCCGCCGGCTAACGATCCCACCATTCGTGACAGAGGCAACGCCGCTAAAAATCCCTCTCAAACGCTAGAGCCCGCACCCACCATCGGATCATTTACGCAAAGGCCTAACAATCTCCAGCAGCCCAAACTCTTACGAAGCTAATCGTCCTTAGCTGAGATGCATCGACATGCTCGGGCGATCTACCCAGAGGATCTGTAAGCCCTTTGTCTCGGCTTATCTCATAGATTCCATTGTTATTGCCCCTAATAAACCATCGCCACTGAAAATGAAACACTTGGCAAAAAGCCCATAGCGACGAACTAGCCCCGACCCCAACAGAGATTACGGCAGCTAAGCAATAAGGGCTTTCCTGGTGGGGTTTATATGAGGGTATTTTAATAGGGATCGGGCGAGGTTTGAGGATGATTTGGGCAAGGATCGGGCGTGATTGGTGCGAGGATT
>CAZSSX010000287.1:0-2484 GCA_964609545.1 uncultured Phycisphaeraceae bacterium | reverse complement strand
GCCACCGTATAAAGATCCAAAAGCCCCTGCGTCGGATGCTCATGACCCCCATCCCCCGCGTTAATCACCGCCACATCCACCGCCTCGGCAATCTTCAAAGATGATCCCGATTGACAATGCCGACAAACAATCGTATCCACACCCATCGCCTGAATATTTCTCACCATATCAGACAGCGTCTCACCCTTAGACAAACTTGAACCCGATGCCGTCATCTCCAAAACATCAGCCCCTAGACGCCTGGCTGCTAACCCAAAACTCATCCGCGTGCGCGTCGAATCCTCCAGAAAAAGATTCACCACCACCTTACCACTAAGCGCCGTCGCCTTACCCTGCCCCCCGCGACTGATTAACTCATAAGATTGGGCACGATGCAAAATCATTTTGATCTCATCTCCCGAGAGATATTCTAATCCATGAATATGTTTTTTGGACCATCGCTGAGATATAAGGCTATTAGTAGGCATAGCCCCATTTTAGCCGAGTTTATAAGAATCGCAATACCACCTCCTGATTTTATCCCACTGTCTCATCTCCTCCCCATCACACCCTCACAAAACGCCAAACATCAACAAACCTCAAAAGCAAATGCCCAGCCAGAATATCCACCAAGCAAGAATCCCAAGCAAAACTTCAGTATAATCAAAACATGAAAGAAGTGAGCCCATCCCCCCAATCCCCACACACCCACACCAAAAAAAATCCCACCACCTTAAGCCTCGGCTGCGTCAGCTATCTCAACGCAAAACCGCTCATCCATAACATCCAACAAATTCCAAACACACACATCACCTACAACGTCCCCAGCGCACTCCTACAAATGCTCGAAGAAAAAACCGTTGACATCGCACTCTGCCCCGTCATCGATTTTCTAAGAGCAAAAATACCACTCCAAATCCTAAACGTAGGCGGCATCGGAAGCAACGGCAACGCCATGACCGTACGCCTATACTCAAAAATACCCCCACAACAAATCCACACCGTCCACGCAGACACAGACAGCCACACCTCCGTCATGCTCCTACGCATTCTCCTCAAAGAAGTCTACCACCGCGATATCCAAATCATCAACTTCAACGCCAGAAAAGCACTCAACCAAGAACACCAAAACCTCCCCCCAACCTGCCTACTCATCGGCGACAAAGTCATCACCCACAGCCCCAACCCCGATTTATACCCCATCCAAATCGACCTAGGTCAGCTCTGGAAACACCTCACCAACCTGCCCTTTGTTTTCGCCACATGGATGACACGCAAAGGCAAACAACTCGGCCAACTCCCACAACAACTAGATCAACTCCGCAAACAAAATGCAAAAAAAATACCCGCAATAGCAGACCAATACGCCCAACAACACGGCTGGCAACCCCACCTCGCAAAACAATATCTAGGCCACTGCCTCCAATACCAAATCACAACCACTCAAATCAAAGCCATCAAGCTCTACCTCAAAAAAGCCGCAACATTCGACACACAACCACACCACCGACCCCTAGAAATATATCCCCAACCCTAACCTACAAACCAACACACCCCCAAAGGAAAAAACGTGTCCCGTCGCTTATCACAAGCATTCCAATACAACATCCTCCAACAGCTCCTAGGCCAGGTTCTCTACCTCCCCCAAGCAAAGCGCCAAGAACAAGTCTATCAAACCGAAACACTCCACGACCTCATCCAAGAAAACCAGCAATACCCCTACGACTTTATCCATTACCACATCACCGGATTCCACGCCGAAAATCAGCAACCCCTCCTACTCCTAGGCCACAAAATAAAACCAGACCTCAGACTCTTCCTAGACCACCTCAGCAAAACCCTAACCCTACCCGAAACACAAGCAGGCATCACCGCCTACTCCGTCCAACAGCTCGCCCAAAAACTCAACGTCAGCACACGCACCATCGCCCGCTGGCGACAAGATGGCCTCCGCTGGCGGTGGGTCAAAAAACAAAAAGATAGCCTCATGCGCATCGGCTTCCCCCCCGATGCCGTAGCCCACTTTCTCCAAGCAAACCCCCAAAAAGCAATCCGCGCCGCAAGCTTCCACCGCCTAAGCCCGCATCTCAGAAAAAAAATCCTAAAACGCGTTAAACGCCTCGCCCAAGCAACCCAACTCCCCCCCCGCCGTATCTACAACCACCTCAGCAAACGCGTCAAACACTCCCCAGAATGCATCCGACAAATCGTCTTAAAACACGACCAACAAAACCCGCAAAACCCCATCTTCCCACCCAAAACAAGGCCCCTCAGCAAACATCAAAAACGCATCATCTTAAGAGCATGGCAACTCAATGTCTCGCGCCAACTCATCTGCAAAAAATATCACCTCACCCCCACCACACTCCGCAGAATCGTCTACAAAACCAAAGCCAAGCAGCTACGCAACATCCAACACCACTGGATCGATTCGCCCCTATTCACCATCGACAACGCCTACCACATCTTCAAAAACCAAAGAAACAACACCCCCCCAATCAGCAC
>CAZSSX010000286.1:0-2518 GCA_964609545.1 uncultured Phycisphaeraceae bacterium | reverse complement strand
TAAGCTCATTATAATCCACCTTAAGGGGCTGTCCTAATTTGGGGGACCATCTCTCAGCGAAGCTAACGTCGCTGTCAGAGAAGTCACACAAAACATTGCAGAGGTAGACCAAAACGCACGCCAAGGCACCAACCACGCCAAAGACACCAGCCACGCCAGCGAAAACCTCACCAATATGGCAACCGACTTACAATCTCTCATCTCCCAATTTAAAATCTAAAATAAAAAAATCATGCGAATGATTCACTTCAGTCATACCCAAGAACACCCACAGCCAAAAGTAAGTACCCGATCATCGCTCAGCCCCAAGCACCCCTCAAATCGGGGTAACCCAGCGGAGGTAAAATATCAGAAATCTTGAGAAAAACAAGAAACATAAACAAACCACCCACTCATCCCAATCATAAAATGCCCAAATGCCAAACCCACAAATCGCCACAAAAACGACGCCTTCCGCCGCTTATGTTTGAAAACAGTCATAGCTAAAAAACCGCCCACCCAACCACCCAATGCACCAAGCAAATACAATCGTTTTTCCGCGACACGCCACCGCCCCGCCCGAGCCATCTGTTTATCCCAGCCAAAAACAAAAAACGTAAGCCCATTCAATAAACCATAATAAATCATCAGACCCTGCATCAAGTGTTGCATCAGTTAATCCTCAAGCTCAATACCCAAGCATGTCAAAAGACTCACCGCTTCAAACCTGCTAAACTTCGTGCCTTTCAACACATTATCCCGCAGATCAATTCGATAATTTCTTGCACCACGGAAGTCCGCCCCACTCAAATCCGTACCCCCAATCATAGCGTTAAGAAAATCACTCCCCCGAAAATCCGCACCCCAATAAACCCCGCCCCGCATGTCCATACCATGGCTCCGGCAATCCTCAATCACCAATTTTTCCAAACGCAAACCCATCAAACTGCAACTATTCATCACACAAGCTTTAAATTTAAGCAAGCAGCATTGACTATAATCACTCCAGCTCCCAGCCGTCCAATCCACACCCACCACTTTACATTCCTCAAATTCCACCCCCATCAGCCCAACACCCGGAACCTTCATCAAACTCATTTCACATCTTAAAAATTTACAATCCGTAAAACGGCAACCCACAAATTCCGCCTCCCGAAAATCACAGTCCACAAAATGACAGCCCTCAAATTCTTTCTCACCTATCCGCTGACCGCTACAATCCATCTCCTCAAATATTTCATCGACCGACTCCCCGCAACTATTAAAATCAGAAAACATATCCGTCACCGTTCACCTAACCTTTCACTTCTTAACCAACCGCCAGCAACGATGGACCCGTTTATTCCGAAAATCCTCAGGCACTGTTTTTTCGCTAATCTCCTCAACTTCAAATCCCGCCAACGCCTCGGCATCCATTTTAAATTTTCTAAAATTATTAGAAAAATAACACACCCCACCAACGTCAAGCAACATCTTAACCCGCTCCATAAGCAGTACATGATCCTTCCCCACTTCCCAGTCATGATCCGTCCGCTTGCTATTACTAAACGTAGGCGGGTCCACCACAATCAAGTCAAATTTCTCACCGCCCTCAATAAAATCTCCCAGCACCTCCAAAACATCACCCCGCACCAGCATATGACTATCACCTTCAAAGCCATTGATCGCTAAATTTTCTTCCGCCCAATCTAAATATTTCGCGCTCAAGTCAACCGTCATCGTGCTTTTAGCACCGCCCGCCGCAGCGTAAACACTAAAACTGCCCGTGTACCCAAAAAGATTCAACACATCCTTACCCTGCGATTCCTCTTTTACCATTTGCCGTGTAAGCCGATGATCTAAAAATAATCCCGTATCAATATAATCACTAAGATTGACCAAAAACTTCAACCCACCTTCGCTAACCACTTTCATCCGCTTAGCTTGATCTGTTTTTTCGTGCTGCTCTTTACCTCTTTGCCTCATCCGAGATTTAATATAAACATTATCCCACTGCACCCCCAGCACCTCACCCGCTTTTTTCCCCATCAATTCAAGCCAAGCCCCTTGCTCCCCAGCATTGCGATCATGAGGCCTTTCATACTCTCCAATATGCAAACAGCCCTCATAATAATCGACAACCAAAGGCACCACCGGAACATCACGATCATACAAACGATAACAACTAATCCCTCGCTTGCTTTCCCATTTTCTCATATGCCTAGCTGTCTTCTTCAACCGATTCCCAAACACCTCCGCGTCCTCCTTACTCTTTTCACTCACCCCGCCAAATACCGCCAGCGTCTGCTTTTTACTCTCCCCCTGCTCCGGAATATCTTTCTCTCTTTGCAATTTTTCGGGCCTGGGACCATGAAATTGAAAATAAGTACATTCGATCCGCGCGTTATATAACTTCCGTCTCCGGTCAGCCTCCTGCCCAATCACTTCCTCAAATCGAGGATAAGCCGTCAAAATAAAATGCGACCACGTTTCAAGCCGACGCAGCACATCAGGCATGCTCGCGTAAAGCGCACCAACATCCGCCCAATCCCCCTCTCCA
>CAZSSX010000285.1:0-2524 GCA_964609545.1 uncultured Phycisphaeraceae bacterium | reverse complement strand
GCCTCGCGATGGTGAGGACAAAACTTTCCCGGGTGGGTATACGATTTATGCGGAGAAATGTCCTAATGCTCGGGGCGTTAAGCGGGCGTTAGAACTGGTTGATTCTGAAGTTTTGGCTTATGAGGAATTGCTTGGATTATTGTCTGATAAAACAGGGGGGATTAAGGGTTTATTGATGACGGGGAATTATGGATCGGATTGGGTGACGAGTGAATTAGTTAAAGCGGTGGGCAAGAAGTATTTGGTGTTATTAGATACGCTGCCTAGTGATTTGTCGTTGAAGGCGAGTGTGCTGCTGCCTAGCGCTAGTTGGGTTGAAAAAGCGGGTACGTTTGAAAATGTGAATCATCGGTTGCAGTGTTTTACCCCGGGGCTTAAGGTTTTTGAGGGTACTAAACCCGAGGGGCAAATCGCGCTTGATTTGATGGGTTATGTGCATCAGATTGATGCGGACCGGTTTGACGCGGGGCGCATTCGCGGGGTGATGGGCGGTGTTTTTGAGACGGATGTTCACATGCCTGTGGTGGATGAGAAGGTGAGCTGTAGTGAGACGCAGGCGTTTGTTGAGCTGTGATTTTGATTGGGCAACGCTGGGAAGGATAAGTGGGCGTCAATTGATTGTGATTGCAATTGTTGAATGACGCATGAACTATTTTTTCAGATACTGGATAAACGTCTTTATGCCGGTAGTTATAGGCGAATCATTATCGTGAATAAAACGGCGCATGGATATCGCCATATTTTGACGGCCAATTGTAGAGCGGGCAGTGCTGATGCCATGCTCGCGATCTAGTTGTGGGGAGTACTGTTGTATGTGGTTTATTTTTTACGGGGTATTTTTTTCATTTTTCGTATGATGGTTGGCTTTGAAGCTTTTAGGAAAGAAGTGATTTTTTCTGTTTTCCCGGGGCCGATGGTTCTGAGCAGGAAGGCTTCGTATTTGCGATATTTGTTTAGGGATTTGACATCTCCGCCTAGGCCGTGTCCGCCTGTGGGGTCTAGGAATAGTTCGACTTGTGTTTCTTTGCCTGCTTTGAGTAGTTCGCGGTATACTTTTACGGTGTCTTGGTAGAGGACGTTGCTGTCTTCCATGCCGTGTACTAGCATGAGTTTTCCTTTTAGGTTTTTGGCTAGAGGGAGTAGGGAGAATTTGTTGAGTTTTGACTCTCCTTCGTTGTTTTTTCCGACGGTGCCTGTGGAGTACCATGAGTTGTAGTTTTGCCATTCTGTGGGTCCGGCGCCTGCGATGCCTACTGCAAATACGTTGGGTTGTGTGTACATGCACATTTGGGTTTGGAAACCGCCGAAGCTCCAGCCGTGGATGGCGACGCGTTTTTTATCGACGTTGTGATTTTTAATGAACCATTGGACGCCATCGACGAGGTCTTGTGTTTGTGGTTTGCCTACGTGTTCAAAGTTTGATTTTTCGAATACTCCGCCTAATCCCGATGCGCCTCGGGGGTCGATAGTGCATGTGATGTATCCGTGTTTTTGGGCCATGTATTGTGCGAAGTAATAGCTTGACCCGCTGAATACCCCTCTTTTGATCATGTTGCGTGTGCCTAGTGGTCCGCCATAGACGTAAATGAGGAGTGGTCTTTTTTCTCCTTTTTTGATTCCTTGGGGTTTAAACATGTGGCCGTAGATGGTGTGTCCATGGCGATTTTTATAGGAAAAATATTCTGGGACGGCGGTGATAAAATCTGATGTTTGCTTGGGGTGTGAATCTGTAAGGAGGACTGTTTTTGCTTCTTTGGATTCGACGGCGACGAGTTCTGGTAAGACGCCAAAATCTTGGTGATTGGCTAAGAAGCACACGCCGTTTGGGCAGACGGTGACGCTGGAATACACGCCTTGGGTGCTTGACATTCTTCTCATTTTTGCATTTTCTAGGTCAACGGAGAAGACGTGTACTTGTGAAGGGTCATTTTCTAGGGTGGCGGTGACGAACATTTGTTTGCGATCTTTGGATAGTTTGATGGGGTAAACCTCAAATTTTCCGTTGGTCACTTGCTTGAGTTGTTCGTAGGTTGGGTCTAGTACGTGTAGGTGTCGGAAGCCTGAGATTTCAGCGAGAAATACGATTTTTCTTGAATTTGCGAGGTATTGGGGCTTGATCATTTGGGGGGTGTTTGGGCCGCCGTTGTGTAAGAAACGGTAGACCACCTTGGCGGGTACAATTTTGGCTAGCGCTGGTGATTTTGCGGTGGCGCTGGCGGATGCGGATGATGTTTTTGTTTTTGTTTTGGTTGATATTTTGCTGATGATGAATGTGGGGTGTGCATGTGTTTTGTTTTTATCATCAAAGCCTGCTTCTAGTATTTTGATTTGTGAGCTGCCTTGCTCGAAGACGGCGAAGCAGACTTTTGAAGAATCGGGTGCCCATGATGGCATGGGGAAGGTATCGCGGGGTCCGCTGGATTTATGGGTGTAGACTTTTTGGAGGTGTGTTTTTTCCGCGAAGCTATCGCCTAGCTCGTATAGGTAGACGCTGTAATAGGTATCGGGGTTGAGGTCTCCGGGT
>CAZSSX010000284.1:0-2531 GCA_964609545.1 uncultured Phycisphaeraceae bacterium | reverse complement strand
AGACCGTGCCATCACATCCTCTGGCGGTACAGAAGGCCCGCCCATAAAAGATAAATTGTAGATGTAACTTATTCCATGAAGTTTTAGGGAATAATGCTTTGAGATCTTTTTCTGTTTGTTTGACATTTTTCCCAGAAGTTAAGCCCCATCTTTGTGCTAAGCGGTGAATGTGTGTATCCACGGGAAACGCCGGCACGCCAAAGGCTTGACTCATGATAACGGATGCGGTTTTGTGGCCTACCCCTGGCAGTGCTTCTAATGATTGGAAACTTTGAGGGACGCAACCCCGATGTTCCTCGACTAATATTTTTGATAATTGAGAGATGGCTTTGCTTTTTTTAGGAGATAAGCCGCAAGGCCTAATAATTTGCCTGATCTGATCAACGGGGATGCTCATCATTGTCTGAGGATCGGACGCTAATGCGAATAACGCTGGCGTGACGGTATTGACACGAGCATCGGTGCATTGAGCTGAAAGTAGCACCGCGATGAGTAATGTGTAATGATCGGTATGGTCTAGGGGAATCGGTGTTTTTGGATAAAGTGTCTCGAGTTTTTTTAGAATATATTCGGCGCGTTGTTTTTTGAGCATGGGCTTATGCTAGCGAGAATGCCACGGATTTGCAAGAGACATAATCGTTCTGATCGCTATAACCGTTTCACATTCTCTAAACATTTTAACGGGAATGACTCTCGCATTATTACCGTAAACTTTACTATTTACCTCTACCCGATAAAGTGAAAAAGCAGCCAAGTCGAAAGGTACTGTACACGGAAGTATTCCGCAAAACGATATGGTCAACAGGCAATGGAATTGCTGTGACGGTTCATTTATGTTGCTGCACCTAGATTAGTGTAGACAGGAGAAATAGAAGATGAAAAGAAGCATGAGAAAAAATGGTTTTAGCTTAATCGAACTTGTCATTGTTGTGGTGATTATTGGTATCATCGGCGCCATCGCGATTCCACGAATGAGCCGAGGCGCCGCGGGTGCTTCCGACGCATCCCTTTCTGCAAACTTAAGCGTTTTACGTAGCGCCATTGATTTATATACCACAGAGCATGGCGGAACACCTCCTACCGTCTCGGGCATTGTGAATCAACTGACCCTATATTCTAACGATGCTGGCGCCACTAGCGGAAGCGGTGGCGCCTCGCATCCTTACGGCCCTTATCTGAGATCTGTCCCTAAAAATCCAGTAGGTACCTTCAAAGGAAAATCAGGGATCGCCGCAGCATCGGGAGCGGGGATCGGCTGGATCTACGACGAAACCAAAGGCAACATCAACGCCAACGCTGGCGCCACAGAAAAAGATATCCACGAAAAACTTTATACAACCTATTAAATCCGAAAGTCATAATGCCTGTCTAAAAAAATCAAACTAAGCCCACCCCCGCATCCCACCTTTGAGGTGTATCCGGGGTTGGGCTTTTACCATACCCTTAAAAAAAATGAGTAATGACACCTGATGCCGATGTCTGACAAAAAACTAAAACACCAATGCGCATTTACCCTCATCGAGCTGGTCATGGTCATTTCGATACTAGGAATCACCGCCGCCATCGCCTTGCCTCGCTTTAGCCATGCAAATGCAAACTACCGGCTCAAAGCCGCGGCCAATCGTGTGATTCAAGATTTTAATCTCGCCATTAAACAATCACAAAGTATTAGCCAAAATGTAACTATCCTCTTTAACAAAAATAATCACAGCTACCAAATTACCAACCTACCCTCATTAAATGATCCGACAAAAACTTACCAAGTAGAACTAAAACATCACCCTTATCAAGTAAAGATCAGAGCAGTGATCATGACAGCAGGCGGAAACAGCCTACTCATAAACCCCATGGAACAACTCCGCAAATCAGGCACGATCACTTTGCAATATGGCAACAAGACACGCAGCATCAGCTTCGATGCCGATACCAATCTAGCAACAGACACTTCTACATGGTAATGCAATGATGCGATATCAAAAAAAACAAAAACTTGCTTTTACCCTAATTGAGATGGTGATCTCTTTATCTGTCGGTTCGATTTTACTTATCGCATTAGGAAGCACCATCGCCCTGATCTCCCAATCCGTCCCCCAATCCACCGATGACTCAACATTGAGCAATCAATCCAACAGAGCCCTTTACGACCTCTCCCGTTATATTGAAAATGCCACTTGGGTCATTAAAGCCCAAGGTACTAAATTTAAATTCAAAATACCAGATCGCAATAAGGATGGAAAACGAGATGTCATTCTCATCCATTACGTCGCCGCCAATAAAGCCTTATATCTCAGCTATAATAAACACAAAAAAACTATTTTAGAAAATATTAACCATATGAAAATAAGCTACAACAACATTAGTGGCCTAGATGCTGGGACCCAAATTACCGATGTCAAATTATTGATCAAAATGGGCAGGCATGGACATTTCATCACCGCGCGCCACATTAAACTCATTAACACGCCTAAGGTCAAATAATTCATGAAAAACAAATACGCCAAAGCCTTTTCATTACTGGAAATCGTCATCAG
>CAZSSX010000283.1:0-2534 GCA_964609545.1 uncultured Phycisphaeraceae bacterium | reverse complement strand
TCATAAGCCTAACCGCCCAGAAAAAGAGCGCCCAACCTCTAACATCACAAATCTATTCAGCCAAAGCCATCGCCCAAGCCCTAAAACAAGACGTCATCGGTCAGCATCATTACACCTTTAAAATCAAACTCCCCCACACCCTACAGCACGGCAAAACACAAACCCTCTACGTCACCGCCAAACTCATCACCCCCGCCGGCCAAATCACCGCCACACCCAAACCCTGCACCATCAATTTACGATAGCATCAAAACACATAAAAAAAAACCTTAGCCAAGCGCAACGCCAAACTAAGGTTTTCTTGCAATCTATATCAAACGTAAAAACACATCCCCATCCCCAAAACAACAACAAAATTACCGAGGCAAACAGCTAGGCCCAATCGGCTCAAAAGTCTTATAGCCCAAAATAAATTCACGATGCCCCAGCTCCTCAGACCGAGTAGCCTGCCCCGATGCCACCGCTAAAACCAAATCATAAATCGCCTGCCCCACCTGCTCCAAACTCTGCGAACCTTGCAAAATCGCACCCGCGTTAATATCCATATCCTCCTTAAGCTTTTCATAAGTATCAGGATTCGCACAAATCTTAATCACAGGCGAAATCGCAGAACCCACCACCGAACCCCTCCCCGTCACAAAAAGATTAATATGCGCACCGCACGCGATAAGCTCCACAATCTCAGCATTGTCCACAATATTAGGAAAACCAAAAACAGGCTCCCCGTCAGGCACCACATCAAGCAAATACAACCCACCCTCAGGTGGCACATCCCCAGGCTTAATCAAACCCCTAATTTGGCTATCACCAGATTTACAATAAGCCCCCAAGGATTTTTCCTCAATCGTAGTCAACCCTCCCTCCGCATTGCCAGGCGCAAAAGAGCCATGCCCCATCTTCTCATAATAAATCGCCGCCTTAGTAATACAACCGCTCACCTCCTCAGCAAGCTCAACCCTCTCACACCGCGCCATCAATTGCTGCTCCAACCCGATAAGCTCTCCAGTCTCCTCAAAAATACACGCAGCGCCCCCAGCAATAAGCTTATCAAACGCACGGCCCGCCGCCGGATTACCCGTCAAACCGCTCGTCGCATCAGACCCACCGCAAATCGTACCAACGATCAACTCCGAAACCTCCATCCCCACTCGAGGCATCGCTTCAAGCAATTGCAATTGTGCCCCCACCCACGCCACCCCTTGCTCAATAGTCGATGCCGTACCCCCTTGCTGTTGAATCACCAGCGTATGCCCAGGCCTCCCCGATTCACGCACATGCTTCTCCAGCGCATCCCGCTTAAAAGATTCACAACCCAAAGACAACAAAAGCACACCGCCCACATTAGGATGCGTACAAATTTGCTTCATCATCTTATCCGCATAAGCATTAGGATAACACCCCGGAAAACCAATCAGCTGAACATCATCATCGGGAAAAGCATTCACCACCGCCCGCGCCACATGATGCGCGCATTCAACTAAGTACGCTACGATGAGTGTGTTACGGATGCCTTTGCGCCCGTCTTTTCTGGGATAGCCTTGAAATGTCATGGGTTTTACTCTTGTCTACAGGGGTTAAAATAAATCGAAAAAATAGCCAACACGCCCTCTTAATGTTCCCGCGTATACGTCGGAATATAATCACTCTTCACATTATGCAAATGCAAATGGCCACCGCAAGGGATATCTGCCGTAGCCGACCCAATGCTAATCCCGCATTTGATAATCTGATCACCTTGGCTAATATCAGCAATCGCGATCTTGTGCCCCAGCGGAACATCATCCCCCAAAATAATGCCTCGCCCATCAGCAAAAACCTCTTGCCCTTGAGCTAATCCCTCTCGGGCGATCCCGATATTATCCCGATCCGAAAGGATAAGAAGCGTGTTTTGATCCGTGATATCACTCATTGCGGTTCCTTTATATTACGTGTACAGCAACAGACGTCTAATTATCTAATAATTTAACCCAGTCTGCCCGATAAAGGGGCTAGTGAAAGGAAAAAAATGAAAAATTTTGAATATCGTAGCCTCACCCTAGGCCTATGCCTAGGCCTAGGCCTAGCAACCCTACTTGCAGCAGCAGGGGAACCCAACCCAAAACCGTCAAAACAAAATACAAAAAAACAAAAATCACAAGCATGCCAGAGCTTCGGCTTCGGCGTAAGCAACAACGGATTCGCCGTCATCAAAGACGATCAAGGCTATCTCTACGTCGTAGACACCAACGGATACAGCAGACGCGTCATCACCAACCCCACAAAAGACAGAAAACTAGGACCAAAAGATAAACACATCAAAATACAACCCTAAAACAATTCACACCCATACACCGCAAAAGAGCCCGCCCATAACCACCAGTTCCCACGTAGACACGCCCCAGCGACGCCTCGGCAACGCTACCCAGCAGCAACGGTGGTAGGTACGTCAATGCAAAAATAGCCGCAAGGCAACAGCCCAATAGTAGCCTAGTGGCAGGGCGGTAATAGAGTACCGCCAAACCCCGCCCCCAATCACCCTAATCATCATGGGGAAT
>CAZSSX010000282.1:0-2537 GCA_964609545.1 uncultured Phycisphaeraceae bacterium | reverse complement strand
CTACGTAAGATTCAATATCTTCTACATGGTGGATATTGATTTGGCTGATGGGCATGAAGGCGTTGACTTTTCCGGAGAGTTCGAGTTCTAGGCCGCCTTTGTTTGTGCCTAGTACGCGTGCTTCGATGACGCTGCCTTTGGTCATTTGGTCCCAGTCTACGCCTGTGACAGCACCTTCGCGCGCGAGTACGTAGAAGCCTTGGGCTTCATCCCATCGCTGGATAACAAAATCCATGATGGCGCCGACTTGGGGTGGTCTTTCAAATTGAATTGCGGGTACGACGCCTGTGTTTCGTCCATCGGCGCGGGATAATTCGATAAATACATCATCGCCGTTGATTGAGCTGATCCTGCCTCGGACTAAATCGTTATTCACGGTTTGTGCCAATTCGGGGTCTTTTTGCATCGACTGATCAACCAATGCTTCGATGGATTCTTCCCCCATCGCTTCTGCTAATTCTTTTTCGATTTGCTCATCTGCGTTGAGCATTAAATCCTCAGCTGCAATCTTGCCAGTATTTTTACCTAATTCACTCATAGATAGCTTCCAAAACCTTTTTAATATGACGGGATAACTTAATGGTGCATTATAACAAATTTGCGAAAAAAATATAGCCACGTGGTGCGAGGCTCCTATTTTCCTCCCCAAAAAAAGAGTTTGGGGGAGCGGACGGGGTGCTTATTGAGGGGGCAGCCCTCGGGGTAATGGCTCAACGGGTGGGTGATTATTTTGGTAGTCTTGCCATGCTTGGTCGATGTCTGCTTGGCTCATGGGGGCGGGCAAGTTGGCTTGATTGAGCTGGCTTATCACGGGCACGCAAAGGTTGCGGTTTCCTAGGGCAAAGGCCAATTGCGGGATTTGGCTTTGGGTCTGTTTATTTTTTGGAAAAGCAAAGGCTACCATGCTGTAGTCTTGAATGGTTTGCAGGGCTTGAAATTTGGCGTCTTGATTTTGTAGATCGAAAAAGGTTCCGATGGCGCGGACGGCGGTGTTGATGGCAAGCCACTGGGCCCACCTTGGGTCTTGGGCGAAGAGTCCTAGTTGTTTGGTTAGGCCTTGGCTGGCTAGTTCTCTGAGAGATTGGATCAATCGGCCTGCTTTTATGCCGATCAAATCTTCGACACACATCATTAGTAGGTCGATGGTGTTTAGGCCTAGGCCTTTGATTGCCTGTTTGACTTGTTCTTTGAGTTGCCTAGCAAATTCGGGCTGTTCATACATAAGCATGATGGGGTGTGGGTTGCCGGTGCGTTTTCTTAATGCTTTTATTTTTTGGCCGATGTTGCTTAATTGCTCGGGTGAATCTTTTGCCCAGACGACCCATAGCGCATCTTGTTTTTCAATGTATGGCAGTGTGTTGGGGGTTGCGAAAAGCAAGGCGGCATCCCATGCGCAAGGGCCGACTTTGAAGCCTAGATAATTTTGTGTATCGGGATTATTATCTTTGTCTTTATTTGTTGGGTTCATGATTTTCTTCTTGCTTGGCTTTATCTTTTAGTACGCTGCCTAGTAGTACGAATAGCATCATGATGCACCAAAATGCGCCTAGGTATTTATCGCCTGATTTTACGAATCCGTAGGAGTGTAATCCTACGCCTAGCATGTTGGTTCCGAACCAAGAGAATGCGACGACCATGGCGCCGATGACGCTGAGTACGGCAATGCCTCTTGTTCGGACGAGGCCAGCCCATCGTGCGTGTAGGATGACCGCGTTCCAGATGACGATGAGTAGCGCGCCGTTTTCTTTTGTGTCCCATCCCCAGAATCTTCCCCATGATTCTGCTGCCCAGATGCCGCCTAGGACGGTGCCTATGAAGCTACAGATGAGTGAGAAGCATACGACGCCGTAGATGGTGGCGATGGCTGTTTTTTGTTCCGTTTTGTTTAGGCTATTTAGGACAGAGGATCTGACGACGTAGAAGGCTCCGAGGACGCCTGCCACTAGGGCGGCGGCATAGCCAATGGTTATGATTGTGACATGGGTGGCGAGCCAGAAGTTTGTATCTAAGACGGCGACCAATGGTTTGAGGGTGTCGCTTGGCATGGCGTCAAATTCTAAAATTTTGGCCACTTGTAGAGTTGCTGCGGCCACGATTGCGGAGACAATGATGACGTTACGTTTTGGCAGGAGGTACTCGACGAAAAAGGCTATAAGTACAGCGATCCATCCGACAAAGATCGCGGAGGAATATAGGCCGATGACGGGGGGCCTGCCTGACAAATACATTCGCACGGCTAAGCCTAGGGTATGGACCACAAAGCCAACGAACAGTAGGCCTATGGCGCTATTGTAGATGGCTTGTTTTTTGGTGCTATTTTGACCCATCACCCATGTGATGATGATGAGTAAAACCACGGCGAGGTATACTAATTCTGCGCGAAATAATGGGGCATAGGCGGTGTAGGCATCTTCAGTGATGACTTTGTCATAGACGGTGTTTTCGATGGCGCCATGGGAGCCTTGGCCGTGGAAGTAATCGGTGATGTCTTTGATGACTTGGTTGAATTTTTTGGCATCGCCTTGTTCATATCCGCC
>CAZSSX010000281.1:0-2556 GCA_964609545.1 uncultured Phycisphaeraceae bacterium | reverse complement strand
TGGTATAGCGCCGCCAATTTCTTCACCAACTCACGAAAATCAATCCAATCCTCCGCGGTATAATGAAAAATCACCCGCTCCCGACCCAAAAGCTGCTCAATATCCACCAGCTTCATATCCAGCTTCATCTGTCCAATCAGCTCCCGCGTCTCCCGAATCATCTCCTTCTTCTGATCATCTAGCCGCGATTGCTGATTCAAATCCTCAATCGTCGCCACCCGCACAACCTTCCCGTTATTCTGAAAAGGATATTCTTTCCCGCCCGACTTTTCGATATATTGCAGCATCTGCTTCCGAGAAATCGACTTGCCACACCCCGAATTATCGCAAGTCGTCGTCAACATCGTCGCCAATTCCGTCCCGCGATCCGTGCGAATCACCAGCTTCGATCCACACCCAGGCTTAGCATCTCCCGAATACGCCAACTCAGCGATCAGCCGATCAGCCCCATAGCGCACCACCATCGACTTAGGCGGCTCAAGCTTTTCGTAAATCTCAAGGTCTTTTTCATCTTCAAAAATAGGTAAAGGGGTAATCGTACCAGCCATAATATCAAAACTCCGTGTCCGTCAATAGATTTACAAACAGCCCTAAAGCCAATAGATGCCGTTGCTATCCAACAGCTATTACTTTATATAAGTGCTTATATGACATTGTCTTCGGGTATTTTTTTAAGGTCTTGACAGCCGCCCGACCGTCATCAAGATTCCAGACACGTAGTGTATGCAACCATTATACCCGCAGCCACCATCCGAGCAACCGCCCCTTTTCAACCCGCCCCAACCCTCCCAGAAGAGAACAACATTCACTCTCGTCCAAGCCTACTCCAAACCTGCCTCAAGCCTTTCCCAAAGAAATCCTCCCCCCAAAAAACATCCCCATCTTTCTCGCTCATACTAGCCTCTTCCCACATCAGCTTTTTTATACACACCCCATCCCCCGCCGCCTTAAGCAATGAATCCTTCGTGCCGATTACAACTGTTATAACGGATCGCACTTCCCAGCATTTGCGCCTCACACCTCAACCTAACCGCCAGGATGCCCCGCGTTGAATAGCCTCGAACCGATGAAATGTCTCTACGCCATGCCAAAGCTGCCCTGGCCACTCGATGGTGGCCGAGCCATCAGCGCCCATCAGCTCCTCCAAGGCCTCATCGCCCGCGGACACGAAATCCTTCTCATTATCCAGCACACACCCACACCCCATCAATTATCACAATGGCCCCTCCGCCATCAAGTCCAACTCGTCTGCCTCACCCCTAAACATAAAAAAAATCACCCCTCCAATCCCGTCCCGCACCCCCCGCAAAGCTGGATCAAAAATCGCTGCGAATCGTTCTGGGGCACTGCCCCCCAAATGGCAACCACCATCGCCTTTTACGCCAAAAAATTTAAGCCACACTACGTCGAAGTCTGTGGCCAAGAAGTCCTCCCCTGGCTAACAAGCCTACCTAAAAACCTAACAAAGCTATGGCTCGCAGCAGATGACCCCTGCCTATTCACCTACAGCCTCCTGCGCAACCAAAACAAATTCAAGCAAAAATGCAAACTAGCCATCGACACCCTCAAGCTCGCCATCTACGAAAGAGCATACCGCAAAGAAGTGGACGTCGCCCTAGCCGTATCGCCACGCGACTGCCATTCCCTCAAGCGCATCGGCGGCTTCAAGCACGTACAGCTCCTGCGCAACGGCGTAGACACCACATACTTCTCACCAGCAACAAACACCTCCGACACTGACCAATCCGCCGTCTTCTGGGGCAAGCTTGACTTCACCCCAAACATCGATGCCATACTACACTTCACCCAAAACATTTGGCCAAGCGTCAAACAAAAATACCCCCGCGCGCTCTTCCGTGTCGTCGGCAAAAACCCCACACAACAAATCATACAAGCATGCCAACGCGCCCCAGGCGTACAGCTCATCGGCTCAGTCAAAGACATCAGGCAATGGGCAAACACCAGCCAAGTCACCGTACTACCCATGACCTCCGGCGCAGGAATCAAAAACAAACTCCTAGAAGCAGCCAGCATGGGCAGACCCATACTCGCCAGCAATCCAGCAGTGAACGGACTCCAATCCCAAAAAAATAAACAAACGCCGTGGCTATTAGCCCAAACAAAAAAACAATGGGTCACACAACTAGGTAGGCTCTGGGACCAACAAAAATTAAGGCAAAAAATGGGACGCTACGCCAGAAAATGGGTCAAGCAATATCACCAACTCTCCACCGCCGCAACCTACAGAGAACAACTCATCCATAACAAAACACAGACAGCAGGCGCCCCGTGAAACAAACACTATTCATGATCCTAACACTACTATGCTCCGTCTTTGGCCTAGTCATCGCACCGATCTATGGCATCTTCCCCTACTACATCTTCTCAATCCTACAACCACAATTCCTATGGAAATGGGCACTACAAGAAGACGTCCGTTGGTCACTCATCGCATCAGCCATCGCCGCCATCGCATTCTTTTTACACCTACCCACCATCATCTCCAAAATGCGATGGAACAGCGTCGCAAGCCTCATGGCTGCATACGGACTACTC
>CAZSSX010000280.1:0-2559 GCA_964609545.1 uncultured Phycisphaeraceae bacterium | reverse complement strand
CTCGCCGAAAACACACCATTCAAGGCCGTCAATGAGGGTGTTTTTGTAGAAACAGATGTTTATAGAAGGGCTCGCTTGAATATTGCGTTGATTTACTTGACGAAGGTGGATTCTAAGACGTTATTTATTTGTATCTCTGGCTAATGCCTTGGCGATGGCTTGCTGAATCTTTTCGCCTCGTAATTGTTTAGCAATAATGATGCCCCGGGGGTTGATCAGCCAAATAGAGGGTATGCCTCGGACGCCGTAGCGCCTAGATACATTGGTTTGGCCGTTCCTGCCTAAAAAACCTTGCGTGTATTTAAGCCCGTGTTGTTTTGCATATTTGATAGGGGCCTGGCGTTTTGAGTCTGAGCTAAGCGCTACAACTTCAAAGTTTTTTCCGCCAAATTTTTCGTACGCGGCTTTGATGTAAGGCGTTTCCGCTTTGCAGGGGTCGCACCAGACTGCCCAAAAATCGAGGAGTACGAACTTTCCACGAAGCTTTTTAAGATCAAAATCTTTGCCGTAGATTGTTTTTATTTTGAAAATTGGGGCCATTTGCCCGAGGCGTGGTTCGATGATTTCTCGCAGCCTGATGGTTTTGACTTTGTGCAAGGCCTTGCCCACAGTGTCAATCCTGCCTCGATATTGTGCGATGAGATCATTTGTTTTTTGGTTATTGACGATGTATGGGTTGGTGCAGGTGATGCCGTAGGCGCCCGCGGGTATATTTTTAAAAACATAGGAACCATCTGATTTGAGATCTGCGGTATAATGCCTGATATTTTCAGTAAGCTTTTCGATGGCTTTGATATATTGTTTTCCTGCGGGAGTGGCTTCCCATTTTTTGTACGCGAGGGGTTGTGCTTTGTAGGGCAGTGCTCGTATGGATTTGGGAATCATGACATTTAATGCCATGTAATCGGGGAGTGAGTAAAGGGTGACTTGGCAGAAACGCGTATCTATTTTTTGTTTGGACGGAAGAATGATCTTCCCGTAAACCATCGACGCTTGAGTGGATGGTTGTGTGGCTGGCTGCGTGCCCAAGGTGGGCGAGGCAGATGCTGGGGCTGATGCTAACAGATTGAGAATGAGAATAAGAGGAAGGGCGATGATGAGGCGTATGGTGTGTGGCATGTGTGGGGACTTTCTGTGGGAGAATGATGGCTTGGTGTTCTTACTGCTTGAAAGCGACCTAGGCACGTTAATGCATAGGCCGCATTGTTGTGACGTCCATGGAGCTGGATGTTTATTTCTTAACTTGAGCGAGTGCTTTTTTGACTGCACGGTGTAATTTTTGCCCGTAAAGATTTTTGGCTACGATTTTCCCGTTGGGACCAATGAGCCAGATGGAAGGGATGCCTCGGATGCCGTAGAGCTTGGTGACATTATCGTTCTTCCATGGCCCGAGAAATCCCTGCGTGTAAGTGAGTTTATGTTTTTTGACGTATTTAATGGGTGTTTGGGTATCATTATCGAGACTGAGACCTAGCACGTGAAAATTCTTGCCTCCGAATTGCTCGTAAGCGGCTTGAACGTTAGGTAATTCGGCACGGCAGGGCGCACACCATACAGCCCAAAAATCAATGAGAACAAATTTGCCACGATAATCTTTGAGGGATATTTTTTTGCCATAAATCGTTTTGATGGCGAAGTTAGGGGCCATTTCCCCGACGGCATGATCGATGACCTGTTGTAGAATGAATGTTTTTGTGACACGAGCATTGGAACTGGGAATAGAGACTTTTTCAGATTTTTGAGCGATTAATTTATCAATCTTAACACCTTTGGATGATGCGTAGTATCGGATGAAAAGATTACAGGTCCCAGATTTGAGATTGGGTATTGTAAACTGCCCTTTTGAATTGGGAACGATATCCACGACGCGACAATTGTCTGCCAAGGCACGCGCTGCGGCGAGATATTTCTTGCCGACCGGTGAGTATGCCCATTTATTGTAAACAGTCCCCTTTTCTTTGGGAGACAATTTATTAAAGGCATCGTCCATAACAAAACCATTGGAAAGGGTGCTGTAATCGGGGAGTTCCCTGAGCGTGATGTCGCAGAATTTGAAATGAATGGTTTTGTGATGTTGCGTGGCAATTTGGATGGCACCTTGCAGGCTGGAGCCTCGCTTGCTCGTGGAAATCTTGACCTGTGGCTGGCCTTTGGCCTGCACCAAGAGCGGCGCGGAGGAGAATGTACACGCTAAGGCCACTGTGGCGGTAAGTTTGATCCATTGTTTCATGCTGGGGTTCCTTTGAGTGAAAGTATGGCCGGTATGTCGGCATTTGAAGATCTTGTGTATGCTTAACACGATTTAATAGATAAGATAAGTGCATTTAATGATTAATAAAGCCTAGCATCTAAAAGTTTTGAATTTCGGTTGCTTTTGTGGAAATAATGGGTAATGATCCGTACTTGGTTCGAGGGTGATGCTAAAATGACCAGTGGGAAATGTGATAGTGAGTATGTTTAGGAAAAATGGATGGCTTTGAAACGGAAGATATTGGTGACAGGCGGGTGCGGATTTATTGGGAGCCATTTTATTCAGATGCTTTTAAATCGCAACTCGCC
>CAZSSX010000279.1:0-2622 GCA_964609545.1 uncultured Phycisphaeraceae bacterium | reverse complement strand
AAACTCATTGACCGGGTAAAAGATTTAGGGATGACAGCCGTTGCGGTGACGGACCATGGCAATTTATTTGGCGCGGTGGAGCTTTATAACAAAGCCCATGCCGCGGGTATCAAGCCCATCTTAGGCATTGAAGCTTATGTGGCGCCTGATGTGGATGGCCGAAAATCTGACCGCACATTCAAGAGTTACACGGGCGTTCACGACGGCGGTTTTCACCTGGTCATGCTAGCAGAAACACAGCAAGGCTGGTCCCATTTATTAAAGCTCTCCTCTGATGCTTATCTCACCGGCTTTTATTTTAAACCCCGAATGGACAAAGGCACCTTGGCCAAATGGTCAAAGGGAATCATTGCCATCAATGGTCACTTGGGCTCCTCCATTGCGTACCATCTGGTCAAGTATCATCACAGCAAAGATCGCGTCCATTATGACCGCGCCAAAGCCGAAGCCCAGTGGCATAAAGATATCTTCGGGGTCAACGACAAAGGCGAGCCTTGCTTTTATTTGGAGCTTCAGCTTCACGAAGAAAAGCTTCAGGAGCAGATCAATCCTTATACGATGGAGATCGCTAAAGAGCTAGATATTCCGCTAGTCTGTGATAATGATGCCCATTTCTTGACAGAGGATGATTGGAATGCCCACGACTCTTTGATTTGTATCTCCATGGGTAAAATCAAAACGGACGAAAAGCGCTTGCGTTATCCGCGTGATTTATATGTCACCTCGCCTGAGGAAATGCACGAACGTTTCGGCGTGATTGCGCCCGAGTCTATTACCAATACCGTGCGCATTGCCGAGCGTTGCGATGTCAAAATTGATTTTCAAGCCAATCATGCCCCCGTGGTTAAATTAGATACAACCTTTGGTGATTTGCCGACTGATTCAGAAGGCGCGTTAAAACTCATTGACGCTTTTTCCTCTAAGCATGTCATGGGCAGTACGGATTGGTATAAGGATTTTTGTTCTCAGTTTCGGGTGGTGCCTTATGATTCAGAACACGATACGGAAACCGAGGAGGATTTAAAACTTCAGTGCGATGGCGCCCTGCGTATGATTACCGAAGCCGGCGCCGTTTGGCGCTATGGGCGCGATGGTATTAACCCCGCCAGGCGCGAGCGTATCGACCGTGAACTTCAGATTTTAGCGGACAAATTTATCTCCGCCTATTTTATCATCGTCTGGGATTTTGTGAACGAAGCCAGACGCCGAGGCATTCCTTGCAATGCCCGTGGCTCTGGCGTGGGCACCATCGTGGGCTATACCCTAGCGATGTCTAACGCTTGCCCTGTAGAGTATGGCTTACTTTTTGAGCGGTTCACCGACCCCGAGCGTACAGAATATCCCGATATTGATATTGATATTTGCCAAAATGGGCGGCAGGAAATTATCAACTATGTACGCGAAAAATATGGTCATGTCGCACAGATCGTAACCTTTGGGACGTTAAAAGCCAAAGCCGTCGTCCGAGACGTAGGCCGTGTCCATGACATGCCTCTGGACGAAGTCGATAAAGTCTGCAAACTCATCGGCGATGGTCTTGGCATTAAGCTAGCCCAAGCCATCGAACAAGAACCCGATCTAAACCGGTTGTATCAAGATTCCCCGGCACATCGCAAGATGCTTG
Source organism: uncultured Phycisphaeraceae bacterium (assembly GCA_964609545.1). GTDB lineage: Bacteria > Planctomycetota > Phycisphaerae > Phycisphaerales > Phycisphaeraceae > CAZSSX01. The sequence continues at coordinate 998 of CAZSSX010000279.1, read as the reverse complement.
ACGTCGCCTTGCGCTTAGAAGGTTTGGCTAGGCACTCGGGCGTTCACGCCGCCGGTGTGATTGTAGCCACGCAACCTCTGGACAATATCGTCCCGCTGCTCAAGCCAGCGGGTCAAGAAAACCAGATTATAACCCAATGGGATGGCCCAACCTGCGAAGCGGTAGGTCTACTCAAAATGGATTTTCTAGGCTTACGCACCCTCTCCATTATTGAGCGCGCCAAGCTTTTAATTAGCCAAACACTCAGCGATGAAACCATCCGCAAAACAATCGACCCCGATGCCCAAATGCCAAAGGATTGGGACCCCTTAGATCTAGAGCGATTAACCTTTGATGATGCTAAGGTTTTTGATTTATTTAAACGAGGCGAGACCTCTGGCGTTTTTCAGTTTGAATCCGGTGGAATGCGCAACTTATTAATGGCCATGAAGCCCGACCGCCTGGAGGATTTAATTGCGGCCAACGCGCTTTATCGCCCCGGCCCCATGGAACTCATCCCCAATTACAACGCGCGTAAACACGGACGCGAAGCCATCCCACAGGTCAATCAAATCGTCGATGATCTCACTGCTGAAACCTACGGCATTATGATTTACCAAGAGCAAGTCATGCAAGTGGTCAATGAACTTGGAGGCATCCCGCTGCGCCAAGCGTACTCATTGATTAAAGCAATCTCCAAGAAAAAAATGTCGGTCATCAACGCCAACCGTGAGCAGTTTATTAAAGGCGCTAAAGTCCACGGGGTTACAGAAAAAAAATCAAATGAATTATTCGATCTCATTCTAAAATTCGCAGGATATGGTTTTAACAAATCCCACTCCACCGGATACGCCATCGTCGCTTACCAAACTGCTTATCTGAAAACTTATTTTCCCCTTCAATATATGGCTGCAGTCCTCACTTATGAATCTATCTCCATTGAAAAAATTACGGAATATATCGATGTCTGCCGAAGGGTAACATTGCCTAATGGGAAGACTGGCATTGAAGTGCGTGCC
>CAZSSX010000278.1:0-2666 GCA_964609545.1 uncultured Phycisphaeraceae bacterium | reverse complement strand
ATTGTTAAGAACGATCGAGGTGAATATAGAAAAACCTTGCCTCTTTTAGAATCGAGTTTTCAACCGGATGGTAGGTTGCTGATTTTACCGATGCAGGGTAAATATTTTTATGAGGATCGCGATGATATTTATCTTAAAGTGGAGAAAGAGGGCTATATTTTCAAGCAATTGCCTTTTAAATTCGGTAAAGAAAATGTTTTAGATGTTGTCTTGGTGCCGATTTCCGCATCGAGGCCATAGTTTGGGTTGGATTTTTTTGGTGTTGGGGGGCGATTGGATATGGGTGTCTGGTGGAGGAGGGGGTTTGGGGTTGTGAGGTCTGTTTGATTTGGCAAAAGGTGCGCTGAGAAACGGTTGGAATAAACGATATTCGGTGGACAGAAACTGTTAAATAGGCTATATTTGGTAGGCTAAGCCCTCATAGCTCAATTGGATAGAGCAGCTGCCTTCTAAGCAGCAGGTTTCAGGTTCGATCCCTGATGAGGGTATTTAATTTAACGCCTTTACGCTTATCGTTTTTTTCGATAGGCTTTTTAAAATTGTTGAGATTTGAAGTGTTTTGGGGTTAGGGGGAGTATTGGGGTTATAAAAAAACCTAGAGGCGCGCTATGGGCTGCTAGGTTTTTTGTTGTGTTTTAATTTTGTTTAACTGAGATTTTGGTGGGTGTTTTTTTTATGCGTATGCGACGAGTTTCATGTGGTTATGGCTCATCAGTGAATTGCCCGCATTTTTCCGTAGATCAGTCAATTTCATCACTACTTCTTCGATGTTTAAGTCGAGCACGCTTGCTATTTCTCGGGGTAATAATTCATCTACATAATAAAGCAGCATCATGGTCCGGTCTGCTTGGGGTAAGCCTTGGTAATATTCATGTAATCCAATAAATTCATTCGCTTCCATGGAGTCACTTCCTTTATTGAGCGGTGTATTCTTATCCGTACTGAGAAGGGGGTGATCCAAACAGAACACAAGTACAAACAAGAGAGGCGCCTAAATCTTAGGCTTAAAACACACATAGGCATGAAATCTATGTTGACACTGTAGCTGTTCATCGGCGAAAAGAGGTTGATTACTTTAAAATCTGGGTGTTTGCGGTTTGTTTCTTTTTTTGTGTGTGATATTTTTTGTTATAGATGGATGATGGGGTGCTTTTTTTTTGTAAAAGATATGATTTGTGATAAAAAATAGATTTTTTTGATCGGTTAGCCGATATTTATGATGGCTTTGCACTTATGTGCTTTAAGCTGATTTAAGCTCATCCATGGGTGATGAGTTCCGGAAACTTAGGCCCTGCCATAGAACATGCCAGACCAGGACCGTCTACCATGTGAGGCGCAAGATGCTCCCTCGACCAAATACTGCGTCCTTGAAGACGCAAGATCCAACTTTTACGATCAATCAGATTTCTAGGCCTCATTTGTCTTTTGATTGGCATCAGCATGGACTGACGGAGATCACTTTTTTTATCAAAGGGCAAGGGTTGCGATTTGTTGGGGATCATGTGGGTAATTATCATCCGAACCAGATTTCAATATTGGGTCCCAATTTGCCTCATACGTGTGTTTCTCAGAATCAGATTGAGGATACGGCTCACCAGATGATTAGTTTGCATTTTGATGAAGGCGGGTTAAGCCGGACTGTTTTTAATGTGCCTGAGATGTGGCCGATTAAAGCGTTGCTGGCTAAGTCCTCTGGCGGTTTACTTTTTGATTGTGGTGCTGGTGCTGAGTTTGGCGAAGTCATCGGTGACTTACTCCAGGCCAAGGGCCCGCGAAAGATCATTCTTTTTCTTGATGTTTTGGATAGTATTACTTTGCTTGGGCCTGCTGAGGCATTAACGAGTAGCCATTACAATTGGGCTCATAAATCTCATGATCAGGAGCGTTTGAAAAGTACTTTGAAATTTCTCAGTGAAAATTATACTCAGCCGATTCATTTGGAGAATCTTGCAAAAATAGCGCATATGAGTCCTTCTGCATTTTCTCGTTTTTTCAAGAAGCAGACTCGTCAAACGCCTTCTGCGATGATCAATCATTTGCGTGTAAGCCTAGCGTGTAAGCTTTTAAGTCAAACATCTAAGCCTATTTTAGAGATCTGCTATGCCTCTGGGTTTCACAATGTTTCTAATTTTAATCGGCGTTTTAAGGATCATCAAGGTGTTTCGCCTCGTGAATTTAGAAAAATTCAGGCGGTTGGAATGGTCCAAGATCATTCGCAAACACTTCTCCCTCAATAGCTGCTAGAAACAGACGCCTAAGGCCCCTTAGCTAAAGGGGTGCTTAGGTTTTTTTCCGCCTTTTTTAGGTTTTCCGCTTGGTTTCCCTTTTGATTTACCAAAGCTGGGTTTTCCTCCGCGTCCGCCTGAGAAGCCGCCTTTGCCTCCGCCGCTGCCGCCTTTTTTCCATCCGCCTCTTCCTCCGCGTGCGCCACTGCTGGCGCCATCTTTGCCGCCTTTGAATGGTTTGATATTGCCGGTGCGTGTTGCGTTTAGTGCCACGCCTTTGATTTCTACATCGCGTAGTTTATTGAGTGTTTGTTTGGGTAAATCTTTGGGTAGTTCTACGGTACTGAAATTTCGTTCAATGACGAGTTTCATGATTTGTCGGCCGCTGATTCCTACTTCGTTAGCAATTGCGCCGACGATGTCTGCGGGGCGTACGCCGTC
>CAZSSX010000277.1:0-2671 GCA_964609545.1 uncultured Phycisphaeraceae bacterium | reverse complement strand
GCCCCATCAACGGTCGATCAATATTATCCAGCCTTAACCCGCTCCAGGAAAATGGTAGATCGCTGCTTGATAATCTATGATACAAGCATTTAAGAAAGATTCGTCCGCTTATTAGCATGACAAGCAACGGTCACGATTGCCCCATTTCAATCGAGCGGTCTTTAGCTTTTTGAATGCCTCGGGTTACGATCTCGATGATGCCCGCCTCTTGCATGTAGCGCGTGGCCGCCAACGTCACGCCACCTTTGCTGGTCACTTTTTGCCTCAGCATTTCGGCTGATTCATCGCTTTCATTTAAAAGCATCGCGGCGCCAAGAATCGTTTGCCTGACCAATTGTTTTGTGCATCGGCCTAGGCCCATTTCATCGGCGGCTTGCTCCATCGCTTGAGCCAATAAAAAAACATAAGCGGGCCCGCTTCCGGAAATCGGTGTCAAAGCATCCATCTGCTTTTCATCAATCACCACCGCCTGCCCCGCAGCGGCAAATAGCTTGTGACATAGCGCCAAATCTTCTTCTCCAGCATTAACCCCCGCAGCCATTCCAGCCATCCCCTTCCCGATCAGCGTAGGGGTATTAGGCATCACCCGTATTATTTTCGCATCGGGACAACCGATCTGCTCCGCGATTTTTTCACTGCTAAGACCAGCCATAATAGAAATCAAAACCTGCTTGCTAGCATCATATTTTTTAAAATCTGAAACAATTTCGGGAAAGACCTGCGGCTTCACCGCGATAACCACTTGCTCAGATTCTAAAATAACCGATGTATTTTTTGTCGTTGTCACAATCCCGGCATCTCTTAAAGCTGCTAATTTATCTTGTGAAGGATTTGAGACAATAATCTGACCGGGGGCAATGACCTCACTGCGCACCGCACCCAAAGCAATCGCTTGGGCCATGTTTCCACCGCCTACAAATCCCAATTGATATTTCATCATTCGCTACCTTTGCTTGTCTATTGTTCTTTCAATCCGTCGAATTGCCCTTGGACCCATTGGTCCCTCTGCTCTTTAAGAAGCTCCAGCTCCTCCAAAATACGTGGCATCTCTTGGTCCTCAAGCATTTGGCGGAATATTTTCATTTTCGCGGTATAGACATCAATAGATTCCATAATCGCTTTTCGATTCGTTTGAAAAATATCTCGCCAGATCAGCGGATTGCCACTTGCCACACGGGTGGTGTCCCTAAATCCCGTGGACGCCATCGACATCGCTCCTTGCTCATCAGCACACGAGACCAACGCCGTGGCGATGACGTGTGGCAAATGACTAATGCATGCCACTTTTTTATCGTGTTCTTCCGCGTCCATCTCTTGGACAACCATGCCCAGCCCTTCCCAGAGCGCTGCCACAATGGCCTTAGCCTTCGGGTCTATTCCGGCGCAAGGCGTCATCACGCAAGGCCTGCCGGCAAACAAACCTTCCCTAGCTGCGTCGGGGCCCTGACCAATCCCCCCGGCCATCGGGTGAGACCCCACAAAACGCTGGGGAAAAGGTAAAATCTTTCTCGCCAACTGACAAACTTGGACCTTAGCAGAGCCCACGTCCGTGACGATCATCTCTGCCGTCATTTTGCTGGCAATCGACTGAAGCAGCGCACCAAAAGTCAGCAGCGGTGTCGCCAAAATAATTAAACAACTCCCCCGCAGCTGGCTCTGCAAATCCGTAGCCCCCCGATCGATAGCGCCCAATTCCACGGCACGAGCCAGCGCCCCCTCATCGCGCCCAATCCCCACGATATCGCCTAAATAGCCAGCCCGTTTGAGCCCTAAGCCAATGCTAGAGCCTAGTAAGCCTGGCCCTACAATCACAATCCTGTCACTGTGAGATAAAAAAGAATTTTGACTCATTTGGTGGCTCGCTTTTTCAATTGTATTCAAATTCCGGTAAAATACCACGATTGATCGATTAACCCCTAGGCAGGTCATACTATAAGTTCTTTTCATGACGACGCAAGGATATGATTTTTATGAGTAATATAAACGCTGGATCTTCAACAACTTACGACCTCGAATTCGAGAGGCCTCTTACCCAACTGGCCAATCAAATCACCGAGCTAGAATCGCAATCACAGCGCGATGGTTACGATCTAGGCGTTGAATTACGCAAAGCCAGGCAAAATCACACCGATTTACTCAAAAAAATCTACGAAAATCTAAGCCCTTGGCACACCGTTCGCGTCGCCCGTCACCCCTCTCGGCCGCAATCCATCGACTACATCAATATCTTCGTCAAAGACTTCTGCCCTCTTCACGGCGACAGAAACTTTGGCGATGATCAAGCCATTATCACCGGTTTTGGCCGCATCGGCGCACATAAATGCCTCGTCGTAGCACATCACAAAGGGCGCGAAACCAAAGAACGCATCGCCTGTAACTTCGGCATGGCCCACCCCGAAGGCTACCGCAAAGCGATGCTGAAGATGAAATTAGCAGAAAAATATCACCTACCCATCGTCACCTTTGTCGACACACCAGGCGCCTACCCCGGCGTTGGCGCAGAAGAACGCGGACAAGCCCAAGCCATCGCCTACAATTTGCAAGAAATGTCCCGCCTCAAAGTGCCCATCCTCTCAGCCATCCTAGCCGAAGGCGGCTCGGGCGGCGCGCTAGGCATCGGCGTCGCAGACCGCGTAGCCATGCTCCAATATGCATGGTACTCCGTCATTAG
>CAZSSX010000276.1:0-2680 GCA_964609545.1 uncultured Phycisphaeraceae bacterium | reverse complement strand
CTGAGGACATGACGTAGTAATCTTTGCCTAGGTATTTATTGATCGTCTTGGCTTTGGTGGGTGATTCGACAATCACTAAATGCTTATCTTGAGCGAACTTAGCATCAAAACTGGCTCTGCGCGAGGATGTTTTTTTCTTGGTTGTTTTTTTCTTTGTGGTCGATTTTTTTTTGGTGGTTTTAGCCATCTTATGATGATACCTTTGGCAAATGAAAATATGGGTCAATCAAACAAGCATAAACGGATGTTGCTGTTTATTTTTGTCCTACGTTGGGCAAGGTTGGGCAAAATGTCAAATGTGGGCATGCCATTTGTGTGAAAGTCTGATGTTTGTGATGTATCGTCCGTCTGGGAGATAAAGATTAATGATTTTCGCTTTGGGGTAAGGAACGGGCGGTGTTTGTTATTGTATAAAAATACACATAACATCTGTTTTTTAATAGGGTTATGTATGCATTTGGTCGACAAAAATAATGAGATCGGAAAACTTTGCTATACTATCGCCCGTTCGCTGATTTATTTTCGTTAATAAATCTTTAATTTTTTGAGTCCTCCGCATAAATGCAGTGGAATTCCAGTCTATTATAGTAGAATTGAAAGCGATAAAAGACGCTGACGGTTCCCAGATCGAGGAAATAGGATAACGATGAGTCTTTGGTCTGAATTAAACGAGATCTACGATAAAAAAGGTCGGCAGCTTTATTTGATTGCCTACAATATTCTTAGGTCTCCCCAGTTGGCTGAAGATGCGGTGCATGATGCCTTTGCTAGGCTTTATAGCATGAATCGCACGCCTGAACGATTACAGGCCTACACTTTTCAGGCTGTAAGAAATGCTGCGATTGATTTTTATCGATCCAATCAGAAGATACGTGACCATGGCGGTCAGCAGCAGATTGACAATCAAATACCCGGCAAGCCCATTGCCCCGGGCATCTACCTAGAAAATGCAGAGGTGGCTGCCCAGCTTAACCAAGCGATGGGTTGTCTCTCAACGGATGAGCGTGAAGTGATTATTCTTCATCTTCATGCGGGATTGAGGTTTCGCCAGGTGGCTGATGTGATGGATAGGCCCATGGGCACGGTGGTGAGTTGGTACCACCGAGGCGTTGAAAAGCTGCGAAAAACAATGAACCCAGCAGATTTTCAGTAAAACAGAATAACCCAAACCAATTTGGAGTACGTGGTCATGTGGGACCCAGAAAAAGAAATACCGAAATTTGAAACGATCGCCCCGAGCCAATCCCTTGAGGTACGTATGACGACACTTTCTCAGCGATATGCCCCTGATATGACCCCCGATCCTTCGGCGGATGGCCTAGCCACTGTTGAAGGTAAGGGGTCTTTTATAGCTCGCTGGAAGCTTACTTTTATAGGTAGTGGCTCTTTGGCAGCGGGTGTGGCGCTAGGCCTTCTGATTCATCTCAGTTCGCCGACGGGCAATCCATCAAACTCCACGGGGCAGGCGGGGAATACTTCTCATAAAGCAGCTAGCATCTATCCGCTGAATTTTGATAATTTCGATCAAGACGGGCAGGGATCTGAGTCGCTTAACGGCAAATGTTACGCACAGAATCAGGCGACCGATGAGCAATCAGAATTTAACGAATTCGAAGAATTTGAAGACTAAAAAAAGCCTTTGGTTGAGCGTGACTTCTTAAGCCTTTATCAGAGGCGCCTTGGTTGTTTCGATTGTAATTTGGTTCTACGACCGACCATCAAGGCGCAACATTTACAGTTTTTGTTATTATATTTAGCATATCACCCACGCGCGACTTGATGGCGTAAAATCGGTGTACTTTCATTCAGTTAATCTTATTAAGGAATAAAACATGGATCAATCTGGTCAAGACAATGGGGCGTCAAGACGCCGTTTTATGAAAAATTCATCAGCGGCTGCTATCGCGGTAGCGGGCGTCACCGGTGCGATTTCAAATAGCGCTTTCGCGACCGCGGCAGATAAAAAATTACGTATCGGGTTGGTCGGCTGTGGCGGGCGTGGCACGGGTGCTGCCCAGCAAGGACTTAAAGCCGATCCCAACTGCGAACTTGTAGCTATGGGCGATGCTTTTGAGGATCGTTTACGCAACAGTGTTAATAGCCTCAAACGTTCGGGTGTTAAACAAAGGGTTCGGGTTCCTGCTGAAAATCAATTCGTCGGCTTGGATGCTTATAAAAAAGTCATTGCGTTGTGTGATGTGGTTCTTTTGGCCACGCCTCCGGGTTTTCGGCCGGTACAACTCAAAGCGGCCATCGAAGCGGGCAAGCATGTCTTCTGTGAAAAACCAGTGGCCACTGATTCACCGGGTGTACGCAGCGTGATGGAAACCTGTAAGCTGGCCAAGAAAAAAGGGCTCAACCTTGTTTCTGGTTTATGCTATCGCTATCACAAAGCAAAACTAGATACTTTCAAGCAAATTCAAAACGGGATGATCGGCGAGATCATGACCATGCAATGTACTTATAACACGAGTACGCCTTGGGTTAGAAATAAAGACACCGGATCCCCTTTAGGCGATCAGATGTACAATTGGTATTTTCAGACTTGGCTCTGTGGGGACCACATCGCTGAGCAGCATATTCATAGTTTGGATAAAATGATGTGGGCTATGGGCGATGAGCCGCCGGTGAAATGTTCATCTACAGGCGGTAGGCTCGTGCGAACGGCTGCGAAATACGG
>CAZSSX010000275.1:0-2697 GCA_964609545.1 uncultured Phycisphaeraceae bacterium | reverse complement strand
GAAGCGATTGTTTAAACGGCATGGACTTGGACTGATAAACGGCGGGGGGCAGGGTTTGGGTATGGTTGGGGTGCTTGAAACAAGGTTGTTTTATCGAAGAATTGTTGTCTGGCGGGCTATTGGGTGGTATGATGCTGGGAGGGGATGTGGGGGACTGTATCTATAGAAAAAATATTTGGTATGACAAAAAGGAAGTTGATATGCGTGGTGTTTGTATCGTGATATTGGTAGGGTTTATGGGGCTGGGGGGCTGTCAATTTGGTAAACGAACGCGGATCAGTCCGCGTGTACAGAGAGTGATGGATCGGCAGCGTGATGCGAGATTGGCGGGGAGAAATGAGGGTGTGGAGGCGGCGAATGGCCAGGTGGCGACTGGGCAAGTGGTTGAGGCTGGGCGGAAGCCTGCGGTTATTAAGGCTAGTGGTGGTAAGTTAGGGGGTTTGAATGATGTTTCTGGTGGGGCAGATGTGGCTAGTGTGGTGGGTGATATTCGGGGGACGCTGGGTGTTGATCGGGGTCAATTATTGGCGGGTGAGGATGCGGGTGATGCTGAGGTTAAGAAGGCTTTTGCTGTTGTGGAAGGGGGTCATGCGGGTATTGATCGTGAATTAACGTATCGTTATTTTGAGCGGTTTGACGCGGAGATTTATACGAAGGGTCATAAGCATGTGAATCTTGAGCGGGTTAAAGAGCATTATTGGGAAGCTACGAGTAAGCCTTGGACGGCGCGGAGTAAACCGTTTGTGGCGCAGTGGCTTAATGGTAATCGTGGGTTTATTGAGGGTTTTAAGTTGGCTAGCAAGCGGAAGGTATTGTGGGGTGGGGGTGAGTTGCGGGCTGATGATTTGGCGGGTGTGCGGGTGATTGGTCAATTGGGTTTGGTGAGTCATGTTTTGGCTATTGATGGATATTTTTTCATGGGCAGGGGCGAATGGAAGCGTGCGATGACGGGGATCGATGCGATGAAGCGTATTGGTCGATTGATGATGGAGGGTAAGGATATGGCGGTGTGGCGGGCGGGGGATCAGATTGTGCAAATGGCCAAAACGATGGAGGCTGATATGAAGCGATTGCGAGAACGTAGCGAGTAATTTTTGTTTTAAACGGGGGTATTTGGTGTTTTAGGCTGGGATGGTGCTGTGGCTTAAGGCTGTGAAAGGCTTTGGGGAAATTGAGAGGCGGTGTCTTGGATGGGACGTGTTTAGTGTCTGGCTTTGTATGTGGGTACTATATATAGTGTATGCGGGGGATTCTTTGTGGGGATGATTTGCATCTTAAAAAAGTTTCAAGTTAAATGGGGGGCGTGTGCCGATGATGTTATTGGCTTGGCAGGCTTTTATGGGATGCATGGATGCATTTTTTAGTTTGTTAAGGGTCTATGGATTTGTAGACTATCAGGAGGTCATGGATGACCGAGCAAGAATCAGGTGGATTTTCAGGTACTGAAGTGTTGATGCTTAGGGAGCTATTGGCGCGTCAGGTTGTTTTGTATCGAGAGCTTGAGGGGTATAGTCACGAGCAGGGTCGGATGGTTGAGGCGGTGGATTCTCAGGGTTTGATTACGTTGTTGGGTAAGCGGCAGGTGGTGCTTGATGAGCTTGGGGGCTTGGCTAGAGATTTGGGGCCGTTTCGTACGCGTTGGCGTGAATTGTGGGATGGGCTGGCGGGGGAGCAGCGGGAAGCGATTGGGGGATTGGTGGATGAATCGGAGGCGCTTTTGAAGGGGATCATCGATCGGGATGAGCGGGATAAGGCCAGCTTATCTGCGGTGAAAGAGGGGATCGGGCGGGAGATGAAGCGGTCGCATAATCGGGGGGCGGCATTGAATGCTTATCAGAATCAATCGCGGGGGGTTGTGGACCCTCGTTTTACAGATCGGCGGGGGTGATAGATGAATGATTTTGAGTCGGGCAGTGCGTTGTTGGGGGGGGGCAATGGTGATGGGGCGGGGGGTGAGGTAGGTGATGGGGTGGGGGTTGTGTCGGTTGAGGAACGGGATCGTCGGATGGCTGAGCTGACGGAAATTATGAATGTTTATAATGAGGCGACGGCTAATTTGCAGGAGTCTCATGATGCGCTGCGCAGCGAGGTGGTTCGGTTGCAGCGGGAGCTGGTGAGCACGAATGTGCAGCTTCAGCGGTCTAAGCGGTTGGCGGGTTTGGGGGAGATGGCTGCTGGGATTGCGCATGAGATTCGGAATCCTTTGGGTGCGATTCGGCTTTACCTTGATATGCTTCGTGAGGATTTGCCTGAGGGGGAAACGAGTCATGGGATGGTGCTTAAGACGATGGAGGCGGTGGAGGGTTTGGGAGGGATTGTGGATGATGTGCTAGATTTTTCGGGTGATATGCGGCTTACGTTTAAGAAGGTGAATCTTTGGGGGGTGATTGGTCGGGCGATTGAATCGCATCATTGGGGAGAGGAAGGGGGACGGGTTGAGGTGTGTTATGAGGGGCGCGAGGCGTATGGGGATTTGGCGGTGCTGGGGGATGTGCAGTCGCTTGGGCGTGTTTTTTTGAATCTTTTTAGGAATGCGGTGGATGCGGTGGTGGTGTCTCGTGGGCGTAAGGCTCAGGTGGGTTATGGTCGGGTGGTGGTGAGTGTGTCTGGTGGTGAGGGGGTGGCTATTGTTCGGGTTAAGGATTCGGGTTTGGGGATTGACGAGGAGGCGATCGATCGTATTTTTAATCCATTTTT
>CAZSSX010000274.1:0-2707 GCA_964609545.1 uncultured Phycisphaeraceae bacterium | reverse complement strand
TTGGGTGCATGTGGGTTTAGATTTATTGATCGCTGCTTGAATACGTTGAATCATCCGCGCTCGGCGTTGCTGATATCTTAAAATCCGAACCCGAAACTTCACGATATAAGCATCGATGCGTCCGAGCTTATTTTTCTTAGCAAAATTTTGGTACGCTGCGATCAACTTATCAAACGGTCTCGAAAGCAGCGCCATCTCTTGAGAAGCGATGAATTGATCTTCGATGGCTTGCAATTTTAATGAGGTGGCTTTGGGTGCTTTTTTCGCTTTGGCTTGCTTAGTCGCCGTGGCTCCCGTTGTCTTTTCAACTGTTTTATTAACTGTTTTCTTTGTGCCCGAAACAACGACCACTGAACCCTCTGCGCCCGTGGTTTTGGCTTTGGCCACTCCGCTGATCGTGCTGCCGATTGTGGTTGTTTTTTTAGATGCGGGGGTCGTAGGCTTTACTGCTACGACTTCTTGCACCGCACCGCCTTGGGCAATTTCATTGGCAGTGGCTGGGCGGATGAGATTGGGCCTAATATAAACCGGCGCATTTGGGGGAGTTTTGATTTTGTAATATAGGCCATCGGTTTGAATAATCGTGACGGTATCGCCCATATTTAAGGTTTTATGTGTTTTTTTGCTCAATGCTGGGCCGTTGATATTTGCCACGCGAACCGATGCCCATTTGACATTAACTTTTGCTTGATGGGTCGCGCCGATACGTGTCACGTCGGTCACACGGATATAGCTAGCCACGCCTTGGGGCGCGGTGATGCGATAGTGCTTGAGGTTCATGTCGATGACATGCACGAGGGTTCCTTTTTTGAGCTGCCCGACTTGATAAGATTTCGTGCTTGCGCCCGACCAAAGCTTGATATCCTGGGTGACGATGCCTTGATAGTCTTTAAGCTCTTGAGCTTGGGCGGTCTGCGCTGCCATCTGTAAGAAACAAACTAATCCCAGAAATAGATAAAACGGTGTTTTCAAATTCATCGGGCCATTCCCTTGCCAACAGTCTTAAAAAGTATCACACCATCGAACAACCCGATGGCTCTTGCCTACCTATGACGGTATCCTTAAGCGGCTCTTGGGTCAACCCTCGATCTGAAAAAATGGATCTTTTTTAACTGATATCATCAACGATAAATGGCTGGACAAACCCCCGTGAAGCCCCCCATGAAATCTCCGGTAAAATGTCCGGTGAAATGTCTGGCACTTCTGGTTGATGTGTATTTTTCGCTTAGCCTAGCTTTGTTTAATCCATTCGCCAAGCTAATGCGTAATCCCAAACAAAGGGGAGCTTATCCGCTCGTTTGACGATGAGCTTATATCGCCCTGCTTTGAGTTTGTTAGCGGTGATCCGCTCTACATTATCGATTTTCGACTTGGAGGATTGAATCACCCGCTGGTTGCCCCGCGAGTCGATATGAATCAGCTCTAGATCAAAATCCGCCAGAGCTGTTTTACTGACCCATTGTTTTTGCTTGGTTTTTGGGTGTACCAAGGTTTTGCCCGCGACTTGTCGATTCCAAACGAGGGTAGCGCTTAGCTGGGGGCAGGTGCCTCGTAGGGTAAACGCGTAGGTATAAGATTGCCCTTTGCGGCTAGAGCGATAGGACCAAGCGTTGGTCTGTTTAATTAAACCGGATTTTTGGTTGCCCGCAATTTGCATGAGATAAGACCGATCAAAACGCACGCGCCCGGCGCCGATCTGTTTGCTTAAGGGTTTGCCTTTTTCGGTTTTAAAGCCTCCAAAGGATTCTGCGCCGCCTAGAATGAGCGCTTTGATGACCTCGGATTTTCGCCATGTTTTATCTTTTTGTCCATAGGCTTTTTCCAATAAACGGGCTGCCACACCAGCAACCATCGGCGTGGCAAAACTGGTTTTGGAGCTAGGGCCTACGACTTCGGGCTTACAACGGCCCGGGCCTGCGATGCCTATGGGCGTGTAGCCGTTTGAATTATTTCCCGTCCAAGTGCCCACCGAGATAACATTATAAGCGCCTGCCAATAAGGGAGGGACGCTTGTTTTGGAACCATTATTCACGCCTACTACCATGATGACATCTTGAGTATCAATTAAATAATCGATCCGGTTTAAGATATCGTTGGCGTAAGCACCTTTGGCGCTTAAGATCCAGCTATGGGTATAGACCTTGGCTTTGCCAGCGGTCGGGGGCAAAGCTGATGCCGCGTTGAGGCAATGCTTGTTTAGAAACCCACGATAAGACATGTTGTAAACGAGCTTGACCCCGGGGGCTACGCCTGTTTTTCCGAAAATCTGTTTGGCTGCAAAGGTTGCATGCCCAGAGGGCCTGCCTTGGCCTTCTAGTGCGATAAATCGGACGCCTCGGAAATGCTGATCTTTGGTATTGGGGGCATAACTTGAGGGTGCGCCTTCGACTTGCGCGACGATAATGCCTCGCCCGGTGGGGATGCCCCTGCGGCCATGAGCCTGCCTAGCACGGGGAATTTTTAGATGATCTGAAGGCGTTACCGGACGAGCGACGGCTCGATAAGCTGTCTTGACGGTGGTTTTCACCCCCGCTAGAGTTCCGGTTGGGCCAGACGAAATCAGAGCCACGCCGCCTATCAAAATCAATAGGCTCAATAAGCCCCAAACCGCTGTCCACCGTTTAGAGCTAGGATCAATCCACTTTATCATCAGATACAACTTTCTATTAGCTGGCTTTTTATCAAAATTAACGCATGATTACTCAAA
>CAZSSX010000273.1:0-2725 GCA_964609545.1 uncultured Phycisphaeraceae bacterium | reverse complement strand
CTACGCGGACAAAGCCCAGCGCACCACCACCATCCGCATGGGCGAACTCTTAAACGCCCAAGCCTTCAAAGAAAAACTCACCTACATCATTAAACTTAAAGATATTCAGCTCAAAGGCCTAGCCCACTGCTGCGGACAAGATTACACGCCCCTCGATTTCGACACTATCTACCAAGACTATTTAGCCTACGCAGAACGGCTACGCAAACACGTCGTCGATTCTGCCCAAATCCTACACGCCGCCATCGCTGCAAAAAAACAGCTCCTCTTTGAAGGCGCAAACGCCACACTCCTAGACATCGACCACGGCACATACCCCTATGTCACCTCCAGCAACTGCTCAGCATTAGGCATCGCACCAGGTACGGGCACCCCCAGTGGCACGGTCAAACACGTCATCGGTATTCTCAAAGCCTATCAAACACGCGTCGGCGGCGGACCCATGCCCACCGAGCTGGACAACGCTATCGGGGAAAAAATCAGAACCCAAGGCCACGAATTTGGCACCACCACGGGACGACCCCGAAGATGCGGCTGGCTTGACCTGATGACGGTCAAATATTCCGCACAACTCAACGGCGTCACGGCACTATCAGTCATGCTCCTAGATGTGCTAGGCGGCTTTGAAACACTCAAAATATGCACAGGCTATCGCATCCACGGCAAACAAGCCCACGCTTTTCCGGCAGATGCAGCAGACCTACAAGATGCACAACCGATCTATCAAGACTTCGACGGCTTCACCCAATCCATCGAGGAAATCTCAGTCATCACCCGCTACGCTGATCTGCCTCAAAATGCCCAACGATACATCCAATTTATCGAGGATCATACCGGCATTCCCGTAAAAATCGTAAGCGTCGGGCCCGGGCGTGACCAAACTTTAATCAAGCCATCTTAAAAAACGGAACGCTCACTCGTGACAAAAACTAAGCTCACTTCCCAGCAGCAAACCGCTGAAGCCTTCAAAGCCTTAGGGTTGCCCAAAGAAGCATTGCCCCGCCATATCGCCATGATCATGGATGGCAACGGGCGATGGGCCCAGCGACAAGGCAAAGCGCGCACGTTCGGACACGCCAAAGGCGCAGAGGCCGTTCGAAAAATCGTGACCACGTGCGCCCAGCTAGAAATCGACGTCCTCACCCTCTATAGTTTCTCCATCGAAAATTGGAGCAGACCCGAGGAGGAAGTCCACTTCTTGATGGACCTTTACGTTCAATATCTCCAAGAAGAACGACAAACGATGATCCAAAATAACGTCAAGTTTGTCCAGATCGGCACCCGCCAAGGCCTCTCCCCGCGCCTACTGGAAGAACTCGACAAAACCGCACAAATCACAGAAAAACACACAGGCCTCACCCTCGCCCTGGCCCTCAACTACGGCTCGCGCACCGAAATCACCGATGCCGTCCGCGCCATCGCACAAAAAGTTAAAAATGCGGAGCTAGACCCCCAAGACATCTCCCCTCAAACCATCGACGACCACCTCTACACCCGGATCCTGCCTGTCCCAGATCCCGATTTACTCATCCGCACCGCAGGAGAAATGCGCATCAGCAACTACCTCCTTTGGCAAATCAGCTACGCGGAAATCGTGGTTAACCAAGATTGCTGGCCAGACTATAGCCCCCAGCACCTTTTCCAAGATTTACGGACCTACGCCCAGCGCACCCGAAAATTCGGCGCCGTCATCGACCAAACCTAAAAAACATCCCGCCCCACCACCACCCACATCACCCACACCACCCTTCAGCCCGCGCGATTCGCCACACTCACATCCACAATGCAGTGCCTGCCTCGCCTCTTGGCTTGATACAAATACCCATCAGCCCGCGCCAAAAGCTCCTGCCCATCATCCGTCGGATCAAACCTTGAGCTAGCTATCCCCACGGACAAGCTCGGCAGCGTGTCCCCCTCAAGAAGTATCCCCACCTGCTGATCAAAATAATGCGCCACCTGCTTAATCAATCTCTTGGCGCTCTGTAATTCACAGCCCGGCATCAAGATTACAAACTCATCACCGCCCTGCCGAATGCTCAAATCATCATACCGCACATTGGCCTTAACCAATTCACCCACCAAGCAAAGCACTTCATCGCCCATCGCGTGGCCGTACCGATCGTTAATCGCTTTAAAACAATCCAAATCAATAGCTACCACCACAAGCTCATCACCAGAATCTGCACAGGACCTGAAAATTAATTCCAAGTTTTCATCCAAAGCCCGACGATTGCCCAGCCCGGTCAACGGATCATTCAGCGCGACGGCTTTCAGATAAGCTGTCGCATGATCAGTCGCTTTAATCACGCGATCATCAAGCGTTCGCCTCAGCTGATTATTCTCAAACCGATCCCGCAAAGACCGCACGCTCATACGATAAAAAGCGCGTGACAGTTGGCCAACCTCATCTTGGCGATCCCTAGCCAGCTTCAAAGGCCTCTGGTCTTCCCGCTTACTCTGGCTGTCCATTTTAAAAGAAAGCGACTCGATGGGATCACAAATCCAGCGCGTGGCTAAGCCATAAATCGCAAAACTCAAAAAAACAAACCCCAATAGAAAAATCCACCCATTACCCCAAAAAAGACGCTCGGTTAAACCCACCAATAAACCCAAGAAAACACTCACCAAAACCACCAGCCCCATCTTCCACCGAAGGGGTCTATCATCCCACTGCCGCTTCTGCCTAAACCGTGCAAAAAATCCCAGCCCCTCCCCCTCAAACCCC
>CAZSSX010000272.1:0-2728 GCA_964609545.1 uncultured Phycisphaeraceae bacterium | reverse complement strand
CATCGGCTGATAATCCGAAAGCTTTTTGAACATCTCGGGCGTGTTATCAGGATAGTTCTTGGCCAAAAATTGATCAACGAAAGGCGTGTGCACTCTCGCTGGGCAAATGCAATTACAACGGATATGCTGCTTCACATAATCCGTAGCCACAGAATAAGTCATCGTCAAAACCGCTCCCTTAGACATCGAGTAAGCAAAGCGATCCTCAATACCCACCAGCGAAGCGATCGAAGCCAAATTCAAAATGACCCCGCCCGATTGTTTAGTCATCTGATTCACCGCCGACTGCAAACAGTTGTAAGCACCTTTGACGTTAACATTATAAATCTTATCTAGGTCCTCAGGCGTGGTCGTTTGCACATTGCCCACATGCCCAATCCCAGCATTATTGACCAAAATATCCACCGCGCCAAAGTGTTGGATAACCGTGGCAAACGCCTCTTGAACTTGAGCCTGATCCGAAACATCCGTCTGGATAGCCAATGCCGTGCCGGGATTAGCTTGATTGAGCTGCAAGGCCGTTTCCTGGGCTGCATCAATATTAAAGTCCAAAATAGCGACATGAGCACCTTGCGCGGAAAAAGTCTGCGCAATGGCTTTGCCAATGCCCGAGCCCGCGCCGGTGATGATTGCTGTTTTATTTTGTAATGAAAACATGAGATATCCTATAAAAAGTGTGAGTGAGTCATTGTACATGTCTTTTGCGGAAAAATATTGGATAAACACGATGAAAAATGACTTTTTTTAAAAAATATAGCAGTTTGAACCTAGAAATAATCGTTTCGCTCGCATATGATAAACATAGTTGCGATAGAAAAATGAAAGGCCCCGTAATCAAATAAGATATTGCGATCAAGCATGATTGCTTGGAAATTGTCTTGACTTTTCCAGATCGATGATTTACGATCATAAGAACCTAGCGTTGCTGTTGGATCAGAAATGTTAGCATTAGAACAATAAACGATGTGCTTAACCACTTCGTCAAACGTAATCAATCATGATGATTCAAGTGATGAATCCGTCGTGTGGCGCGTAGCAGTAGAAAGGGACTTGGCTTTTATAAACCAGATAACTTAAATCTATTATTCGATTGCTATTATTATTCCGGACCATTGGGTTATCTAAATTTTAAAAAAGTCTCCTCCGTTTTTTAAGCTTCCCCCGCTAACAAAGACGATTCCCCTTGCTAACATTATGCGATTTGTTTTATTTTTTATCGTTGCAGTGCTGCCGTGTAGCGCCTGTTAAAGTTTTTCGTATGAGCCGCTTATCGCTCAATAAATACAATGAGGCACGTGTCTTGATGTATGGATGAAAAATAATAAGAGCTAACGACACACGAGCCTGCAAATGTTTTGTTTCTCGGAATAAATTGTTTTCTTTTACATAAAATTTAGGAGATTTTAAAATGACACGTATCTGTAAAAAAGGGTTTACCCTAATCGAATTGCTCGTGGTGATTTCAATCATCGCGCTACTCATCGGCCTGTTGATGCCAGCCCTAGGTGCTGCCAATACTGCCGCATCCAAACTTGAAAATGCGACCAACCAAAAAGGAATCTTGACCGCATTCTTCGGAACAGCATCCTCAAAGCGTGGATGGCTCTTAGGATTCAACGGCAGGACATATTTAGACGGTGCAGATATCTCCATCGATGGTGCCGCACAAGCTGGAAGTGGTTCCGCCACCCATGTACGCTTCGCAGCATTGCTCGCCAAAGGTGATATGGTGCCAGAAAGCTTAATCTCACCCGCAGAAAAAGACCCCGCCTTCAATCCATACGAAAACGGAGTTTTTGCAAAAACAAATGCATCCTATGCCCTCTTAGGCATCGGCAACGAAACAGGGGCCAAACCAGCTTCGGCAAGATCGTGGCGATCCGCGGGATCTTCAAATACACCGCTGATATCTGACCGTAACCTCGGTAAACTAGGCGATGGTTTGTCAGGCGTTGCCGCAAACTACCATTCCAACTACTCCAAAGATGGTTCGAAAAATTCATGGATTGGCGCAGTGGGCTCAGCTGATGGTCACGTCGAAACAGTCAGTAGGCCTGTGATGAAACGCACAACATACGGCAGCTGGACGAAAGTAGCACCCGACTCAGGTAAATTAGGATACGCCGGCAAAAAAGGGCGCAACGGCGGAGATAACCTCTTCACCAATGAAGATAGTGGTAAAGACGGCAGCTTGGTAGGTGGGAAAAAAAGTGGTGGCAAACCCCCAAGACCATAAAGACCCGATCAATCCAATGCTAAATTGGCATTCATCGACGATGAAGTAAAATAGAACATTCAGCACGGCTTCCTCTTAAGGCAGCCGTGCTTTTTTTATACCCCACACAATAAAAATATTTCCCAGCAATAATCCAAGCCAGTTGGGCAATTACACATTCTGGGCTATAATGCCAATCTAACGTGTCGCAGGGGCGCGCTGGCTGATGATGGGTATTTGCTTGATCACATCTTTTGTACAACTACTAAGGCGGTGCCCAAAAATTTGGCTATTCATCTATTGGCTAGCCATTTTTAGCCTCACACATGCCCCAATGCCTCAAGGCCCAGACCTAGGATTCTCCTGGTTTGACAAAGTCGTCCACTTCTCATTTTACCTAAGCCTAACCTATCTCATGGTCAGAGCAAAAGTCTTTGGAAAAGCAATAGGCTACTACAAAAAAATAAGTTTTATCCTATTTTTTGAGTGAATATACAATGTACCTGTGCTTGC
>CAZSSX010000271.1:0-2763 GCA_964609545.1 uncultured Phycisphaeraceae bacterium | reverse complement strand
GCTCATTCGATTTGAACGAAACGCCGTCTGAAATGGGTGGTTTTTAGAAGGACTCGATTAAAAAATCCCGAGTTGAAGCGACAGCATCAAGATGGATTTGATATGGCTATGGGGGCGTGAAAATAGGCAGCTGTGTTTTTACGTGATGCATTGAATGCGAATAAAATAATAGAGTTGGCATTTGATAATCAGCGGTGTTGGCGTAAAATAGAGACAGAATTTTGAGGCTATGATGCCTTTGTGTTTTGAAAATAAAGAATGGAATCAATCATGGATTTAAAAGCAAGACTTGCAGAGCTAGGCTTGGTATTACCGCAAGCGCCTAAGCCCTTGGCGACCTATATTCCCGCCAAGCGTTCGGGGAATCTGATTTATGTTTCAGGCCAACTCCCCATGGTTCAAGGCGAGCTTACCGTCAAGGGCCCCGTCCCTTCGGCTACATCCGTCGAAGATGCTGCCGCTGCCGCGGGACAATGTGTGCTAAATATGTTGGCCATTATCGATGATATGCTTCAAGGCGATTGGACGAAATTTGTTCAGGTTGTCCGCGTTGGCGGCTTTGTCGCTTCGGATAACGATTTCTATGGTCAGCCTACCGTGATTAACGGCGCCAGCAATCTGCTAGGTGAGATTTTCGGCAAACAAGCAACCCACGCCAGAGCAGCGGTAGGCGTCAATGCGTTGCCGATTAATACCAGCGTTGAAGTCGAATTTTTAATCCAAGTGAAAGACTAATACTGGAAAAATCGCAGCGACTTGATAGATGCTAAATACAGTAATTAAATAGAGTTGTGTCTATTTATAAAGATGCAATGGGTCGATTAGGAGCGGTGGTTGCTAAATGAGGCGATTTGAAGGACAATATACTTTTATCGCCTACCTTTGGCGCGTTGTGCCGATGCGGTGATTTATTATTTTAAGTTGCGCGGTTAATTGGATCACGCAGGGTGGATGACTTGGTGCGGGGTTCATGGCTTGAACGAGTTGGATTTAAACATAACGTACGATCTTCATTTTTTTTAAGGAGTTGCCAATGGCGGCACGTGGACGCAATAGTGATAGCAGCAATGGTGCGGTGGTAGGAATGGTTATCTTCGGTTTGACCACATTAATTTTGGTCGTCATCTGTGGATTTCAAATCTCATCAACCAACGAAGCCTTAGCAGATAAAGAGTCTGCCGAGAAAGAGCTTGCCGTATATATCAAGTTTTCCGAGCGTGGCGGCGAAAAATATAAAAACATACGCGCTTTGGCTAAATCTAAAGGAACATCTTCCTTTGCCCAGTTGATTCAAATGAGTGCCCAAAAGCAAACTTTGATCGGCGTGAAAGAGGCGATGACGAATCTGCAAATCCGCAGAATCTTTGATATTGCAGCCAAAGATGAAAATACAACACTGCTATCGCAATATAAAAAACTTCAATTAGAACGCGATATGTTGATGGATAAAGTGGACAACCGAGATTTAGCACTTGCAGAAAGAAATCAAGCCTTTGATGCGTTGATGCTAGAAATTAAAAAAAGACAAATCGCCTACAATGGTGTGGCCGACAAAGCGGGCAAAGACTTACAAAAAGAACAAACTCGAAACGCCAAGTATACCGCTAAACAAGAAAAGCTATTTAGCGCTGTTGAGCGAGCGAGCGGGCAAAAAGAAGGGGAATTACGAAATATTGTATTGACCCACAAAGGTGTCATTAAAAACAAAGAACATAAAATCATGGAACTCAAAGCACGCTTGGCGGGCTTAATTAGTGCCAAGGGCGCCAATAACAATCGACGGGATATCGGCTCAATCAAAGATGGAACCGTGCAAGCGGTATTTAAAAATGGGCAATACGTCGTGCTTAATTTGAGAAGAAGAGACCATATCAAAGCAGGTATGACCTTTGAAATATTCTCCGCAACCACAGGTATCAAATTTGTTGAAAATCCCGATGGCACTTTAAAACGAGGCATGGCCACGGTTGAAGTGGTAGACGTCGATGACAAAGGCTCTACCGCTATGGTGGTGAGACAAGAAAAAGGCATCTTACTCCAAAAGGGAGACTTCATCGCCAATATCGCTTATGACCCACGCGCGACCGTGCGATTTGTGGTCCATGGGCAATTTGATTTTGATGGATCGGGCGTGGCAACAGATGAAGGTCGCCGGCAAATAGAAGCCATCATTCATAACTATAAAGCTAAAATAGACCGCCAAGTCACTTTTCAAACAGACTTCTTGGTCGTAGGAGATGTTCCGGTTAAGCCGAGAGTGCTTTCCGATGTAGCCAGCCAAAGACAAATTGAAAGATACAATGCAGCGCTCAAGCGTTATAATGCATTTGAAAAAGTCAGGAAAAAAGCAAAAGGGCTGAATGTGCCCATCCTTAGCCAAAATAGATTCATGGCTGAAGTAGGGCACTATAAACGATAAAGCCAAACCACGTCAACCGATAAGTCCAGCGTGTAATAGGCTTACATGCTGGGCTTTTTTTAATCCCGAGGGGGATGTGGGGTATGATATAAAACTATGGCGGCTCCTAAAACAAAAATCGCAATGTACACCCAGTATTTCGTGGCTCGATTAGCCGCGGCGGGTATCACCTCTCTCAATGTCAACACCAATCTACGGGTAGCTTCCGTAGCGGGACAGCTTTTTTATAAATTAGATAAAAAACACCGCAAGCGCGCCGAGTCTCATATTAAACAGGCATTCCCAGAAGCTTCGGAAGAGCAAATCCGAGAGTATACCCTAGGCTCGATGCAGCATCTGGTTCA
>CAZSSX010000270.1:0-2777 GCA_964609545.1 uncultured Phycisphaeraceae bacterium | reverse complement strand
CATGGCCTGGCTGTGACTCGAGACTTTCGCGGACAATATCTTTCATCTTATCTTTTTTGACGGTAATTTTATCGCCGACTTTGAGCTGATAGCTCGGACGGTCAACTTTTTTACCATTGATTAAGATATGCCCATGAACAACCACTTGACGCGCTGCCCAGATTGTTCGTGCCCAGCCTAGACGGCGGATGACGTTATCTAAACGCTGCTCAAGTAAACGAAGCAAGACTTCACCGGTGTTACCCTTGGTGCGGGTGGCTTTGGCTAAGTAGATGCGGAATTGTTTTTCGAGAACGTTAAAGTGATAACGTAGTTTTTGTTTTTCGTTCAGACGCACACCATAATCGCGTAAACGGCGACCGCGGAAGCCGTGAACCCCTGGAGGATTGAGCTGGCGCTTAGTTGTGTGCTTAGGGATGTCAGCGATAGGTACACCTACGCGACGTGAAAGTTTAACTTTTGGGCCTGTGTAATTAGCCATATTTTTTCTACCGGGGATACACCAACCATAGGTTGATTTAAACCAGTAGCTCCGTGAAGTGCTCGGCTGTCTTACAGCTCTGCGATCTTAACCAATTCAGGAAGACGCCTTCCTGCGAAACATTAGTCCATTATTACAACGCAAATGCGCCGTTGTGTCAAATAGGTCACGGTTCTTCAAACGGCGGATCTGCTTCACTGTCGGTCCGTTGTCACCTGCCTTTACGTAAAAAAGTAATTTGAGTTAAGGCCGACGCGGAGCGTAACCCTTTGTTTTCGCCATTGACCTATGATTTTACCCTGTTATGATGGCCAACTGAAAACTTACAAAACACCTAATTTAACTGGAAAAATAGATGAGCTTGAATATTAAAAATGCTTCGGATTCAAACCTAGACTTGGTTTCACTGGGAGAATGTATGGTCAGGTTAAGCCCCCCGGGTCGTGGGCGCATTGAATTTACATCTACCTTTGAGGCGCACATCGGCGGGGGCGAATACAACGTGGCTTACGCGCTCTCGAGGCTGGGGCTAAAAACCGGATGGGTCGGCGGGGTTGTCGATAATTCGGTGGGCGCGATGATTTTAAATCATGCCAAAACGGGGCAGATGGATATTTCAAAAGTTTTAAGATTGCCTTACGACGGCGTGGGTCGAGAAGCACGGATCGGCCTAAATTTTACAGAGGTTGGCGTGGGGCCACGCGCGGCGGTGACGCTTTATGATCGAGGGCATTCGGCGACCTCAAAAATGCAGCCTGGGGATGTGGATTGGGGCACATTATTTGAAAAAACAAGATGGCTCCACACCGGCGGGATTTTCACCTGCCTCTCTGAATCGACGCAAGCCACCGCTGCTACCGCTCTTAAAGCTGCCCATGATGCGGGCACGATTGTTTCTTATGATTTAAATTTCAGAGCAAAGCTTTGGAGCTCTGAGCAAGCGATCAAAACAACCAAGCCGTTGGTGCAGTACATTGATTGCCTCATTGGCAACGAGGAAGATTTTCAAAAAGTGCTAGGCTATGAAGTCCAAGGCGCTAATGATGCCAATCTCAAAACACTGCCTATCGAAAATTATAAAAAAATGGTTAGGCAAGTCGCTAAGGATTATCCAAATCTCAAAGTCATCGGGACAACCCTTAGGGAAGTGCTTAGCGCATCAGAAAATAATTGGTCGGCGATTTTGTACTACGCTCAGACCGATACTTTTTATCACGGGCCTAGCTTTGAACGGCTTATTCTCGAGGACCGCGTGGGCGGCGGGGATGGTTTTGCTTCTGGATTTGCTTATGCGTTTTTGAATGACCTATCGCCTCAAGAAGCGGTCAACTACGGCACCGCGCACGGAGCGCTTTTACAAACCACAAGAGGCGACACCAGCCAAATCACCTTGACGGAACTGCAACACGTTGTCGCTGGTGGTGGAGCTAGAATCGTAAGATAACTGCTGGCGATGATGGCGTACTTGAATATCAAAATAAACAGTAGACCAAGACTTTAGCAGCCGTTTTGAACCATAAAACCACGAGCCAAATTAAAATCGCTTACAGCACTTGACTTGCTTACGATATCGTTCGCCACACGCTTCGCGGCGGCCATCGAATTTATCCTTAAACAAAAATGCGATAGCATTCTTTTCTAGGTAAATCTTCTAATTTCCACACTAACGAAACGTACCCCTACCATACAATGCGATCACTCTGTCCCGACTTATCTTTTTACTTACATCTAATACTTACATCTAATTTATTCAAAGGAACTGAACAACATGCCCAAGATGCCTCTCTTAGCCCGTATCTTTACTTTATTGATTCTCCTTTCTGGCACTGCCGGCTCTGCTGTCGCATCCCAAGCCAATACGATTTGGTTTCAACAGCCGCCTAAAAAATGGGATCAATCTTTTCCCTTGGGCAACGGCTCCCTGGGCATGTTGCCTCACGGGACAGTGAACGAATATATCGTATTCAACCACGACACACTCTGGTCAGGCTGGCAACAAGATACAAACCGCCAAGACTCATACCCCGCGCTTAAAAAAATCAGAAAATTGATCAAGCAAAATGCATCGCAAGCGGAAATTAAAAAAGTAGCGATGGACCAGTTCGCTTCGCTGTATGGCTATGGCAAGCCCGACTTCGGCGCGTTCCAAGCATTCTTCAATATGCATATCGATTTTAATCACAAACAAAAAAATATCTCAAAATATAAACGGCAACTCGACTTAGATAACGCGGTGGCGAGAATCACTTACACCCATAAAAACACAGACTTTCGAAGAGAGTATTTCGTGAGCTAT
>CAZSSX010000269.1:0-2786 GCA_964609545.1 uncultured Phycisphaeraceae bacterium | reverse complement strand
CCCCCACGCACAATACCTAAAGCATCCCAATCAGGTTAATAAGGCGCCCCGTTTGGCCCCGCTCCCGACGATGACTATAAAACATCTCCCCATTCTGATAAGTGCATAAAGCATCCCCCATCCCCCGATCAACCCTTTGAACCCCCGCCCTTTCTAATTCATAAGCACCCGCCCCCAGCAAATCGACATGATATTTATTTTGACCCAAGTCCCCACGGATATCCCCACGGATAAAGCAAGCCAACGACGCTTCCTCAAAAGCCCCAGCCACCTCTGCCCCCACCTCAAAGGCATTAAATCCAATGCAAGGCCCCATCCCAGCGACCAATCGTTTAACCCCATAACGCTGGCGCATCTCCTTCACTGCATGAGCAATAACCCCCGCCACCAAACCCCGCCAACCCGCATGTATCGCAGCCACCGCTTGACCCTCCGCATCCGCCAAAAGGATAGGCAAGCAATCAGCCGTCGTCACCGCCAAAAGAATCCCCTTCTCATCAGTCATCAACCCATCAACTTGCCATTGATTCACCTCCCCCAACTGCTCTTGACTCACATGCCGTACCTCCGCCCCATGCACCAACCAAGACTTAGCCACACCA
Source organism: uncultured Phycisphaeraceae bacterium (assembly GCA_964609545.1). Classification (GTDB taxonomy): domain Bacteria; phylum Planctomycetota; class Phycisphaerae; order Phycisphaerales; family Phycisphaeraceae; genus CAZSSX01. The sequence goes on along the minus strand of CAZSSX010000269.1, from coordinate 2,184 downwards.
GCGTCCGATGCCCCAATCGCCCGTTTTAAAATCGCCAAATTCCCTTGGATATGATCCTCAGAATCAAGCTCACCCCCATACAATGCCCGACTCGGATTGCCCATATTCAGCGATTGAAAAACACCTTCACTTTGCCCCCCTCTTCTAGATGAAAAAGCGTGAACCACCCCGCAGCCCTCAAGCCCTTGGCTTTGAAACCAGACCAAACCTTGTTTGTTTTTTTTCTCAATCATCATTTATTTGAAAGCTAACCTAGCCTAATTCCCAGCCTTTCCCGATAAGCCCCAAGCCATGAAATTATCAGACTTGAGCTGGTGGACAATTTGTGCATTGCCCAAACAGAAAAACGAACATCATTCACACCCGCTGCTTCTCCTCGTCCGCCCCGCATTCCCAAGCAAGAACACCATTCACCCCTAACCCTTGCTTCTTCAACAAGTTAACGGCAAATCAAAATGAGTCCGATTCATTTTATCTTTTCCCCAGCCTCTTAATCTCAAACCCAAAATACGCCATCCAATGCCCATTTTCAGCCTGTGGATAAGATATGTGGGAAACTCCGCTCAATTCACAAGCGACAAAGCATTGGCCAAGCCATCCTATTTAATCAGCCTCATCCTGCCAAAATCGGGAATAATCGAAGACGATCGCTTATTTTTGCCATACGCGCTAGGAAAATAAACCGCAAAAGCTTGGCCCATCAGCGTGTCTCGGTGTATCCGCCCCCCAGGTGTCCGCCCCGCCTTCTCCCCAAGCCAATTTTGAAAATGAGACCGAACAATCCAAGGGTTAACCGGGCTCCAGCTATCACTCTGCCAATAGCGGCTGTCCGCGCTATTAGGACTATTATCACCCAGCGCATAAAAATGATCCTTACCCAACATGAGCCCATTACCCTTCACCCTCCGCCGATAAACCCCCAATAATCCATGATACTGCCCCAAATCATCATGATAATAAAGATCCCTATCCACCTCCAAGCGATGCACCCGCACTTGCCCCCCAGTGATCGCAACCCTCACCCTAGGCAACTCAATCGGCACCGATGACCTGCCTTTAAGCATCTCAATCCCCAGCCCATCAAAATTTTTAGTAAGCACCAGCTCCTTATTAACCCAAAAGCTCGCCTGCTGATCCACATACCAAAGCTCCAAATCCACAGCTCGGCCTTTTTTCAAATGCACCGCCAAATCCCGCTTCACAAAATCAGGATCAATTTCAACATCAATACCCGTAAGCACATCCCCCCGCCAAAGCGTAACCCGCCCCCCAGAGTCGATCTTGACATACAAATCAGCCATCTTCCCCCGCGGGTTATCCATCCGACAAGAAGTTTGTATTTTGATCTCATCGACTTGCCCCCCGAGCAATTCAAAGCCCCCCGCAATACGAAGGTCTTCGATCCGCGGCAAATTTTCAGTGCTATGGCTATTATAAGGATAAAAGCCCGAGTTAGAATCGGCAAAACGCGTAAAGTCAAATTGAATCTGTCCCGTCCCCCCTTGCTCCTCCCCTCGAAAAGTATAAGCCCGGCGGCGCCCCAGCACCCATTTTTTTGCACCCCCAACCTCTCGCCAAGGCGCAGCCCAATCACGCACCAACTCCCAATTCGGTATAAACTGGCTATGATAAATCGGCTGCCAAACCGCACGCTGAATCTGCTCCCCCCGCCTAGTAATACACTCACCCTTATCACTGCTCTTCCTAGCGATAGACCACCGCTTATCCCCAGCCTTCTTCGTATAAATGTTGCCATCAATAATCCATAAAGACTCACCCGGCAAACCCACCAAGCGCTTAATATAATTAGTATAAGGCGTCTTAGGATTCTTAAAAACAATCACATCCCACCGGCTAGGCGGAATAATATCGTAAATATATTTATGAACCAAAATCCGATCCCCCGCCCTCCCACGCGTCTGCACCGTACTCTGATACCCACACATCGGACATTGATACGCAATCTCGCGAATATCAGGCTCACCCCCCCGACCCACGTCAAATTGATACAAACAACTGTCACAAGTCACAGCGTCATGCAAACCCAGCAGCGTAGGCGCCATCGAACCCGTCGGAATAATGAACGGCTCAACAATAAAAGACCGAAAAACAAAAACAAGAAAAAACGAAATAATAATAGACTCAAAAGTTTCTTTCAGCGAATCCTCAGCGCTATGCTGCCCC
>CAZSSX010000268.1:0-2793 GCA_964609545.1 uncultured Phycisphaeraceae bacterium | reverse complement strand
TTGTAAAACATCAGATTTCGGATTTAGAAAGTTCTGTACTCGAAAAGAAATTAGTCATTGCACTCTATACCAAGATACAAAAATGGGCTCTGGGACATGCAGCATCATGCATGCGTTTTACGCGAAAAGCATGCGATATTTTGCAAAAAGAATATCAAATTAAATCGAGCCAAGTTTTTTTTGTTAATCCCGTGGGCCTTAAACAAAATCAAAGTCAGAACTCAATTAAGCCTAAAGATGATGCGGGGATATTTAAATTTTTATTCGTCGGGTTATTAAATCAGAATAAAAATCTATCTCCGGTTATTGATATGTGCGCTAGGTTTAAAACAGAGCAATGGCAATTGGATATTTTGGGAGATGGGCCGTTGCGGGGCGCTCTTGAACACCAAGTCATGAGCCTGGGTTTGCAAAAAAAGATTATTTTTCATGGGAAGGTGGATGATGTCCAGTCATGGTATCAACGGGCTAATCTCTTAGTCTTCCCTTCCTTGGCGGAGAGTTTTGGTTTGGTTTTGATCGAAGCCATGGCGTGTGGTACTCCCGCGATTGCATTCAATGCCGACGATATTACTTATCATAATGTCAATGCAGAAATCATCATTCATAATCAAACGGGATTCTTGGCCGGCGATACTGGGGATTTTGAAAAAAAATTAAATGATGCCTTGGCGATGAGTCGCCAAGACCTTAACGCGATGGGGATTCGTGCCCAGAAACATGTGGTTAATAAATACACGTGGGGCCAACATGTTGATAAACTCATCGCGCAAATTAATCATATTATCGCTGAAAATGAAACACACGCTATAATCCATCGTTAACCCATAAATGTAAATCAAGATTACCGTAATTTTGTAATATCTCTTATTATAATCCATTTAAATGGCGATAAAAGACTACTATGACAACTACACAAAAAGTATCAGAAGATGAAATCAAATCCGCATATCAAGGCGAAGCATTTGCCAACGGTTATATCGAGAAAAGATTTGTCATCCCCGCTCAAGCATTACTTCATCAGATGCAGGTGCAAGCGGTGCTGTCTCATATTCAAAAGCAAGGGCCAAATACCATCCTTGAAGTTGCCCCGGGGCCCGGGAGGATTACACGCGACGTGACCACTTCGGCTAAACGTGTATGCTTAGAATATAATGAAGGTATGATTAAAGTGGGAAAAGAAGCCTCCGATCCGAAGATCCATTGGATCCAAGGTGACGCTTTTAATATGCCAACCGATAGGCACTTTGAAACGCCCTTCGATTTAGCCTACACCTTCCGGTTCATCAGGCATTTTAAGAGTGATGATCGGAATCGAATTTACGAACAATTTAAGAAAAATATTAAGCCTGGCGGTTATCTTATTTTCGATGCTGTCAACGCAAAAGTCTCCAAGCCATTACGCGATGCCAGCCCCAATGAATATCCTATTTACGATGTGCTATACGATGATATCGATCAACTCAAGAGTGAGTTAGAGGCGGCAGGCTTTAAAGTTGAGAAAGTTATTCCCGTGCAACGTGGTTTTCCCCTGATGATGAAACTGCAAGGGTTTTTGGGGTCTCACCTCAAGTGGTTGCACAAGTTTTTAGTTAAAATATTGCAAAATGCGACCACCATGGCTCCGCTTGAATGGATTATTGTATGCCGCCGCGTGTAGCGATTTGGTCTGCATCCTTCGCCTTTGGCATGGAAGCCATCGCCAATGAAGTTGAGATACTCAGTGATCATTTGCCCGAGTCCTGTGTTTGGGGCATCAATCCTAGGAAAAAATGGATTTATAAATATCGCAAACGCTTTGCCTGTGATGTGAAATATCAGCTTATTTTTCGGTTATGGGTAAAACTGTTCCAACGCAAATACCAAGTTCAACATCTCTACGGATCGTTAGGGGATTGGTTTCATCTTCGCGCGCTTAATCAGCAGCCCGCGGTGCTTACCGTTGCGTTAGACCTTGACTGTTCCGATCTCACACTGCTCGAAAAAATCAATCACTTCGCGGTGGAGTGGCCATCGGCGATACAAAAGCTTATCGCGCTGGGTATACCCGAACACAAAATTTCATTGGTTCTTCCCCCTGTAGACTTAGACAAATTCAAACCCATTGCGCCGCCTCGGGGGAACTTTATCGCTACGTTTGCTTCTAGTCCTGAAAAAATAGAAGCGCTTGATGCGCGAGGTGTGCCGTTGATGTTAGACGCGGCCAAGCTACGTCCATGCACTGATTTTACTCTTGTTTGGAGGCCTTGGGGCCAAGCGCTTACTGAAGTACAAAATCAAATCAAATCTCGTGATCTTAAAAATGTCAGGCTCCATACCTCAAAAATTCAAAACATGGAGTGTGTTTATCAAGATGCCCATGTTACTCTGGCTTGCTTTTCCGACATGAGCCAATGCAAATCGATGCCTAACTCTATTATCGAATCCTTGGCTTGCGGCAGGCCTGTCATCATTACTCATCAGGTAGAGTTGGCTTCTATGGTTGCAGAAGCCAATGCAGGCATTATCATTCAAAATGACCCTGCACAATTAGCGAATGCTTTGGAAACCATTCAAAATGATTGGCAGCGTTATTCGGATAATGCTAGGCGTTTAGCGCAAACGAAGTTTTGTCAAAAAAGATTTATTCAACAGTACCTAGAAATCTACAAAAACCTTTTGATCAAATCCTAACATTGGCCATCTGTCATGTGAGCCCTTCTATAAACCTCAATTGCTCGCCGAAAACACACCATTCAAGGCCGTCAATGAGGGTGTTTTTGTAGAAACAGGGGTTTATAGAAGGGCTCATGT
>CAZSSX010000267.1:0-2799 GCA_964609545.1 uncultured Phycisphaeraceae bacterium | reverse complement strand
CCCTTCAAAAAAAATAAAAACCCAACCCAGCTAATCAATGACAGAGCTCAAGAGAATAAAATCACCATGAACACGCAAAATAGCGTGCCCAATCGATTCGGATTATACTGTCAACATGGCCGCCAAATACATCCAAAAAACAAAAAAAATCGCAATCCTCATGCCCAGCTGGGTCGGCGATGCCGCCATGGCGATGCCGATGCTCAAAGCTGTGCGCAGCCTATACCCACAAGCCAAAATCATAGCTTATTGCAAACCCCTCGTCCGAGAAATCGTCCGAGACTGTCCATGGATGGATCAGCTCATCACGGTAGAGAAAAAAAAGAAGCAAACCCATCACACCACACTTATTGACTTACTCAAAGCCCAGGCCTGCGATATGGCGCTGCTGCTTCAGAATAATTTCAGGACCGCATGGGCCGCTAAGCGCGCGGGCATCCCCCTCCGTGTCGGCTACGCGAGACAATATCGGGGCTGGCTACTAACCGATCCGATTAAGCCTCCCAAAGAAGGTCGGCGGTTCAAAAAAGTATCCACCTTAACTTATTATTTAGATTTAGCTCGATACCTAGCCGATGCGCCGTATCAACAATTTGACCCTCAGATGCAGCTACACACTCACCCCGCAGATGACTTGGCGGTCGAAAAAATCGTGACAGATACCGGGGTTTTAAAAAATCAAAAATTAGTCCTCCTCACCCCAGGCGCTAATTACGGCATGGCGAAAATGTGGGAACCCCAAAAATTTGCAGCGGTGGCAGATCTCATTAACCAACAATACGGCGCCGCCGTCGGCGTCACAGGCAGCCCCGCCGAAGAAAAAGTTTTGCAAGACCTCATCGACGCGGCGCAATCTCATGTGATCAATTTTTCCAAGCAAGGCATCAATCTCAAGCTCCTCAAAAGCATGGTCAAGCGATGCGATATCGTCATCGCCAACGATACCGGGCCTAGACATTTAGCCGTGGCCATGGGCAAACCGGTCGTGACCATCTTCGGCCCCACAGACCCAAAATGGACCACGTTAAACTGGCATCTAGAGCGCCAAGTTCGTTTGGGTTTAGCGTGTAGCCCCTGCCAGGCCAAGGTATGCCCGCTAGCAAAAGATCCCGCCAAAGTAATGGCATGCATGAAAGGCATCAGCCCGCAAATGGTTTTTAAGCAAGTCCAAACGCTTTGGGAACAAGGGGGCTTATCCAATGACTCACAATAAAAAATTGAAAATAGCGTTAGTCATCGAGCGGTTTGATCCGCAAGGCGGCGGCGCAGAACGCAGCACCGACCAGATGGCCAAAGAGCTTGTCAAGCGTGGACATCGCGTGACGGTTTTTGCTGGGCATATTCCAAAAAATGTCCAAGTAGAACCCTATGAAATACGCCGTCTTTGGGAGAAAAAAAAACGAAGCGCCCTAGGGCTGCTAGCTTTTAGCAAGTGGGCCAGCCAAGAAATTTCACGCGGCGATTTTGATATCAGCTTATCGCTCACCACCGCGGTGGCCTGCGATATCATTGAGCCACGCAGCGGAACGATTAAAGAAACGCTCATCCGCAACGCGGTAACCAAAGGCAAATGGCTGGGGCTAGTCAAAAAAATATCCGATGGCTTATCCTTCAAAAGACGGGCTTTGCTGTCGCTTGAAAAAAAGGTTTTACATCACCCCCATGTCAAATGCCTAATCGCACTAAGCTCCTACGTCGAGCAACAAGTACAACGACATTATGATTTTCCACCCGAAAAAATCACGATCGTGCCCAATGCCGCAAGCCTACCGACGATCAGCCCAACCCAGCGCGAGGCACATCGCCAACGCCTACGTCAAGAGATGAACCTTAAGCCAGAAACCGTAGCATTTTTATTTGCAGCGCATAACCCTATGCTCAAAGGCGCTGGGCCATTGCTAGCTGCACTCAAAAATTTAAAAAGCCAAAACGACGATGTGGCCATCATCGTGGCGGGAAACCCTTGCTCGAAAATGAAACGGCGCGTGGCACAATTAGACTTGATGGATTGCGTGAGATTCATCGGCAACGTCAGCGATATGGCGGCGATGTATTGCGCGGTGGATGTGACGGTTCACCCTACTTTTTATGACCCTTCCAGCAAAGTGGTGATCGAAAGCCTCATGATGAAAGTGCCTGCGATTAGTACCCGCTACAACGGCGCCAGTGATTTTATTGAGCCAGTACCGGGGCATGTGGACTATGGCAAGCTACGCGGGCGCGTCATTGATCAACCCGATGATATCCCAGCCCTGAGTCAAGCCATGGCCCAGCTAATCGATCCAAAGGAACGGCAACGATGCGCCAATGATTGCAACGCCCTAGACCGCGGGCTAAGCATGATTCATCATATCGATCGCGTTGAAGAAATTTTATATCAAGTCGATGCAAATAAAAAAAATTGATCACGCGCTAATCATCTCCCGAAATTTAAAAAGGCAAAATTCAATCCGAATGGCGCAGATGGCTATTCCAATAGGACTTGCAATTCACTTGGGATTTTTCTTTTTAATGCGATCATTCCGAAGAGCACCTCAAACAATCCACTATCGCCCCCATTTCATCACATCATCCCTCGCTGACTTTCGCCTTAACACAAAGCCTCGGAAATGCCTTGGATTTCACCCAGTGTGGTACACTACGGTCGGGGAGCATCACATGACTTTGTTGCACTTGTGAGTTGAAACCACCATAAAAGAGATATTGATAATTCGAGTCAATTGAGCCTTTCTATAAACCCCATGATTTCAAAAACAACCCTCATTGCAAATCTTGAATCGTACATTTTCAAAAGAAATT
>CAZSSX010000266.1:0-2813 GCA_964609545.1 uncultured Phycisphaeraceae bacterium | reverse complement strand
GTTATGGTGTTATAATTTTGCAGATGCGTCTTTTTCCGACTTTGAGTATGGTTTGGTCTTGGATGTCGATTTGTGCTAGGGGGTCGCTGTATTTTTTTTCGTTGATTGATACGGCGCCTTGTTTGATGAGTCTTTTGGCTTGGCTGTTGTTTTGTGCGAATCCTACTTGTGTGATGAGTTTGACGATGTTGATGGGGTTGGTGTGGATGGTTTGTGTTTGTATGTCGGTGGGTAGTTGTTTTTCTTTGAATCTGTTTTTGAATTCCTGGCTGGCGTTGCTGGCGGCTTGTTGGCTGTGGTAGGTTTGTACGATGGTTTGTGCGAGTTTGTCTTTTGCGTCTCTGGGGTGTGTTTGTTTTGGGTCGGTGAGTGTTTGTATTTGTGTTTGTGGGATGTCTGTGAGTAGTGTGAAGTAGTTGTGCATGAGTGAGTCGGGTATGGACATGATTTTGCCGTACATTTCGTTTGGTGTGAATGTGAGTCCGATGTAGTTGTTTTTTGATTTGCTCATTTTTTGTGTGCCGTCTAGTCCTACTAGCAGTGGCATGACGATGACGATTTGTTTTTCTTTTTTTTGTTTTTCTTGTAGTTGTCTGCCCATGAGGTTGTTGAATGTTTGGTCTGTTCCGCCTAGTTCGACGTCTGCTTGTATGGCTAGTGAGTCGTATCCTTGCATGAGTGGGTACATGAATTCGCTGATCATGATTTCTGTTGTGTCTTTGATTCTTTTTTTGAAATTTTCTCTTTGTAGCATTTGTTGTACGGTGACTTGTCCTGTGAGTTTGAGTACATCTTGGAAGCTTAGTTTTGCTAGCCATTGTGAGTTGTGTTTGATTTCTATTTTTTGGGGTGACATGTCTAGTATTTTGCCTGCTTGTTGTAGGTATGTTTGTGCGTTTTGGTTGATGGCTTGGTCTGTGAGTATGGGTCTTGTTGCGTCTCTGCCTGTGGGGTCTCCGATTTTAGCGGTGTAGTCTCCGATGATGAGTATGGCTTTGTGTCCGAGGTCTTGGAATTGTCTGAGTTTTCTGAGTACGACTGAGTGTCCGAGGTGTATGTCTGGCGCGGTGGGGTCCATGCCGAGTTTGACGCGTAGTACTTTGCCTGAGTTTAGTTTTTTCTCGAGCTGGGGTATGGCGTAGATGGCGTCTGCGCCTCGGGTGAGTTGCTGGATGGCTTGTTTGATATCTGTGTTTTGATTCATTTTGTTATGATATAATGCTGTGGTGTGTAAATCAAAGGGGGCGGTGTGTAAATCTTAATAGAATGGGTTTATGGGCGTGTACAAAGGATGAGTAATACTTATACTGTGTGCTATGAAAAAGCCAATGATATTATCGACGTGGTCTTTTGGCCAGAGAGCCAATGGTCATGCATGGGAAACGCTGAAGGAGGGTGGGTCGTTGGATGCTGTGGAGGCTGTTTGTCTTTATTGCGAGGATGATGCTGATATTTTGACGGTGGGCGCTGGTGGTTATACGGATCGTTCTGGTGAGGTTTCTTTGGATGCTGCGATTATGACGGGGCCTAGCTGCGCTGGCTCGGTGTGCTATGTGAGGCGTTTTAAGAATCCGATTCGTATTGCGCGTTATGTGATGGAGCATACGCATCATATTTTATTTGCGGGTGGTGGTGCTGAGGGTTTGGCTAAGTATGCGAATTTGGAGGCATCGAATCCGACGACGGCGCATTCTTTGGGTATGTGGCGTCAATGGATTAAGGCTCATCCTGAGGCTGCGGGGGATAATGCGATTTCTTATATGCCTGCTGCGAATATGGAGGAGGTGCGTGCGGATGATGTTGAGACGCTTAGGCATAATCAGTTTCATGATACGGTGGGCACGTTGGCTTTAGATGGTGAGGGTGTTTTGGCGGGTGCTTGCTCTACTTCGGGCTTGGCTTATAAGGTGCCTGGTCGTGTGGGTGATTCGCCGATTATTGGTCAGGGGCTTTATGTTGATCCTAAGCATGGTGGCGCGGTTGCGACGGGTGATGGTGAGTTGGTGATGGCGGTGTGCGGTGCATTTTTGGCTGTGGAGTATATGCGTGGTGGCAAGTCGCCTTTGGAGGCTGCGGTGGGTGTTTTGGAGCGTATTGTGGAGACGCATGAGATTCATCGTGAGCATCAGGTGGGTATTATTACGTTGAGCCCGGATGGGGATTATGCTTGTGCGGCGCTTCGTCGGGGTTTTCGTACGGCGCTTAAGACGGAGGGTCGGGACGTGCTGCTTGAGCCGATGGTGACGCTGTTTGAGGATGATGTGGTGGAGTAGGGGGGCGGGTTATTCGAAGAATTTTGTGAAGATTTTTTGGAGGAATTCCTTGCGTTTCCCCTTGCGTTTTTCTTTGCGTTTTTCTTTGGGGGATTCTTTGATGGATTTTTTGTCATTGTCTTGGCTGAATAATCGGAAGTGAGAGAGATGGGGGAGCCTGAGTAATTTGATCTGCGATTTTTCGCCTTTGTTGTAGATGCTGTAGGTGCTGATGTCGGCTTTCAATTTTCCCCAGCCTGTGGGTAAGGATTCGATGTGTTCTGGGGGAGTATTAGGTATGGCTTTTTGGATGCCTTTGTGGGTGTCTTGGCCGAGGCAGATGATGTATTTGGTTTCTAGCTTGGGGAGGATTTCACGCCATAATTCAGTGGCGAAGGCGCTTACTTCTTTTTTTCGAGGTAGCTCTTTGGAGGAGGGGGATCTGAAGGGGATGAAGTGTCCCGAGAGAGATTTTACAAGGAGGTCTGTATGCGAGGATATGCCTGGGATTTGATTGGGGGTTTGTTGCTTTAGCGTATCAAACATCATTTTAAACATTTG
>CAZSSX010000265.1:0-2861 GCA_964609545.1 uncultured Phycisphaeraceae bacterium | reverse complement strand
CGCCCAATTCAGAAGAAGCATTGATAACATTACCCCCGGGACACATGCAGAAAGAGTAAACTCCCCGACCACTTTCGGGATCATTCCAGGCAAGGCGATAATCGGCGGCTGGAAGTTGCCGATGGTTTTTCAGCCCATACTGAATTTGATTAATCAATTCGAGTGGATGCTCAACCCGCAAACCAACGGCAAATGCTTTCTGTGCCAGGGCCACCTGACTGTCAGCCAGTAACTGATACGTATCACGAGCACTGTGACCAAGCGCAAGAACCAGCTGATCGTAGTGAATTATGTCGCAATCATTGATGACTCCACCACTGATTTGGCCATTCGTCGTTTCGAAACCACTCAGGCAGCTTGAAAAACGGATATCAACACCCAATGACTCAAGATGCTTGCGAAACGTCACCAAAACTGCTCGCAATCGGTCAGAACCAATATGGGGCTTTGCCTGCCAGAGAATTTCTTCTGGGGCACCAAACTCAACCAGTCGCTCCAGAATATGACGCATTGCAGGATGATTCAACCGGGTCGTCAGTTTGCCATCGGAAAATGTTCCTGCCCCCCCTTCGCCAAACTGGACATTACTCTCGGAATTGAACTGCCCCCCCGCCTGAAAACCCAACACATCCTGCAACCGCTCAGCAACCGCACGCCCCCCCGCACTCTCGCTCCAAGGCCGAACAATCCCCCCACCCGCCAAATCCTCACCACAATAAAAACGACCCGTAAAATCCTGCCTCAATAAAGAAAGCGGATTAAGCTTACTCTCCGCGCCCCCACAAAAACAAAAATCACCAGACCCACGCTGAATCACACGCAAACTCTCACCAATACTCAAACCACTCGATGCCTCAGCACAAGTAATCGTATTACTAGGCCCACGCGTATCATGAATAATCGTCACATGACACGCCAACATATTAGGCAAGTATTTCAACAACCACAACGGCGTCAAATTCGTAATCCCCTCACGGCCCCAAAGATGCATATCAAATTGACCATCCTCACCCCGAGCCTCCTTAATCGCAAGCGTCAACTCATTAAGCTCCGCTGCAATCAAACCAGCACCAATCTGCGCACCCACACGCCCAGGCTCATAAGTCACAACACCCTCAGCATCGGAACCACGCGTCACAATACCCGCATCAGCAACAGCCACATTAGCCCCAATAACAGCCAACTCAATATCCTTAGCCATCACCTTAAGCATCTTACGATGAGACTTAGGCACGTAATCACGCATCTTATAAGCAGGCACCTCACCACCAAGACGACTCCCAAAAGCCCCAGCATCAAAACGACTCACCTCCCCAAGACCAGACCGACCCGCAACCAAACCCTCCCAAAAAGAATCAATACCAATACCCAAACCACTAACCGGCCCCAACCCTGTAATAAGTACGTCTCTAGACATCGCTTCATGATCCTCTTTAAAAAATAAGGCCCCAAGAACAAAACAACCCATCTTGCTCATACCCCAGCATTGTAGCCGGTTAAAGCACTTTTCAAAAGCCACACCCCACAGTACATCCACAAAACAACAAAAGACCCCTCCCAAAACCACTTAAAATAGCCACCAATACACCCTAGCAAGCAGATCACTTCTGTATACACTTCTATATAATAGTATTGAAAATCTCAACCTAGCGGCCTAGGTCAATTAACTGATCCACATGAAATAACCCAAATGTGTCCTAGCCAAGGGGATCACCTCTCCCTATTTACAGATTAATACTGGATTTTCATGCCAATCTATGCGATAATATAATCTAGATTGTCTAGATAGGAGTAGATTATGAATTGGAATATCTCAGAAGCCAAAAACAAACTCAGCGAAGTGCTCAATCACGCGGATAAAGAGACACAGATCATCAGAAGGCGGCAACAGGATTACGTCCTGATGAGCGGGGAACACTACCGTAAAATAACGGGAAAGACACCGGATTTTTTAGATGCACTGATTAATGAAGGGCCAAGGTTTGATGATCTTGAATTACCTTCACGTGATCACGCATCCATGCGAGAGATCGATCTATGAGAATACTTCTAGATACCAATGTGTTACCTGAAATCAGAAAATCAAAACACAATGACCAGGTACTTGAGCATGTCAAAAAAATTGGCTCTGACAATATCTATCTTAGCAGTATCACTATCGGTGAGATCGCTTGTGGGATCAGCCGATTAGATCAAGGGCGTAAACGCCAGGATCTCACGGCCTGGCTATCTCATATCGAAAACCAGTACCACAAACGCATCTTGCCTATCGATACAGACACGGCACGGATGTGGGGTGAGATCACCGCCAAGTGCCAGGCTAAAGGCAGGAGCTTATCACCAGCTGATGGCTTGATCGCTGCGACTGCTTTGCGTCATGGCTTGCATGTGATGACCCGGAATGTGAAAGACTTTGAATCAACGGGCGTGATCTTGATTAACCCTTGGGAAGAATGATCTAATATTTTCCGTAATTAACATTATCAGACCCAAATCCACCCGAAACGCCCACTCTAACCCCTTATAAGCCCCATTACCGCCCCACCTGTGTTGCGATTAAGTTCGCGATAGATTGTCGATTTGTCACGATTTAGCTGCTGCGCGATTAGGCTAACGGTGACGCCAGCTTTACGCCTTGCGTAAAGCTGGCTACGATCATTGATGGTGAGTTGCTGGTAGTGATGCCCCACAAAGTGTTCCTGTAGCGTGTTTTTTGTTTGATAAGGGATCTCCTATCCGCTCACACTTTGTCACACTTGTGAGTTGAAACCGCCCCTACAATTTGGGGCACTACAAAAATTTAGCTATTGAGCCCTTCGATAAACCCCCTCGCACCTTGCTGGCTGGGGCATCTTGCGCTA
>CAZSSX010000264.1:0-2875 GCA_964609545.1 uncultured Phycisphaeraceae bacterium | reverse complement strand
CCAGAGCTAGCCCTTGGGGTGGATGGTGATTGGTAATGGGTAAGACTTGGCTTGTGGGGTTTGGGATGAGCCTGAAGGGGTTGTTTTTTTTGCACTGCCAAGGTGCAACGCTGACGAGTGTGAGCCAAGCTTGTTCAAAGGGTGAGCATGATAATGATTTGATGGATAGTTGTAGGGTGTGCTTATTTTTTTTATGGGGAGAGGGGTTTGTTGTTTCTTTTTTTTGTGGATGATTTTGGGTATCGCTAGTGCAGCAGGCGTCTTGTTTTTTTGTGGCGTGTGGGGTTGGGTATGGCTTTATTTTTTGTTTTGGGAAGCAGCAGCAAGCGGTTTTGCAGGCGATGGCGTCTTTGCAGCCACAGGCGTGGTCGATGCAGGGGTACCATTTTTCGGTGGTGTATGATGTTGAGATTTCGATGCGGCCTAGTGTAAAGCCAAGGGAGGTGAATAAGACAGCCAAGGCGAGTATGGGTATGAGGATGTATTTTAGGCGTGGGGAACGCATCGGTTCTTTTCGTTTCAAAAAAGAGTTTGTGTGAAGCGGGAATCCATCATAGCGAGGAACAGAAAATGTGCAATGCTGGGGCGGGGTGCCTTTGATTTACTTAAAAGTAATCGCTACAGTATAGGGAGCAAGCCGAGGATGTTGTGATGCTTGGCTTATTTTAAATTATTTTTAAATGAGAGATAGGTTTTAAAGATGGATAAGAAAACGATTGTAGCGATTGCTGGGGATGGTATTGGGCCTGAGGTTTTTGATGCGACGCGGCGTGTGCTAGAAGCTGCGGGTGCTGAGATTGATTGGGTTTATCGTGATGCTGGTTTGGCGGCATTGGAGAAAGAGGGTGAAGTGATGCCTGCTTCTACGATTGATGCGATTAAGGAGTATGGGATTGCGATTAAGGGGCCTTGCACGACGCCTGTGGGCAAGGGTTTTTCGTCTGTGAATGTGCAGCTTCGTAAGCATTTAGATTTGTATGCTGCGGTGAGGCCGGTGCGGTCTTTGGCGGGTGTGCCTACGCGTTATGAGGATGTGGATTTGGTGATTATTCGCGAGAACACGGAGGGGCTTTATTCTGGGATTGAAAACGAGATTACCGAAGGTGTGGTGACTTCTTTGAAAGTGGCTACGGAAAAGGGGTGTTCTCGCATTAACCGCTGGGCGTTTAACTATGCCAGGCAGCGGGGGCGGAAAAAAGTGACGGCGTTTCATAAAGCCAATATCATGAAACTGACTGATGGCTTATTTATCAAAGAAGCGACCAAAGCCCACGAGAATGGATTTACCGATATTGAGCATGATCAAATTATTATCGATGCGGCGTGCATGAAGATGGTGCAAGACCCCACGCAGTTTGATGTGTTGGTTTTAGAAAATTTATATGGCGATGTGATTTCTGATCTGTGTGCCGGCTTAGTGGGCGGCTTAGGTGTGGTGCCTGGTGCGAATTATGGTAAGGACGCTGCAATTTTTGAGGCGGTACATGGTTCCGCGCCCGACATTGCGGGGCAGGGTTTGGCTAATCCATTGGCGCTGATTATGTCATCGGTGATGATGCTTAATTATATCGGCGGGGATGCGTTGCCTGTGGCGGAGAAGATTAAGGATGCCTACAATCAGGCGCTGATGAATGGTCAGAAGACCAAAGACTTAGGCGGAACGATGGGGACGGTTGAGTTTACCGATGCGATCATTTCGTATTTGGCTTAATTGTTTTATGGGGGTGATGAGGTGGGTGTGATGCGGGGTT
Organism: uncultured Phycisphaeraceae bacterium; assembly: GCA_964609545.1. Classification (GTDB taxonomy): domain Bacteria; phylum Planctomycetota; class Phycisphaerae; order Phycisphaerales; family Phycisphaeraceae; genus CAZSSX01. The sequence continues at coordinate 1,124 of CAZSSX010000264.1, read as the reverse complement.
TATGGCGCTATGAAAAAGGGTCTCATCGGATGAAGATGAGACCCTTTTTGTTTTTTGACATTTTTGTTTTTTGATATCGTACTAGCCTAGTAGATCGAATTCATCTTTGTCGTTGTTAATGAGGCGGCTGGTGATGTCATGTTGGTAGCTGTCTAGGTTGACAGATGTTGCTATCGGGAGGGGTTTGGGTGTGAGTGGTGTGGAGAAGAATTGCACTTGCTCCTGTTCTAAAATACTTATCTGAGGCTGGTCTAAATCGGGTTTGGCAACGGTGTTGAGAGGGGCGATAGCTGCGGGGCTTGGTGCTTGTGTTTCTTTTTCTTTTGCTATGACTGTTTGTGTTATTTGTGGTGGTGTTGCTGCTTGTGGCGCATCGGGGATGATTGCGGGGAGTGGAGCGGGCGCGGGTGCAGGTCTGTAATAATTTCTGACGTTAAAGAGATCACCTAGATCGTAGAGAGTGCCCATGCCTTTTTTGACGATGGTTTTGTCATCGTTATCGATGCGCCCATCGTTGTCGTAATCTCCTGTGATGTTGATGAGACTGGATTGTCCGGGTGAAGGTGCGGCGCCTGTCCAGCTGGTGGCATAGTCGCCGAATGCTGTGGTTGCGTTGCGTTGTAAGCTTTGCCCGTTTCCATTGGGTCCTGTCGCCCAGCCCGAGCCTTTGTTGTAGTTGACTTGATCTTGTAGGATTTGTGGGGTGTAGGTGGGTTCCTCGGTGGGGGGGCTATCGGCGCGTTGTAGTTGTACTTTTTCGCTTTTGTTGCTGAGTTTTCCGCTGAATGGGCCAAGGATGGTGACGGAGTCTTTGACGTTGTAGGTGGTTTTAAAGGTATTAAGTTTGGCTGTGTCTGCGGGGTCGAAGGCGACGATGACGATGATTTGGTGGGCGCCTAGGGTGGTGCTTGGGGGGAATGTGAAATCGACTGCGTTGTTGATTCGCCAATCGGTGAGGTCAACGGTTTGGTCGGTTGTGTTTAGGATTTCGATGAATTCGAGGACGGTATCATCAGCGCCCGAGTTGTACATGACTTCGCTAACGATGACATCACTGACGCGATGGGTGCTGTTGGCGGCGCCCATGGTGAGGGTGTCGAGGTGGACGAGTTGTTCTGTGGTGG
>CAZSSX010000263.1:0-2905 GCA_964609545.1 uncultured Phycisphaeraceae bacterium | reverse complement strand
CGACCATCACAACACCCCTAGCAATCATAACACCCCACCCCAATCAACCGCTCCAACCAGCCCAATCACTATCAACGCGTCAATCCACCCAAATAGCACAGCCAGACCCAACATCCCAACCGATACCATCATGCCAAACCCTTCAATCGGCCCAATCCCCCCAAACACTTGGCCCCCCATAACCACGCCAGTTGATACCATCGTCACAAACGCCATCAATCTACCCACCGACACAACAAGACCCAACCGCACAGCCCCACCAAACATGACAAACCATACTCATCACACAAACCCTACAAACCCTACAAACAGCACCGCCCATACAAACCACACAATCGCCCCAGACTACCCAAATACCACAAATCCTCTAGACAGCACAGCCCATATCAATAGCGCAAACCCCACAACCCCACCCATCGCAGCCGCCTTCGCTGAAAAATCGCCATTGACAGCACCCCAAACGCATTTTTCCCCTGAACCCTTGTGCCTAACCGAAATTTTAAACAATAGCCCCACCATCGCCGGTCGCGCCATCAACCTCCAAGCCCGCTGCCCCGCCTATCCTGAAATTCAATTAAGTGTGGACGAAGCCGGGCAATTGCACCTGCTCAGCCAACACGATTCGCGGCTGCGGATTGATGTCCCAGCCATGCAGCTCCTGGAAGTCAGATCCTGGGCTCGAAAGCATACGCAATTATTAGCCTTGACGCAAAGGCAGTTACGATTTGATCTCAGCGCCGAGCCGATATTGCACCTTTTAACCGACCAAAGCCTGCAAGCCATGAAGCTCATCCAAAGCTTAGGCGATCAGCTTAAGCTACACCTACTACAAAGCATCCAAGTCAATGCGCACAACACTTGGGTTTGCAATGATTTGAACTAAAAACACCCAAGCAATGCTTTTTTTGGGAGGAGGTGTTTTTTGACAAAATAGCCCGCCGCCCCCAACGCATCAATATCAGCGGCACCCCAATCAAATCGCACAATGAAAGAAGCAGGCTGACGAAAATATGCAACAGCTTTTTGTCCGAAAAAACAAATCGGACAACAGAAAAAATGAAAAGATTGAAACACAACTTCACGCTAAAATCGGACAACTCACCGTGGAGAATGATTTCCTAAAAAAGGGGCTAGGGCTTTGAGCCGTGAACAAAAAAGACTCACGATCAAACTCAAAAATAAAAAATTGAGCATCGCAAAGCAGTGCCAACTGATGCGCATCAGCACCTCAACTTATTACTACAAATGCAAAGAATTTTCATCGCAAAGCCTAGCGATTATGCGTATGATCGATGAGCTTTTTTTAGCACCGCCCCCTCGGGATCACGCACAATCTCATTGATGCTCAGGCGGAGAGGCTACCCCGCCGACAGAAAACGCGCACGCACATTGACGAGGGTCATGTCGTTAAAAGCTATATATGCAGCACATAAGACAATTGCTGCATATAAACAGCACAAAATTTATCCGTATCTTTTACGCAATCTCATGATCGATAAACCCAATCAAGTCTGGTGTACGGACATCACCTACATCCCGCTTAAGCAAGGCTTTGTTTACCTAGTCGCGGTGATGGATTGGTATAGCAGAAAGGTTTTGTCCTGGCGTATTTCAAACACGATGGAAGCTGGTTTTTGTGTTGATGCTTTAAAAGATGCGATGAAAAAATATGGCAAGCCTAAGATCTTTAACACCGATCAAGGCAGTCAATTTACCAGCGACGAATTTACGAAAGTATTGCTTGATGCAAAAATAAAAATTTCGATGGACGGCCGCCGCCGCTGGATAGACAATGTTTTTATCGAACGACTTTGGCGAAGCTTAAAATATAATTACATGTATTTAAATGCATTTGAGACTAGCCAGCAAGCGAGAGAAGGCATCGGCCGCTGGCTTGAATATTACAATCATGAACGGCCACATTCGACCTTTGATGGACACACGCCACATCAAACGTATAATAAAATCATTAACCCCAATCCGCGCCCCAGACCAACTCATTGCCCCACCTTAAATAACCGCGAAATTTGTCGTGACCCGGGGACAACTACTGTTAAAAATATAGTTTCATCTTGGAATTCTCATGAACCGAGCATATTATTCAGCATCTTCAGAAGATTTTGTAATTGATAACGAAAATGTCATTTTAGGAAAGCTTACACGTAATCATCATTTTTCACTCGAAGAAAATCAGCGTAATGCGTGGCTAGAACAGATAAAAATACTCAAGCCGATACTAGCCGAATTGCCGGGGGCCTATCTCGCCTTCGAATTTGTAATACCACGTATGGGCAAAAGGGTTGACGTAATTATATTGTACCAAGGCTTTGTGTTTGTTTTAGAATTTAAAGTTGGCATGTCTACTTACGAAAATGATGCCTTAATGCAAGCCCTGGATTACGCAATTGATTTGAAAAATTTCCATGAACCAAGCCATAATGCACCCATTGTACCCATGTTAGTCTCAACTAATGCCAAAAATATTGAGCCAACAATTACATTCTATCCCGATAAAGTTGCCAAGCCAATTTCGGTCAACAGCAATAATCTTTTAGAAATATTAATAAGGATAGCGTCTGAAATTGATTGTGAAAACCGAAGAAGCCCCGAGCAATGGCTAAATGGTATTTATAAACCTACCCCAACTATTGTCCAAGCAGCCCAAGCTTTATACAAAGGGCATGACGTAAAAGAAATATCTAGATCAGACTCGGGCGCCATCAATCTTCAAGCAACATCAAATGAACTTTTAGATATTATCGAAAAATCTAAAAATAAAAAACGAAAATCCATCTGCTTTGTGACGGGCGTCCCAGGTGCAGGGAAAACTTTAGCCGGTCTTAATATCGCAAATCAACAACACAATGCAGAAAAAGGTGAGCACGCAGTCTTCTTGTCTGGTAAT
>CAZSSX010000262.1:0-2942 GCA_964609545.1 uncultured Phycisphaeraceae bacterium | reverse complement strand
TTGGATTTTAAAGGGTTAAGTTTACCTTTGGCTGATGGGGGGAAAAAGGTGGGTGTTGATGCATTGGTTAATCATGGGTGGCGAAACTATCCGGCGGGTCGGGGCGGGGTTGTGCGGGTGATTCTAAAAGGTGGGGAGGGTTATCTGATGGGGGCAGCGGGGCGTGGTGGGAGGCGGGATGCAATAAGTGGGATGGTTGTGGGTGTGGATGATGTTTGGCTGGCTAAACAAAAGCGGGTGCGTGGGCGGCTTGTGATTCCCGATGGGAGTTGGGGTGGGATGAAGGCAAGCCGAGTCTGTGTCTTTGATCTTAAGGCTAAGGGGTGGGTCAAGGCGAGTGGGGATGAGTATTTGGAAGCGAAAAAAGCATATTATGTGAAGTTGCGGGGGACTGATTTGCCTGGGAAGTGGGTATTTGATCGGATGGCGGTGCGGTATGGGGCTAAATTTGAGAAAGTGGCAGCTGAGAGGTGGCGGCGGAGGAGATCGGATGTTGATCTCTTTGGGATGTTCACGGGTGCGCGGGCGATCGGGGGGAATTTGTCTTTGGATTTTGATGTTTTGATCAATGAAAAGGAGCAGGATAAGGGTGAGATGTTTGATGTTGAGAAGATTGCTGGTGTGGGTGTTGCGGGGATGGATTTTGAAGAGTTATTGGGTGATAGCAAGCCTGTGTTGGATGCTTTGAGCGGGCTGGTGCCTTATGATCAGCATGGGTTTTATTTTATGGATTTTAAGGGGATGTTGGAGATTTTTGATCGGGTGGATGGGTATGGCACGCAAATGCTTGAGATGGGCGGGGATGCGGGAGAGGATCATCGTGTGCGGTCTCGATATGAGAAGCAGCTTTGTATTGGTGGTGGGATTTTGAGTCGATTGGTGGGGGGAAAATTTATCAAGAGCGTGGCGGTGACGGGCAGCGATTTGTATTTTAAAGAGGGCACGGATGTGGCGGTTTTGTTTGAAGCATTTGATGGGGGTAAGCTTGCGAAGCTGGTGCGGGCGGCACGATTTTTAAGAAAGCAGCGGGCGGGGCAAACGCGTTTGGTATCTGGGACAGTGGCTGGTGTGAAATATGATGGGATTCTTAGTGCTGGCCGGGGGGTTTGTAGCTATCAGATTAGGCTGGGGGATGTGGTGGTGGTGAGTAATAGTTTGAAACAGCTGGAGCGGATTATTGGGGTGAAAAAGGGGAAAATCAAAGCGATGGACAGCGGTGATGATTATCGTTTTTTCCGGAAGAAATATCAGATCGGTGAAAACGGGGAGGCTGGTTTTTTCGTGCTGCCTGATGAGGCGATCCGTAGATGGTGCGGGCCACGGTGGCGGATCGGTCAGGCAAGACGGGTTAAGGCGTATCGGGAGATGTTGCGCGGGGGTATTGCGGTGGCGTTAGCGGATTCAAGAGCAATGAAGGAGGGTGCTGTGGGTGCTGTGGTTAAAGGTTATGGGAGTGTTGATTTTTTGACGCCTGTGCTTGAGCTGGGTTTATCGCGTGTGAGCGAGGCAGAGAAGGCGGGCTATGAGCGATGGCGGAATGGGTTTGAGCGGGATTGGCGTGGTGTGTTTGACCCTATCGCGGTGAGGCTTGGTTTTAAGGGGCGCGTTTTGACTGGTGAGGTATCGGTGATGCCTGTGAAAAATAATGTGGGGGATGGTTTTTTTCGGGCGAGCACGCTTTTTGATTTTTTTAAGGAAGGGAATATGGCTGTGGGTGCGGGGGATCCTCATCAAGGGACGCTGGGGCAGGTGAGTGTGGCATTGGGTCAAGATAGTTGGCTTAGAGGTTTGATCGAGAATATGGCGGTGCGCCAAGGGGGCGGTAAATTAAGCGTTAAAAGCTTTCGCTGGATCGGTGATTCGATCAGTTTGTATGTTGATGAGGATGACCTCTTTTGGAAGGAACTTACGGGACTGATCAATGCGGGGGATGAAAACAAAATAGATGCGTTTATACAAAAGGAAGGGGTCCACGCGCCGGTGGCGATTAACGTGGAGGTTAAAAATCATGGTAAATTATTACTGTTTTTGACAGGTGCGCGGGCGGTGCTTAAGGATGTGGGGGGTAATGATGTGAGCTGGAAGGGTGTGAAATATCGGGACAGAGGATACACACGGATCGGCTATGATCTGGATGAAAACATGTATCTTTATTATTACATTGGCAAGGGGTTATTCACGCTTTCGCTGAATGAAAAAGTGATTCACCGAGTGATCGATCGAGACTTGGCTAGGCGGGCGGGTAAAAAAGTTGCTGGGGGAGAAATGAAGTGGCTAGGCAAGCACATCGGGGCGAGATTTTCCAAAGAAGGCATTAAGTATTTAGATGCGCTGTTTAACGGATGGATGGTTCAAAAAGTGAGACGGGCAAGCTTGCGCAATATCCCGGTTCTTAATGAATGGAAAAAAAGATACCCCAAGCAAGACCCTGTGAAAGTTCATCAGCGGATTTACGGGGTGCGTTTGATTTGTGGCGGGGGCAAGGGCTATGTTTGGAATGAAAAAGATCAGACGATGGAAAGCGTGGTGTTTGGGAGTTATAGCGATCTCAAAGCGGTCGCGTCTTTGGGCTTGGGTTTGGAAGGTTTTGGCAGGACTGGTTTTGGGATGGTGTTTGAGGATCAGTCTTTGCATACACGCTTTGAGCTGGAACTTTTAGATCGAGATGAAAAATAATTTTTTTAAAAATGAAATAGGAGCAAAGAGGAATGAGTGTGATGCAAGTTATGAAAATGCTTTTTGTTTGTGGGATGGGTTTTGTGTTGACGCATTATTTGATGACTTATCTGATAGCCAAGATCCACATATTTTTGTGGATGGATTAGTTTGTATTTGATGTTTGTTATTTAGAGGATGGGGTTGGCCGATGGGTTGTCTTGCTGCTTGTGTTTGATGTTAGGTGGCTATGGTATTGGCTATTCTAGATATGTGTATCCTTGGAG
>CAZSSX010000261.1:0-2950 GCA_964609545.1 uncultured Phycisphaeraceae bacterium | reverse complement strand
TGTATTTGTGATGCATTTTGGCGTGATGTGAAGTTGTTTTGATCATGTGGTTCTTGGTTTATTTCTTGGTTTGCAAGTTTTGTGAGTATTTTTGTTTCTTGTAGTTTTTGTTTTGCAAATGCTAGCCAGGATTTGATTTGTGGGTCGATTGTTTTTTCGGAATCTAGGTCTACGGGTGTGTGTAGTAGTGAGCAGCTTGGCGCGATGAGGATTTGTTCGTTTTTGAATTTTGATTGTGCGTATTTAATTTTTTGGTGCTGTTCTTTGATGTTTGCTTTCCAGATGTTTCTGCCGCTGACTAGTCCTAGTGAGAGGTGGAAATGTTTGGGGAGTTGGTCTACGACGTTTTTCCATTGTGGGTCTGTGGTGGTGTCTATGTGTATGCCATGTACGGGTAGTGTTGTGATTGTTTTTAGATTTTGGTCGATGCCTGAGAAGTATGTTGCTAGTAGTATTTTGAGTTTTGGTGCGTGTTGTGTGAGTTGTGTGTAGGTTTGGTGTAATGTGTCGCGGGTGTGTTGGTCGAGGTTTTTGCTGAGTATGGGTTCGTCTATTTGTATCCAAGTTGCGCCTGCGTCTTGTAGGTCGGCGAGTACTTGTTTGTAGATGGGTAGTATTTTATTTAGGAAGTCTAGTGGTGAGGCGTCGTGGTCGATGACGTTTCCTAGTAGTAGGTAGGATATGGGTCCTAGTAGTACGGGTCGTGTGTGTATGCCTAGTTCTTTGGCTTGTTTGAATTCATCGAGTGGTTTGTTTGATCCGAGTTGGAATGTCATGTCTTTTTCGAATTCTGGGACGATGTAGTGGTAGTTAGTGTCGAACCATTTTGTCATTTGCATTGCGGTGCCTGTGGGGCAGTTGCATTGTGGGTGCTGTGTTTGGTCGAATCCTCTTGCCATGGCGAAATAGCATTGGTGGCTTACGATGCTGTGGTCGTATAGTTTTGCTTGTTTGAAGCGTTTTGGAATTGCGCCTAGTAGGCATGTTGTGTCTAGTACTTGGTCGTAGAATGAGAAGTCGTTGGATGGTATGTGTGTGATGCCTTGTTCTTTTTGTGTGATCCAGTTTTGTTGTCTTATTTTTGATGCTGTATTTTTGAGTGAGAGTATGTCTGTTTTGTTTTGCCAGTATTGTTCGAGTGCGAATTTGAGTTGTCTATTTTGTCCGATGCGGGGGTATCCGAGGTTTGATGATGTTGCCATGATGTTTGTCCTATCTGCCAATTTTCCACGATTGGCTTGAGGTTGTGGTTGTGCGCGCCGACTGTCGGTGTGCGTTTTGATGATGGTGAGGTATCGGGCTGAGTGTCTATTTTTTAGACGTTTTCACCGTTGCGGGACAGCTCCAGATTTTGACTGGATTCCCTCTGCGCTTGCCTTGTTTGGGCGAGGCCATCATTAGCATCCGCTTATCCGGATGTAATGATGATTGTATCGGTTGGGGGTAGGGTCGTCAATGAGCTTGCTTGTGTGGGTTTGGATGGGAAGTGGAAGAGGGGTGGAGAATTGGGGTATATTTTATTGAGTGTGGTTGGGTTTGTTTTGGTATGGGCATAAAAAAAGCCCATTTCGTAGATTGAAATGGGCTTAGGAAGTGCCGACAGGTGGACTTGAACCACCGACCTATGGCTTATGAAGCCATCGCTCTAACCGGCTGAGCTATGTCGGCATCCTCGGTATTAGCGAGTTGGGGATTATAACAAGTAAATGGGAGGATGTGAAGGGGGTTTGGTAGATTGATTAGAGAATTTGAGGAATGCTGGGGGTTATGGGTTGTGCTGTGTTTTTTTGGATTGTGGGATTGGATGTTGACCTTGGATTTGATCGGGGGGATAATTGTGTGTGTTGGGTGAAAGATTGGCAGATGTTGTGTGATGCTGTGTGCATTTTGAGTATTTGTCTTGGGAGTTTTTGTATGTTATGTCCATTTTGCCAATTGAATAAGGATAAAGTGATCGATTCTCGGGCGACGGATGGTGGTAAGGTGATTCGGCGTCGGCGTGAATGTTTGGGTTGCGATAAGCGTTTTACGACTTATGAGTATATTGAGCAGGTTTCGCGTTTGTCGGTGGTGAAGAAGGATGGGTCGCGGGTGCCTTATGATCGGAATAAGGTTTTAAATGGTTTGCGTAAGGCTTGTTTTAAGCGTCCTGTGTCTGCTGAGCGGATGGATGAGGTGGTTGATCAGATTGAGGAGATTTTGTTTAGCAAGCATGATCGTGAGGTTGATGCGGTGGAGATTGGTCATTTGTTGGCTGAATCATTGAAGCATGTTGATCAGGTGGCTTATGTGCGTTTTGCTAGTGTTTATAAGCAGTTTCGTGATTTAGATGATTTGTTGGATGAGGTGCGTGAGCTGCTGGCGAATCCTGATATGGATTTGCCTGAGCAGGGTAAGTTGTTTAGCTAGCTTTGGATTAAATTAGATGGTTAGATGAGGGTGTTCGGGTTTGTTGTGGATTTTGTGGTGGGGGATGAGTGGTATTGTGTGTGTTGTGTTGTGTATTTTTTTATCCGATGATTTCGTGTTTTGTTTGTCTGGTCATGAGTTGGCTGATGCCTTGTAGTGGGTCTAGGTTTTGAAATAGTACTTGGAATACGGCTTGTGTGATGGGCATTTCGACTCTGTATTTTTTAGCGAGTTGTACGACGGATTTTGTTGTGGGTACGCCTTCGACGACGCCTTGGATGGTTTGTAGGACTTGTTCTAGTGATTTTCCTTTGCCTAGTAATTCGCCGCATGATCTGTTTCTTCCTGTGGGTGAGAAGCATGTGGTGGCGAGGTCTCCGATGCCTGCGATGCCGAAGAAGGTGTCTCTGGCTGCTCCCATGGCTGTGCCTAGTCTTGTGATTTCGGCTAATCCTCTTGATAGGAGTGCAGATTTTGCGTTATTTCCGGCTTGTAGTCCGTCTAGTATGCCTGCTGCTAGTGCGATGACGTTTTTTGTTGC
>CAZSSX010000260.1:0-2977 GCA_964609545.1 uncultured Phycisphaeraceae bacterium | reverse complement strand
GCCCGACCAAAACCACACCATCAACATCGATTTAAAACTCCCCAAAGATTTTCGCTACAGCACCTTCAGCCCCGATGACATCACCATCACCCCCAAACAAATCCAAGTCAATCTCCGCGTCGATGCACAAAAACTCACCGGCGAAAAACTAGAGGTCTTATCCCTACAACCGCCCACCCTACAAAATGATTACCTCATCGAAAAACACATTGATTACCGCAGAATTAAAGACATTATCTTCACTGGATCCCGCCAAGCCATCGATGCTGTCCGAGGCAATAAAAAACAACAACTCTACGCACAAATCACCCTCAACAAAGAGATCGTAGATCGCCTCATTAAGCAGGCCATCACAGATGAAAAATCGGGAAAATTTGGCTACTCAAAAATCAATGCCACCATTATCGCGCCCTCTAATATCCGCCCCTCGCCGCTTAATATTGATATCTATATTAAAGTCACGCCGCGCAAACGGTAAGCCGTTTTCTTAAAAAAACCAACCTATGCCATCCATCAGATAATCCCCATCATCTCAAAAATTTAAAATTAAATTCTCTTAATCCCCAAAGCCCGCTTGGATACGCTATCGCCACCGTGTAAGATAAAACAATGGATCATTTAAAAAACACATGCCGAAAAATCGCAGAAAAATCACAAGCCGCCGCAGCCTCCCTACGCTCCTGCCCAGGCGCCATCCGTAATCAAGCGCTACGCCACATCGCACAATTACTCCTTGAAAATAAACAAGCCCTCGCCGATGCCAACGCCAAAGACCTTGACCATGCCAAGCAAGCCCAACTCTCCCCAGCCATGATCGACCGCTTAGCTTTGACCGATGCACGCATCCATGCCATGGCCAGCGCCCTGATCCAAATCGCAGACCAAGAAGACCCCGTAGGTCGAGTCCTCCAAGGCTCGACCTTAAGCAACGGCATTCAACTCAAAAAAGTAAGCACACCCATCGGCTCCATTCTCATTATTTTCGAATCCCGCCCCAACGTCACCATCGATGCCGCAGCCCTCTGCCTAAAAGCGGGCAACGCCACCATTCTCCGAGGCGGTAAAGAAGCCCTCCATTCCAACACCGCCCTGGCCAAAATCATTAGCCGCGGCCTAGCCCAAGCCAACATCGACCCCCATGCCGTCCAACTCATCCAAACCACAGATCGCCAAGCCGTCACCCATCTCCTTCAAATGCAAAACCTCATCGACCTCTGCATCCCCAGAGGCGGGCCATCACTCATCCGCGCCGTGGTAGAGCAAGCCAAAATCCCCGTCATCAAACATTACACAGGCAACTGCCACCTCTATATCGACCAAAATGCAGACCCCCAAATGGCCATCGCCATCGCTGTCAATTCAAAAACACAACGCACGGGCGTCTGTAATGCCACCGAAACAATCCTCCTACATCACGATTTAATCCGATCAGGCCTAGCCCATCCAATCTTACAAGCCCTCAAAAATCAACACGTCCAACTCCGCCTAGACCCGCCCCTACTCGCGATTTTTCCCGATGCCACACCCGCCCAAGAAGCAGACTACCAAACAGAATTTTTAGACCTGATCCTAGCCGTCAAAACCGTCAAAAACCTAGACCAAGCCATCGACCACATCAACCGCTACTCCTCCCAGCACACCGAAGCCATCGTCACCAACCACCTCCAAAATGCAGACCGCTTCACCCAAGCCATAGATTCAGCCAATGTGTTTGTCAATTGCTCCACCCGTTTTTCAGACGGCGGCGAATACGGCTTAGGCGCAGAAATCGGCATTTCCACAGACAAATTACACGCCCGAGGCCCCATGGGCGCTAAAGACCTCACCACCTACAAATGGATCGCCCAAGGCAATGGCCAAATCCGAAAATAACAAAGCCCCTGTAATCTGCCCCAAAAACTAGATCATTCAAAAATAGAGCCTTCATGAAACAATAGCCCTTAGCAGGCCCATATAAAGACATCAAAGTTTACTGAATCACAAATCTATAACATCCTCAAGCAGCAGCCAAGTCGCCATCTTCATTCTCAACCCAGTACCGCACCAACACCGCATCGATATAATAAAGCTGATACACAAACTGTTTATAAGCGGTTGATTTGGGGATGCCCCAACCTAGGCTTGCCTCTTTGCGAACCTCGAGGATATGCCCGCTCGTGCTATAATAGTAGTGTTCGGTGTCGATGAATAAGCCCAACTTGCAAGACTTAGCTTAATGTTAGAATTCAAAATGCAGTGCAACACTATTTAGAAACGATAGTATAGCGATGATTGTTTTTGACTTTAACTTCATCTGTCTTTTCATGTTTCCCATCCTTAAATTCATAAATGAGCATTGATTTAGGCCCATAAAGATCACCTATGCCACACATATTTCTTCGGTATGATCTCCCTTAATGTCTAATATCTTTACATTAGAGCGAGAAGTCACATCGAATATCTTCTCTATCGTTCCAATGGTATTAAAAGAATATAACTCGAGACCAACAGAGGATGCGCCAGATTTTTTCTGTACGCAGAGCACATTCCCGATACCTACTATATGCCGCTGGTAAACACCTGAAATAAAATATTGCCCAATTTCGTAGTGAACGGTATAATCTGGAAATTTTTTCTTTTTGTCGCCTGATTTTATTTGAAAGCTAAATCCAGAAGTTTCACTTCGCGCCATGTTGAAAGTAGCACCCTGTCTCAAGCTGAATTTTTTGACTTTGACAACAAACTTGAACAACTCAATGAGCAAGGCAACCCTTTGTAAAAATTTGATGATGCCATTGATTTTGAAAAATTCAAATTAACACTTTTGCGAGTACATGAGAAAGATCGGAAATCAAACGATAAGAGTCACGCAAAAAAAGAAATTAGCGTGAAACCCAATCATACCCTCAGCGTCACTTACGATGCTATTTTTTTATTTAATTCACCCTGCCCCCCGCCGTTTATCAGTCCAAGTCCATGCCGTTTAAACAATCGCTTC
>CAZSSX010000259.1:0-2994 GCA_964609545.1 uncultured Phycisphaeraceae bacterium | reverse complement strand
AAAGTACACGATTCAAAACATATCGATGCACTGATCAAAAATGAAAAGACCGCGGCTGTCACGTGCGCCAAAAGTGAAAAAACAGCATCTAATGGCTTAAAAATCGATAGGGCATACCCAAAAATAACAGATTTAGGTGAAACTCGGCGGGCTCATTCGATTTGAACGAAACGCCGTCTGAAATGGGTGGTTTTTTAGAAGGACTCAACTAACTTTCACGCCATAAATCAACAAATCCAATAATCCTCCCCAACCCGACCAAAAATCCAAAAACAGCAACAAACATCCACCCCACACAAAAATAAGACACAACCTCCCCCATCAACCCCTCAAATACAAAAAATCAGATATAATAACAATCCAGACGACTCATCATTTAATCGCATCCCATCAAATAAAACTCCACTCAAAAACAAATAACGACGATAAAACATCAACCATGCAAATGGCTACTAAGCTCAATCCATTCTCTCTCACCCCCTACTTGGACACACCCCCCTCCCCATGAAAAGCCGCATCACCACACATTATCAAAAAGACATCAGCAGCTCCGCATGGTCAAATTATGTCAGAGCAAAATTCGTCATCTGGCATCTCGTCTGGCTATGCCTCTTCCGACCCACACCCAAGCCATTCTCACGCTGGCGATGCTTCCTACTCAGGCTCTTCGGCGCTAAAATAGACAAAAAAGTATTCATCGCACAATCAGTCAAAATCAAAATACCATGGCACCTCACACTCCACCAAGGCGTACTCATCGGACCCTACGCCGAAATATACAACCTCGGCCACGTCACCATGCACAAAAATGCCATGATCGCACAACACGTCTATCTCTGCGCTGGATCACACGACCTCTCACAACCACACCTACCCCTAATGACAGGCCCCATCGTACTAGAAGAATATGTCTGGGTCGGAGCAAAAGCATTCGTCATGCCAGGCATCACACTCAAGCAAGGCGCAGTACTAGCAGCATGCGCCATGGCAGTCAAAGACCTAGACCCTTGGTCCATCTACGGCGGAAATCCCGCCAAATTCATCAAAAAAAGAATATACCCACACCCAAATGCACAACAACCCACACCAGACCCCAACACATGAACATCTCAAGGCAAAGGCCAACTCCCAATAACACCACTCAAACAAAAAACCAAACAATCAGCAAACCCCACCAACATGAACCCTAAACAAAACACAACACAACAAAGCACAACAAACAACAGGGCAAAAGTCCCCGTCTCTGTACTCATACTCACACGCAACGAAGAAGTCAACATCCAAGCCTGCCTCAACGCATTAGACTTCTCCGATGACATCGTCGTATTCGACTCCTACAGCTCAGACCAAACAGTAGCCATCGCACAACAAAATAACGCCCGCGTCGTCCAAAGAAAATTCGATAACTACGCAGCACAACGCAACGCAGCACTCAACCAAGTCAAATACAAAAACCCCTGGATATTCATGATCGATGCCGATGAAAAACCAGGACCAACACTCATCAAAGAAATCTCCGCAATCGTCCAAGCCCAAGAAAATAACCCCATCACACTCTACCGCATGAGACGCAAAGACCACTTCTTCGGCAAATGGATCAAACACTCCAGCGCATACCCCACATGGTTCGGCAGGCTATTCAAAGCAGGACAAGTCACCGTACAAAGACAAATCAACGAGGAATACCACACCAACGGAAAAATCGGACACCTCAAAGGACACCTACTCCACCAACCCTTCAGCAAAGGCATCGCAGACTGGTTAGATAGACACAACAAATACTCCTCCATGGAAGCACCCACACTCATACAAGAGGTCAAATCAAAGCTCAAAATAACAAACCTCTTCAGCTCAGACCCCACCATCAGAAGAAAATGCCTCAAGCAAATCGCCTACCGCCTACCCTTTAGACTCACACTCATCTTCATCTACCTCTACATCTTTAGGCTAGGCATCCTCGACGGCAAAGCTGGATACGCATACTGCAAACTCCGCTCAATGTACGAATACATGATTCAACTCAAAATTAAAGAAATCAAAAACAAAGACAAAAATAAAGACAAAGAAATCTAAACCACCAATTCACCGCAAAAAAAGTGATTTCCACCAGCCCCCCGCATCCTTTTTACTTACACACACCCTTACACTATAATAAAACCATGAACATATCACCCCTTAGCATCATCGCCCAAGACCAATTCAACCACTTCTTCGGCATCGCCATACTCATACTCATGGCCGCAGCCTTTGGCCTAGCAAACCTCATACTCACAACCATCATCGGCCCGTCCCGCAAAGGCAAAATCAAAGGATCAACCTACGAATCAGGCGTCAACCCCATCGGCAGTGCCAGAAGCAAATTCAACGTACGCTTCTTCGTCGTAGCCATGACCTTCCTCGTCTTCGATGTAGAAATCATATTCCTCTACCCCTGGGCAACCGTTTTCCCCAACCTCACAAACCCCGCAGAATCAACCGTATTCTTCGCACGCATGCTCTTCTTCATACTCACAAGCGTCATCGCATTCGCCTACTCATGGAAAAAAGGCGTCTTCCGATTCGACTAAAAAAAAACACCTAAAAAAATATTTACCTAAAAATAAAATCCACCCACCCACTCTATCTATCTACATCACACCAACCCGCCCATCTCCCATTCAAACCCATTCAAAGCCGCCCTCCCAAGCCAAGCCGCAGCGCCCTCAAAAATAGCATCACAAACAAAATCACCATAAAAAAAACGGGAAGCACCAAATCAGCGCTTCCCGTTTAAAGGGTATCATTTCACCCCATCCCCATCAATCGCTTTATACCAGCGAATCACCCTTGCCCATCATGATCGCCAAATCGATCACACGGTTAGAGTAGCCCCATTCGTTGTCGTACCAGCTGATGAATTTAAAGAAATTGCCGTTAAGCTCAATCCCCGCGCCCCCATCAACAATACTCGACAAGGGGCAAGTCACAAAGTCAGTCGAAACCACCGCATCTTCG
>CAZSSX010000258.1:0-2995 GCA_964609545.1 uncultured Phycisphaeraceae bacterium | reverse complement strand
AGATTATTTTTGTTGTGTGTTGGGTTATTTTTGGTGGTTAATGGGATAATTGGGGTAAAACCAAAACACCTCTAGGATGCTGTGAGGGGTATTGGGGAAGTTCTTTTTTTTAATTATCGTCAGATTGTGCGGTGGCGGTTGAATCTATGGTGAGTTCTTGGATTTTTTGTTCGACGCCTTCTAGGATTTTGGAGCAATGTTTGATGAGATGTGTGCCTTGCTCGTAGTGTTTAAGTGAGCTTTGGAGTCCTGCAGAGCCGTTTTCGATCTGTTCGATGATGTTTTCGAGCTGTTCGACGGCTTGTTCGAATTTGAGATTTTCTAAGGGAGGGGTTGTCATTTTACGGTTCCTTTTGGGATATTCGGGGCAATTTGGGGGTTAATCGAATAATCCGGGGGTTTGATTTTCTCTATTTTTTGCGATTTTTGTTGTTTTTTTACGTTTTTTGCTGTTTTTTTCGCGTTTTTTGTCCTTGGCTGGATTGAAGGAAAAGCCTTGCTTGATAGGGGAAATTGGGGGCTGTTTTGAAGGGTGTTCTGGGGCTTGTTCCGGGGTTTGCTGGGGGGTTTGTTTTGCTGTATTTGGGGGGCCGACGATACTTTGTATTTGGCCTTGGGCTAGGACGGTGATTAAGGTGTCGCCGTCTTTGACTTGTTGGGTGTGTGTGATGACTTTGCCTTGGGTGTCGGTGGTGTAGCTGTAGCCTCGCTTGAGGACGTTGCTGGGGTTGATGGTTTGGAGGTGTTTGGTTAGTGCGTGTATTTTTTGTTTGGCGTGGTTGGCTAGATGGGGTAGGCTTGTGTTGAGTCTTTGTGCTAGGTGTGCGATGCGTTGTTGCTGTATTTGGACGAGTCTTTGGGGGCGTTTGAAGACGGGGTGTTGCTGTAGGCTTTGGAGTTTTTGTTTTTGTTGGCTGGTTTGTCGGGTCATGACCATTTTTAAGCGGTTGGATAGTGCGTTGAGTTGTTGGTGTAAGGCGTTGGCATCGGGGATGATGCGCATGGCGGCTTGGGTGGGTGTGGCGCATCTTTGGTCGGCTACTAGCTCGGCGATGGTGGTGTCTGTTTCGTGTCCGATGGCGGCGACGATGGGGATGGGGCATTTGAAGATTGCTTCAGCGAGGATGCGTTGATTAAATGCCCAGAGGTCTTCGATTGATCCGCCGCCTCGTGTGAGGAGGATGACGTCGATGCCGAGTTGGTTGGCGTGTTGTGATAAGGCGTCGATTGTTTTTGCGATTTGAGCGGCTGCTGTTTCTCCTTGGACGGGTACGTGGCAGAGATAGAGCTGTGCGGGGGCCCATCTTTTTTTTGCGGTGTCGATGACGTCTTGGAGGGCTGCGGCTTTTCGTGAGGTGAGGATGGCTATTTTTTTTGGGATGAGGGGGAGTGCTTTTTTGCGTGCGGTTTGGAAATATCCGAGTGTGCGTAGTTCTTGGCAGAGTTGTTCGAAGGCGAGTTGGAGGTCTCCTTGGCCTAGGGGTTGTATGTTTTGGACGTAGAGTTGGATGGCGCCTTGGGCGTCGTAGTAGTCTAGTTTTGCGGTGACGATGACTTGCATGCCGTCTTTGATTTTGAAGGGTATGCGTTTTGCGGTGGAGGCGAAGCAGACGGCGCGTATGGTTGCGTTTTCGTCTTTTAGGCTGAAAAACCAGTGGGTTGAATCTGATAGGTTGCTGACCTGTCCTATGATTTTAAATGATTTGGGTAGGTGTTCGCCGAGGACGTTTTTGATGACATTGGCTAGTGCGGTGATGGTGATGGGCTGATCTTGTTGGTTTGTTGGGTGGCTTGGGTGTGGATTATTTTTTTGGGAGTGTGGCTGATGGGGTGTGGCTGATTTGATTTTTCGGGGTTCAAAGGGTAGGCGGTTCATGCCAGACATTATCCTAACAAAAGGCGGTGCGTCAACCCGTTTGTGAGGGGGGGGATGATCTTTCCCCATTGGGGCATTTGTTGGGTGGTGAAGGGTTTTTGCATCGTTGCTGTGAGGCGATGAGGGGGGATAGGGGCTTTAATAGTAATGACTTAGATTTGACAAAACGACGAGATTCACTACCTTTGATTGATTGAGCGGTGGCTCAGATATATTGGATAAATAAACTCGCCTATGTTGTGCGATTGATTAACAAACCCCCATCCCATCATGGAGATTAAACACTATGGCTATCAAGCTCGCCATCAACGGTTTCGGTCGTATCGGTAGACTCGTCTTCCGCGTCGCAGATAAAAACACTTCGGTTCAGGTTGTCGGAATCAATGACCTTTTCCCGCCAGAAGTTTTGGCTTATATGCTTAAATATGATTCGACGCATGGGCGTTTTGACGGCACGGTGGAGCATACTGCTGACGCGTTGATCGTCAATGGTGTGAGGATTCCGGTTTCTGCTGAGCGTGATCCTGGGAATTTGCCTTGGGGGAGTTTGGGTGTGGATTATGTGGTTGAATCGACGGGTTTTTTCACAGCTGCTGAAGGTGCTAAGAAGCATTTGTCTGCTGGTGCTAAGCGTGTGATTATTTCGGCTCCGACAAGCACGCCTGATGAGGTGGCTACGATTGTGATGGGTGTGAATCACGATGTTTATAATGCAGCGAAAGATACGGTTGTGTCTAATGCCTCTTGTACGACTAACTGCTTGGCGCCGTTGGCTAAGGTGATTAATGATAACTTTGGTATTGCAGAGGGTTTGATGACGACGGTTCACGCGGTGACGGCGACTCAGCCGACGCAAGATGGGCCTTCTAAGAAAGACTTGCGAGGCGGGCGTTCTGGATGTGCTAACATTATTCCCGCGTCTACGGGTGCTGCTAAGGCGGTTGCGTTGGCGATTCCCGAGCTTAAAGGCAAGCTGACGGGTATGGCTTTGCGTGTGCCTACGCCTGATGTTTCGGTGGTTGATTTGACGGTTAAGACGGTGAAAACGACGTCTTACGCGGAAGTGTGTGCGGCGTTGAAGGCAGCTTCTGAGGAAGGGCCTTTGAAAAGGATTTTGGG
>CAZSSX010000257.1:0-3011 GCA_964609545.1 uncultured Phycisphaeraceae bacterium | reverse complement strand
CCAAGATGTGATCCTCGGTATATCGTCTATGGCCCCCGGGCGTTCTCCTTGCAGCGGGAATAATGCCTTCTCGTTCCCAAATTCGCAATGCCTCTGCGGAGATGCCGTATCTTTGTGCAACGTGTCCAATACCATAAATTTTTGATGTATTCATTTTGTATCAACCTTTATATTCGGTACGCATTGTGGCGCACTTTTTGTAATTGTATCTTTCATATCAAGAACCGATTCTTGATTTTATTTCAGACTCATTTTGGTGCATATTGATAGCGCCAAAGGTGCTGCTAGCTGATGCACCTTTGATTCCCCGAATCTGGGTGGGGCAATCGTTTTAACCTCAAGACTATCGATTAAGTCTTAGTCGGATGTTTCTGTTTCAATTTTTTGATCATACGCATGGCCTTTCGCAAGTCATTGGCGGGATTATTTATCAAAGCCTTGATTACCAAAAATTTTTAGGATTTTAAAAGAGAGATAGCTTAAGAAAGCTTTCTTTTAGCTCCTCAAGTTCTTGGCGATTAAGATTTTGAATCGTGTCGGCTTTTGCCGTTTTGATTACGCCTTGGACTTGAGGAATGCCGCAATATGTTTTGAATTGCGAATTTCAAGATGGCGAGAAATCGAAGGGTTATCGCGATGATGGAGCTTGATAGGCGCTAGGACGAAGCGCCAAGCCATGGCGATAGATGCATAAGCAGCAAGCAGCCAAGCACCGAAAGTGCTTGTGGGTGTGACGAAATTGTGTCGCTGCATCGTGTTCATAACGGAGACTACTATAGCTTCAAGTGACGCCTTTTGCAATAGAAAAAGAGTCTATTTGTTTATTTTTTTTAGAGTAGAATCATAAGTTCAGTCATTTGAGATTTTTGATATTTTTTTATCTTTAAAAATGAGGAAAACCATGGCCTCTGTTTTTTTTATTTTGCGACATATTGCATCTCGATTTTCGCGTGAGCAAGCCTTTGCCCATTGCTTTACTTTTGATATTTCTTTTTCTTGTAGATGCGCTTGCCGGGCATGCCCGGTTTATCTTTTTTCTTTTTCATTTCTGATCCTTGAACGCGTTGGCTTGCGGGGGATGCTTTAATTTTTTTAATTTTATCACGGATCATGCCCGCTTTCTCAAACTCCAAAGCTTTGGCTGCTTCTAGCATTTGGTTTTCAAGCTCTTTGATATATTCATCGCGATCGTAGGATGCTTCATCCTTGGCTTGCACCGCTTGCATAGCTGTTTTGCGTGCTTTAAGCTCGAACTCGATGCCTCTGCGGATTTCTTTTTTTATCGTGCGAGGCGTGATGCCATGTTTCTTATTGTAGGCAATTTGTAAATCTCTTCGGCGCTGGGTTTCATCAATCGCTTCTTGCATGGCTGGCGTGATTATGTCGCCGTATAAAATGACTAAGGCATTGATATTTCTAGCCGCGCGTCCGATCTGCTGAATCAAGCTGGTTTTGCTTCTGAGAAACCCCGCTTTATCCGCGTCCATAATGGCCACAAGCGAAACCTCGGGCAAGTCTAATCCTTCTCTTAAAAGGTTCACCCCCACGAGCACATCAAATTTGCCTTGGCGTAATTCTCTTAATATTTCTACGCGGTCCAGTGTTTCAATATCAGAATGAAGATAGCGACATTCAACGCCTTGCTCTAGTAAATAGCTAGACAGATCCTCAGCTAGGCGTTTGGTGACTGTGGTCACCAGCACGCGTTCATTCGCTTGCACCCGCTGCTTAATCGCTTCGAGCAAGTCTACCACTTGCCCTTGCGCGGGGCGAACTTGAATGATAGGGTCGACTAATCCAGTGGGCCGAATGACTTGCTCCACGACATCGCCTTGCGTTTGTTCTAACTCATAAGGCCCCGGCGTTGCTGAAACAAAAACAACATTTTTCCAAAGGTCAACCACTTCATTAAAAATAAGCGGCCGATTATCCAATGCACTTGGCAAGCGAAATCCATGCTCGACAAGGGTGCGTTTGCGGGCTTGATCGCCGTTGTACATCGCGCGTATCTGCGGTATCGTAGCATGGGATTCATCAATGAGCATCAGCCAATCATCGCCGAAATAATCCATAAGGGTATAAGGGCGGGAACCTTGCGGGCGGGCTTCTAGATGCCTAGAATAATTTTCAATGCCGTTGCAAAAACCAACTTCTTGAATCATCTCGATGTCATAGCGTGTCCGTGCTTGGAGACGCTGGGCTTCGAGCAATTTACCTTGTGATTTAAGATGGATGACCTGCTGTTTAAGTTCTGCTTTAATGGCGCTGACGGCGGACTGTATTTGTTTTTGAGGCAAAACATAATGCACCGCGGGGTAGATATATATTTCTTCGCGCTGGGCCAAGACTTCCCCCGTGAGGCTATTGATAAATTGCAGCGATTCGATTTCGTCGCCAAATAATTCGATACGATAGGCAAATTCCTCAGCTGCGGGGAAGACTTCCACCACGTCACCACGCACGCGGAATTGCCCTCTTTCAAAATCCATTTCTGCACGTGTATATTGCAAATCCGTCAGGCGCCCCAAGAATGATTGACGGCTTATTTCCTGCCCTTTGATAAGAGGAATCACCGCGTTGCGATAGGCATCGGGTGAACCTAAACCAAAAATACACGAAACAGAACAAACCACAATCACATCCTCCCGAGTGACCAGATGAGTCGTAGCAGCTAGGCGCAGACGATCTAGATCATCGTTGCGCGATGAATCTTTTTCGATATAAATATCCCGCTGCGGAATATACGCTTCGGGCTGATAGTAATCATAATAGGAAACAAAATAAGAGACCGCATTGTCGGGGAAAAGCTCTTTGATTTCCTCGTATAATTGGGCAGCCAAGGTTTTATTGTGCGAGATAATCAGCGTCGGCTTTTGCACACGGGCGATGACGTTTGCCATGGTGAAAGTTTTACCCGTGCCGGTGGCGCCCATTAAAATTTGAAATTTTTCATTGGCTTGTATGCCCGCCGTCAAGGCGTCAATGGCTTGGGGCTGATCCCCCTGGGGGGT
>CAZSSX010000256.1:0-3023 GCA_964609545.1 uncultured Phycisphaeraceae bacterium | reverse complement strand
TAGCTTATGCTTAATAAATGACGTGATTACTTTCTATTTTAATCACAGAATACTATGAGCATACAATCGTTTTTATGTTGCAAATCGGATCAGCCGAGATTAGCGATTGAGGTACATCATAAATTTAAAAGGGGCGTGATTTTTGTTTAAACTATTTAGATAATGCATCGCGTGCGTGTTTAATTTCACATGCCAAAGCGATGCGTTTTCTTGGTCATACTTACTGCTTATTTAAAGGCATCTTCGCTGTTTTCTGTTCAGCAGGATTCATGAGCCAACGCTGTGTTTGTTTTGGTTTTTTGTTGATGCCGTTGTTTGAGATTCATCCTCATTTTATTGATTTTACTTGAAAGGTTTAGCTATGATACGCATTGGTTCTTTTCCATTTATCAAAACATTATGTCTCCTTACGGTGAGTATTGGCATTGCCCCGTCGGCGTTTGGACACGGAACGGTTATTTCTCCAGCCAGCCGCGTCTATCGTGTGCGGCAAGCCAATCCAGAAAACCCGAATTTCCCTTTGGCGGTTAACGCGGTAAATATGGATGGTAAAACTTCGTATTACACTTGGAATCAGGTTTCTCGCAATATTGATCAGGCAGTGATCGACGGTTTGCCCGCGGGATATGATTATTCGCCTTGGATTCCCGATGGGCAGTTAGCCAGCGCGGGACGAGTTGCGGGCAATGCCGATTCATCATTTTTGTATCGGGGTTTGGATCAAGTCAGCGCGGATTGGCCCACGACGCCTATTGATGCGGGACAATCGTTGAATATCGATTTTTTAGCCACCGCGCCTCACCATCCAAGCGTTTGGGATGTTTGGATGACCACGGAGGATTGGGATCCTAACACTGCACTTATCTGGGATCAGATGGAATTTATTGGTCGGCCAAGCTCGGTGCCGTTGGTCAATAGTCATTATGCTTTTGATATTCAGATTCCGTCTGACCGTTCTGGGCATCATGTTTTATGGGTGGCTTGGCAGCGTGATGATCCGGTGGGCGAGGTGTTTATTTCTACCTCGGATGTTTTTGTCAATAGTGTGCCCGAGCCTACAAGTTTAGCGGTTTTAGGCGGCATGATTTTCATGGGTGCGGGGATGCGCCGTAAACGCTGATCAATAAAAGTTTAGCCCATGTCGTTTCGGCATGGGCTAAACACATTGGGGGGAGTGCTTTAGGTTGCTGTGTTTTTAAGTCTCTGATAAGCTAAAGGATATGCAATGGAGGAAAATGGGTAGCTGATTTTGTTCAAAATAAGAAACGGAAAATATTTATGAAAAGACTCGTTGTACTGTTTTTTTTATTTCTCGCATTGCCTACGCTGGGGGCGCAGGAACGAATCAAGGTGGCTTGTATCGGTGACAGCATTACCTATGGCGCTCGGGTTAAAAACCGTAAAGTCAACTGTTTTCCGCATCAATTACAGATTCTTTTCGGCGATCTGTATGAAGTTAAGAATTATGGCGTTGGCGGAACCACGGTACAGAAAAAGTCTAAACGATCTTACTGGGACACCAAGCAATGGGCTAAAGTTCGGGATTGGCAGCCACAAATGATCATTATCAAATTAGGAACTAATGACGCCAATCAGAGCAATCACAACTGGAAATCCAAAGCTCAATTCAAATCAGATTATATCGCATTTCTCCAAACCTTGACCAAGCTTAAGAGCCGGCCTACGATTTATTTATGCTATCCTGTCCCTGCGTATCCGGGAGATATCGGTAAACGCGAGCGTGTTTTAGAGTCTCAGATTATCCCCGCGATTCGGGAAATCGCAAAGGAAATGAAACTAAAGACCATTGATCTATTCACGCCGTTGAGCGGTAAGCGGTTTCTTTTTCCAGATGAAATTCATCCCAACGCGCAAGGCGCACAAATAATCGCGGCCACGATTTATAACACGATTACCGGAGCTATCACTCGGGCCCAAATCCCTAAGGATAAAAAGCAATTTCATATTTTCCTCACGATGGGGCAATCTAATATGTCTGGCTATGGAACGATTGAAATTATGGATCGAAAGATCGCGCCTCATACGGTGCATCTGCCTACAAAGATGCGTGCCGATTTTAAATGGCAGCCAGCCAGTCACCCGATCAACAATCGCTTGCCTAAAAGCCATCGGTTCGGGCTTCAGCTTCCCTTTGTCAAGGCTTATCTCAAGGCACACCCGGGTGTCACGGTCGGGCTCATTCCCTGTGCTTGGGGAGGGGCGAGCATTGACAAATTAAACAAGGGCACTGCGGTTTATAAAGACGCGTTAGCCAAAGCGAGATTTGCTCAGACGCAAGGGGTCATCAAAGGCGTGCTTTGGCATCAAGGCGAATCGGATACGATCAGCCTTGCTCGATCTCAAAGCTATGAGAAAAAACTACATCAGCTGATCGAGGATATTCGTCGGGATTTAAAAAGACCTCGGCTTGCTTTTATCGCGGGTAACCTCGCGGAATTCTACGGCACGGGAAAAGGCCATTCATCGCCGAAGCGTGTTAAACAGATCAATCAAGTCAAAAAAGCGCTGACCGATTTACCCCGAAAAATTAAAGATACCGCTTGCGTATCAAGCCAAGGGTTATCTTCTATCGATCACCATCGGGTTCATTTTGATAAGCGATCGTACATCATTTTTGGCAAACGATATGCCGCGGCATTAGAAAAATGCCGTGGGACGCAGCCTCGATAAGGCTCGGGCATATCATGGTTTTATAGGTGTAACTTTTCTTCCCGCGGATGGTTTTATTTTTGGATGCGAGCTTGATTGTGGTGGCTGTTTGTTTTTTCTGAATCGTATATTTTTTGCTGCCTAGCTTTGGCTGCAAGGCTCCAGCCGACGGCCCAGAGTATGATGCCAAGCAGTGTCATTACCGCTAAAAAAATGATATTTTGGCTGCCTTTGCCCTGAAGCCAGCCGCTGCGAAGGGTGATGGTTAATGATCCGCCGGCGGACATGAGTAGGCCTAGGAATTTAAGGAAATGGGCGAGTATTTCTGCGAATGATTCTGTTGGGGGAGTGGG
>CAZSSX010000255.1:0-3037 GCA_964609545.1 uncultured Phycisphaeraceae bacterium | reverse complement strand
GCTAGGCCTAGCATTAGGCTGTCAAATCGCCAAATTTACAAAATGGGACCGAAAAAGCTACTACTACCCCGATCTACCCAAAGCCTACCAAATCAGCCAATTCGATATCCCCCTATGTGGCCCGGGTGTCTTTGAATTGCCTCTCACCGATCAAGTCGATGGACCCACAAAAAAAATCGGCATCGTACGCGCACACCTCGAAGAGGATGCCGGCAAGCTCATGCACGAAGGACCAGGTGGAGCCAAGCTAGACCACTCCATCGTAGACCTCAACCGTGCAGGCACACCCTTATTAGAAATCGTCACAGAGCCCGACTTCGACTCGGCAGATCAAGTCGTCCGCTTTGGACAAGCCCTACGCAATATCTGTAGATACCTGCAAATTTCACATGGCATTATGCAAAAAGGGCACATGCGCTTCGAGCCTAACATCAACGTCATCATTGAAAAAGAAGGCAAAACATACAAAACACCCATCGCGGAAGTGAAAAATCTAAACTCTTTCAAAGCCGTCTTCGGCGCCATCAACTACGAACATCAAGACCAAATCGATCAATGGATCCAAACCGGACGCGTCATGCAAATGGGCGCCAAAGCAACCTACGGCTGGGACGACGTCAAACTCAAAACTACCCTACAACGCAAAAAAGAAGACGCTCACGATTATCGTTATTTCCCAGACCCCGACCTCGTCCCCCTGACCATCAGCGATCAATGGCTTCAAGAAATACGCAGCCGACTCGTCGAGCTACCCATCCCCAAACGCAAACGATATCTCCAAGAGCTCAAACTCGCAGACAAAGTCACCCAGTCCATCATGGAAGACCCGCACACCTGCTTCTTTTTCGAGGCCATACTCGACCAAGGCGTCGCCCCAAAACGCGCAGCAGCAATTATTCTCAACGCCGCAGCCAAACGATCAAATGAAACCAACACCCCCATCCACCAACTCGGCGCAACCCCAACACAAATCAAAGGCATCATCGACCTACGCCAAGAAGACAAAATCAGCGCAAGCGTCGAAGATCAACTCTTTAACCTCTGCTGTCAATCCGATGAGGATGCCCAAACCCTCGCAGCAAAACATAACCTCATACAAGTCTCCGACACCTCCGCACTCGAAGCATACGTCGATCAAGTCATCGCATTAGAACGCAATGCAAAAATCGTAAATGATATCAAATCGGGCAAAGGCAAAGCCATCGGCGCACTCATGGGCCAAGTCATGAAACTATCCAAAGGCCAAGCCAACCCCAAACTCGTCACCCAACTCATCAACCAAAAAATATCCGAATAAAATGACACTTCTCTTAGTTGGTAAAACAATAAAAAAATGAAGAGTAGCTTATCGAAAAGAAGTTTAGGGCACCTCCAACAATCCACTATCCCCCAAATCTTATCATAGACCCCCGCTGACTTTTGCCCTCTTAATTTTACTTTGACATTCAGCTAATGTTTTAGCACTCAGCCCACGCCTTGGCGCTTTGGCAACAGTCTAGCTAAAAATCTTGCATAAATCATCGCTTAGCGCAAAGTCCAAGCTCCTTGTTCAGCACTAGACATTGCATCAATCGCTATACGCGAGAAGATAAACGGGGAGATGACTTGCTGCTCAAGGAATGCAAAGTAACGGTTTTGAATCTTTTCATTTTGTTTTTTTATAGACTAAAATCAGCTTTATACTTTTTCAAAAGCGCTCTGCCAAAGGATTGGCTAACTAGATTTTCTTTTTTAAGATAGCGATCGGTGTAAGCCTTTTCTACAGGCCTTTCGCAATCGTGGACAAAGACATATCCGCCTTTTTTAGCCAGCAACGTGGACATATAAATACTGCTCATACGCCCTACGATACCGCCTTCTGGGCCATCGACCAAGATCACATCCCAATCTGCTTTGGCGATGGGCGTGGGCATTTCAAGGGCTAATTTTTCGGGTTGATCCAACAAGGATTGCCACTCGGTCATCCGATAAGGGTAATCAATTTTATAAGCCTCAATACCGTGGGCAGCAGCTTTATCCGAGCCCATGAATTTGCTGAACCATTGATCATTATCTTCTAAAAAAACGGTCTTGCCGCCTTGATTGACCTCTTGCCACATCAAAGAATCGTTGCCCAGCCCAAAGACCAATAAACGGCAATTCGGAAACTCCGCGATGGCTTTAATCAATAGCTTTAGCTCGGGATATCGCAACTGAACACCGCGGTACTTCAGCCTTAAAAAGAAAATCTTTAACCATAATTTCATCATATTAATCCTTATTACATCTCACAAAATCTTTACAAATATCGCTCCCGGTTTATCCCACACAACACCACCAAAGCTCATCATCGGCCTATTACATCGGGCAATTCACTCAAAAACAGTAACAAATCGATATCTTAAAATACCTAACAAAAACCTACTTTTCCACAACATTGACACCTTTAAACGCTTAGCCATCCAGCTTGTATAATCATCGGCATGGCCAAAAAAACAAAATCTTTCCTATGCAACGCCTGCGGCGCGGTTCAGCCACGCTGGATGGGTAAATGCCCCGACTGCAACCAATGGGACTCTTTAGAAGAATCCACCCTGATCGCTAATCAAGAAACCAACCATCGCCAATTTTCCTCACCCACAACACAAAATGCGCCGGTGGCAATTCCTATTTCTGAAATCAACACAGACACGTCGATCTCAGACGCCTTGCGACTGCCCACTTCAATCACCGAATTAGATCGCGTCTTAGGAGGCACTACCCTTTCCGATCATGCCGAGCCAGACAAAATGCCCAAAACCGGCATTGTCAAAGGCTCGGCTGTCTTGATCGGCGGAGACCCAGGCATTGGAAAATCAACGCTGCTTTTGCAAGCGGCAGATAAACTTTCGCAAAATGAAAATCGGGTGCTTTATGTCACTTCTGAGGAGTCAGAACAACAGCTCACGCTCCGCGCCCAACGCTTAGGCGTACTAACACAAAACTCGTCGAATCTCTATATTTTGGCTGACACCAATCTGGCTCGCATTATTGACCAAATCAAAAAGGTTAAGCCCGC
>CAZSSX010000254.1:0-3054 GCA_964609545.1 uncultured Phycisphaeraceae bacterium | reverse complement strand
GACTGCCCCTGCCACGCATCACAATTCGGCGCCGATGGCGCCATCCGACAAATCACAACCACCGGTGACAAATCCGTAAGCCCCAGGCCCTTAGACACCCTCCAAACAAAAGTAGACAAAAACACAGGCGACATCCTCGTCGCCTTAAAAAAATTCAAAACAGGACTTGCCACAAAAGTAAAAAAATAAAATTCATCCAAAAAATAAAACACCCCCAAAAAAACCGTAAACAAAACAAAAAAAACATGGAACAACCAGATGTTTAAAAAGACAATCAATTGGCTTGACGACAAGACAAACTGCAAAAAAATCATCGGCGCCGTATGCTACGAAAACATACCCGGCGGACCAAAGTGGAGACACGTCTGGGGATCCACCATACTCTTCGCATTCCTACTCGAATGCATCACAGGCACACTCCTGGCAACAGCCTATTCACCCAGCGCCCACACCGCATGGGAAAGCGTTTACTACATACAACACCAAATGTCACTCGGATGGCTCATCAGAGGCATACACTTTTACGCTTCACAAGCCCTAGTCATACTCATCGTCATACACCTCTTCATGCTCGTCATCTATCGCGCATATACTGGCAACAGAGACTTCCGCTTCTGGCTCATCCTCACCATGATCCCCGTTTTCTTCGGCTTTGGACTCACCGGATACCTACTCCCATGGGACCAAATGGGATACTGGGCAACCACCGTGCGCGCGGGGCTCATCACATCAATACCCGTCATCGGCGAACCAATACAAACCATCATACAAGGCGGAAGCCAATTCGGGCATCACACACTCACCCGTTTTTACACCCTCCACGTCATCGTACTTCCTCTCATCATGATCGCACTGATGAGCCTCTACTACATCGCCGGCAAACGCACAGGCATCTACCCAGGCAAATCAAACCCACAAAAAAACACAACCTACTTTCCCAAGCAAGCAACACGCGACGCCATCGCTTCACTAATGGTACTCGCCGGCATTATCCTCGTTCTCTTCGCATGGGGCGTGCCACTCGAAGCCCCCGCAAATCCCGCAGAATCTTTCGACGCAGCTAGGCCCGAATGGTACTTCATCTCCGTATTCATACTCCTCAAATTCGTCCCCACACTCGTAGGCTTTGTCATCATCCCCACCGCCATACAATGCATCATGGGCCTCATGCCCACCTTAGGTAAATTCAAAAAAGGACACGCCTTTAACATCGCATTCTTAATCACCCTCTTCATAGCCGCCTTGGCCCTAAGCCTATACTCACTCAACAAGGACAGCAAAGACCCTAAATATCAACACGCCCACCACGAAGCACAAATCGCAGCAAAACGCACCAAATTCTTAGCCCAAGAAGGGTTCCCCATAGGCGGCGCCCTCGACCTGCTCCGCAAAGACCCCTTCACCCAAGGCCGAAAAATATTCGCACAAAACTGCGCCTCATGTCACGCATGGGCAGACACCGATGGCACCACCAAAAAAATAAATCTAGCCCAAACATCCGCACCCAACCTCCAAGGATTCGGCACAAAAAAATGGCTCACAGGATTCCTAGACCCCAAACAAATAGACACCCATCAATACTGGGGAAACACAAAATTCGGAACCAAACAAAACAACAATAAACCACCCAAAGGCGGCATGGTCAAAATCGTCAAAGAAGCACACCAAGACATCGCACAACTAGACCCCAAAGACCCAGACGACGCCGAAGAAATACAAGAATACAACCAAGGCCTAAGCGCAATCATCGCCTACATGGCATCAAAAGCATATCCCCTATCACCCGAGTCACTAACCGATCAGCAAAAAAAACAAATACAAAAAGGATGGGACCTCCTAGACGAAAACGACCTCTTCACCTGTGCAGACTGTCACAAATTCGACAAAATCAAAGGCTCCTCCAAAGCGGTAGACCTCACCAACTGGGCATCAGAAAAATGGACCACCGATTTCATTAACAACCCCAGCGACAAAAGATTCTATGGCAAAGACAACGACCGTATGCCAGCATTTCACAACGACCAAATCCTCACCCCAAAAGAAATAAAACTACTCGTCCAATGGATGCGCAACCAATACAAACCCACACCCAAAAACAACAAACACCCAAAAACAACAAACACCCAAAAACCTAAACACACTAAAATCAAAATCAAATCAAAACAAAACAGCGACCGATTCACATCAAATAGGTCGCTGTTTTTGATCGCAATGGCAATCCCCACACCTCAAATCCAATCCCTCATCATCCAGTCCCTTCTCACCCAATACCTTACCCCCAAAAAGTAATCCTGCCATAGCCCACCCATCTCACCCTCACAAACCCAGCGCCATCCACATCGCCCGCGCCTTGGCAATCGTTTCCTGATACTCCAATGCCGGCACAGAATCCGCAACAATCCCCCCCCCCACATTCATATCAACCGTCTGATATTTGTCCCCCGCCAACCGCGTGATCTGCATCGTCCGGATCGCAATATTTAAGCACGCATACCCATCGCTCATCACACCAATGCTCCCACAATAAGGCCCCCTCCGATGCGGCTCAATCGCATCGATAATCTCCATCGCACGAATCTTGGGCGCACCCGTAATAGACCCCCCAGGCATCGTCGCCCGAATCAAATCAGACAACTTTTTACCACGACACAAAACAGATTCAATCGTCGCCACCCCGTGATGAATCGTCGGGTGCGTCTCAATATGCCGCCCCTCAGACACACGCACGCTCCCCCATCGAGAAACCCGTCCCAAATCGTTGCGCATCAGATCAATAATCATATGCAGCTCCGCCGCATCCTTAGCACTCTCTTCTAAAGCCCGCGCCGCATAATCAGTCCCTAAAGTCCCTTTGATCGGCCGCGTCGTGACAACGCCCTCCTTCAATTGCAAAAACAATTCCGGCGAGGTCGATAACAAATACCGCGTATCTCCACCAACCTGAGGCAACTCTAAATACGCCCCGTACCACGCCGGCGAGGTGCGCGAAAGCTGGGTAAAAAGTGCCCGCTCCGCGATCGGTGATTCCCCCCGAAATTCAGCGCTAATCCGACG
>CAZSSX010000253.1:0-3069 GCA_964609545.1 uncultured Phycisphaeraceae bacterium | reverse complement strand
TTATTAATCTTACATAATTATGTAATTTACAAACTATCCACTTGTCAAAGAACAATACTATTACATTCAATGTAATAGTCGCTGATTGGCATCACTTGTTTTCAAAGTGTTGTTTCACCAGCGAGAGAGGCATCTTAACATTTGATTTTGATTCGTCAACCTCAAGGACAAAAATTTTATTTCATCACATTAAGTTAACATCAAAATCAATCGTATCTTGTTATAAACAAAACACTTAAGATACCTATTCACTTGTCATTTCTGCTTCAAACGATGTTTGTCACACGTTTTGGGCAGACGAGAATTCTACCAATCCCCCCGAAGCTGTCAAGCCTACTGCTCCCTGTATTTTTATTTTTTCACAGACCACCCGCCATAAAATGACACCTTTTACCACACAAACACTCATGCTTTCATCACTTATAAAGTTTTTCGATTCATTTTTTTCAATGATGCTAAGCCCCATAACCTTGTGCAATTCTAAATTAACAGCGCATTTAGGATGTGGGTACAAAAAAAAGGCTGGCTCTTTCTTTAAAGCCAGCCCACATTGAATAGGGTTATAAGGAACATTAAGTCGCGAAAATTCCTTTCGCGTACGACCATATCGTCATATATTACACTCCTTTACGAAATATTCCGAGCCTACTAACTTCATCCATGAACCGCATCAAAGGGCAATCAACCAGCCTATTTTTCAATCTCTGTGGAAAACTCTCGCCTTGATGGCCTTTTACGCTTGGCATGGATGCCGAATGAAGCTCCTCTGCTTAAAAAAACGAAATTAAAATCGATTCACAGCGACAATCCTATCCTAACCACCTCGTAATTTGCGTTTACCCAAACCATGACGTTTACGGTTAATCTTCTGCTTGCGGCCCATATGCCTGCGGACTGCACGCCTCACACGATCACTAAGCACATCAATCGCAGCATAAAAATCATGCTCCTTCTGCTCAACGCTCACAATCGAACCATCATGCATCAACACCATCGCTTTAGTCACACGAGGCGCACCATCATGAGCATGAGGCGTATCGGCGAATCGCAACACAATAGACTCCACCTGACGCGCAAATCGCTCCAACGGCTTACGGATCTTCTCCGCAGCATACTCACCCACTGGACCATTAACTTTGATATTTAACCCGCGTATTTGCCATTTCATCTTTTCTATTCCTTTCGTGAATGGGGTAACTTATCTCTGCCTATTATACAATCGACCACCCCAAATAGTTCCCTTATATCTCTTTTTCTTCTTGATCGTTAGGAAAAATCTATGTATAATAACTCCCATGAAATGGCTTAACTATAATCACCTCCAATATTTC
The DNA here is from genome assembly GCA_964609545.1 of uncultured Phycisphaeraceae bacterium. Taxonomy (GTDB): domain Bacteria; phylum Planctomycetota; class Phycisphaerae; order Phycisphaerales; family Phycisphaeraceae; genus CAZSSX01. The sequence goes on along the minus strand of CAZSSX010000253.1, from coordinate 1,738 downwards.
TGGCTCGTAGCCAAAGCAGGATCCATCGCTAAAGTCGCAAAAGACCTCAACATCGCACCACCCACCATCAGCACCCAAATCACCACCCTAGAAAAAAATCTCAACCAGCAACTCTTCCAACGCATAGGCAGAAAACTCATACTCACACACGTAGGCAATATCGTCTACGAATATGCCAACGACATGTTCAGCATCGGCACAGAAATGATCCATGCCATCTCACAAGAACACGTCGACAGACGAAGCAAACTAACCGTAGGCGTCACCCAATCCGTACCCAAACTCTTAGTCCAATCCATCCTAATGCCCGTCTTTCGCCTAAAACCAACACCACACGTCATCTTCCGCGAAGGCGATTTCCAATACCTCCTCTCACAATTAGCCGCTTACAAAATCGACATCATCCTTTCACATGAAGCCGTCACAGCATCACACAAAATCAAAGCCTACTCACACCTCCTAGGCTCAACCGGATTCACATTCTTCGCCGCACCCAAATTAGCAAAAAAACTCAAACCCAAATTCCCCCAATCACTACACCACGCACCCGCACTACTACCCACCACAGGCACAACCAAACGCATCCTACTAGACTCATGGTTTTACGAGCAAGGCGTACTCCCGCAAGTCGTCGCAGAATTTGACGACACCGCACTACTCAAAATCTTCGGCGTCGATGGACTTGGCTTCTTCACCGCACCCACCATCATCGATCACTTCACAGAAAAACGCTACTACGTCGAACAAATCGGAAAAACAAACAAAACAAAAATGTCATTCTACGCCATCTCGGGCGAACGCAAACTCAAAAACCAAGCCGTCCTAGCCATCACAGAAAACGCACGCAAAGGCATCTTCGGCTAACCCAAACCTTCCCACATAACCAACATCACTGAACACCCTAATTTAAGCAGCATCTCCTATTTGTTCAAACCTAAATAACCTATTAAAATAAAGCAACTGTCTTCGAAAAGACAATTTCTCTATCACAAAAAGGAATCCCCTTAATGCTTTTTTCTACCACCCCACCCCTCATCATCGCTGATACCATGACCACCATATACGACTCCTTCAAAGCCCAAGCGCCAGGATGGGGCATCCAAATCGGCCTAGCACTACTCATCTTCTTCCTAGGAAAGTGGCTCTCGCGCAAACTCGCAAAACTCAGCGCCAAAATGATCCTCAAAACCAAACAAGACCCCACACTAGCCAATTATCTTGAGTGCATCATTTATTACACCCTACTCATCGTCACACTCATCACCGCAGCCGGACAACTAGGCGTCCAAACAACATCACTCATCACCATCCTAGGCGCCGCAGGCTTAGCCATCGGCCTAGCACTAAAAGACTCACTCTCAAACTTCGCATCGGGCTTCATGCTCATCACATTCGCACCCTTTAAAGTAGGCGATGCCGTCACCGCAGCAGGCGTCTCGGGCAAAGTCATCAAAATCTCCACCTTTAACACCATCATCAACACCCTAGATAATCAAAAAATCATCGTCCCCAACGCCGCCATCACCTCAAACATCATCACCAACAAAAGCGCCAACCCCACCCGACGCATCGACCTAGTCATCGGCATCGGCTACTCAGACGATTTCCAAAAAGCAAAACAAATCGTCCAAAACCTAATCGACCAAGACACACGCATCCTAAAAGACCCACAACCCAGCCTCTTCCTACTCGAACTAGGCGACAGCACCGTAGACCTAGCCGTCCGCCCATGGTTAGC
>CAZSSX010000252.1:0-3211 GCA_964609545.1 uncultured Phycisphaeraceae bacterium | reverse complement strand
TCATTTCTTGTGTGATTTTGAGTTCTTCTAGTATTTCGGGGTCGAATTGGTCTGTTTCGACGTCGCCTGTGAATCCTAGTTCGAGTTGTTTTGAGAGTATATCTGCGATATAGACGATGCTTGTGAGTGTGCGTTTTTCGGGTGGTAGTTCTTTGGGTCTGTGGTGATATCCGGTGACGAAGGAGAAGCTTATGGGGAATTTCCAGCTACGACATAATGCGGCGCCGAATTGTTCGTGTGTTGCGCCTAGTATTTCTTGTTCGATTTGTCTGTATGTTTGTGGGTTTTGGTCGCTTAGTTTTTGGAATATTTGTGCCAGTTCATTTCTGCGTGCTTGCATTTCGACGATGATGCCTAGATCGTGTATGAGGCCTGCGAGGAAGGCTTCGTCTGGTAGTCCGAGCTGTGCTTTTTCGGAGAGCATGCGTGAAGTGATTGCTACTGAGATTGAATGTTCCCATAGCGATTTTGCGCTGAAGTTTTCGCAGATGTCTCCGCCTTTGAATAGTTTTGCTAGACTTGCTGCGATGGCGATATTTTTGACGGCGTTTAGCCCGAGTAGTACGATTGCTCTGTTGATTGATCCGACTTGTCCGGGGAGTCCGTAGAATGCGCTGTTGACGACTTTGAGTATTCTGGCGCCTAGTGCGGGGTCGTTTGTGATGAGATTGTGTAGGTCTTTTGCGGTGGAGTCTGGGTCTTCGACGAGTTTGATGATTTTGAGTGTGATTTCGGGGAGGGTTGCGATGTGGCTGATTTCTTGGATGACGGCTTGAATCATGGCTGCTTGCTGTGTTGAGTCGTCAGCTAGATTTTGTGTGGTTTCTTCTGGAGTCATCTTGGCCCTCTCCTTTTGGTGTGGGAAATGATTGTTATGTAACGCTGTCTTGTAGTGTGGTATCGGCAAGGGGTTGGTTGGACTTAATTTGGGAATGGAGTGTTGTTGTAATTGTATAAGTGGTGTATTGTAGTGTTTATGTTTGATTCACCTTTTGGACAATTGAATTCCGATTCTGCGATGTTTTCTGGTTTTACGAGGCGATATACGGGTAATCCGGCATTGAAGTGGTCTCTTAAGATTACTTTTTTGGTTTTGTTGTTGCCTGGGTTGGTTCTTTTGTTGTTGGGTTTGATTTTAGGGATTACGCTGTATGTGCTGTTTGCGCAGGTTATTAGGATTGTGATGTTTGTGCGTGGGCTGCTGGGTTTGCCGGTGAGTGGTGGGGCTGGGGAGGATGCGGGGGGCGGTTGCGGGGGTGATGGGGAGGATGGGAGCCGAGAGAATGTGCGGGTGATTTATCGTGATGACTAATCCCCAAAATGGGTAAAAGGGGGGCTTGTGGTTGGGTGTGGTTGAGCATGTTTTGTGTTGCTTTGTTAAACTATGCTGATGAATGATTTTGCAAATAAGGACGACGTGTTGGGCTTGGGGGGGCATGTTTTGACTGATGGTTTGACGGCGCCTCAGCTGGAGGCTGTGGTGCATGGTGAGGGTGCGGTGCTTGTTTTGGCTGGTCCGGGTTCTGGTAAGACGCGTGTGATTACGCATCGTATTGCTTATTTGGTGGAAGAGAGGGGGGTTGCGCCTTGGCATGTGCTTGCGATTACGTTTACGAATAAGGCGGCTAAGGAGATGCGTTTGCGGATGGAGGGATTGCTTTCACCTAAGCGGGTGGAGGCGTTGACGGTGACGACGTTTCATAGTTTGTGTGCGCGGTTGTTGCGTCAGTATGGTGATTTGCTGGGTTTGTCGTCGGGGTATTCTATTTATGATAGTGGTGATCAGAAAAACGCGGTGAAGCGGGCGATGTTGGACTTGGGGATTGATGTTAAGAATTTTCCTGTGGGTAAGGTTTTGGGGGCGATTTCTGATGCTAAGAATCAGCTGGTGGGTTGTGGGGAGTATGAGCGGTTGTCGGGGGATTATTTTAGCAAGACGGTTTCTCGGGTTTATAAGCGTTATCAGGCGATTTTGAAGCATTCTAATGCATTGGATTTTGACGATTTGTTGGTTAAGGGTGTGGAGCTTTTGGAGAAGCATCCGGAGGCGCTTAGGCAGATTCAGGATCGCTTTTGTTATCTGCTGATTGATGAATATCAGGATACGAATCAGGCGCAGTTTTTGCTGGCTAATTATTTGGCTAAGTCTCATCAAAATATTATGGCGGTGGGTGATCCGGATCAATCGGTCTATGGTTGGCGGGGTGCGGATATCCGTAATATTTTGAATTTTGAGAGTCAGTTTAGGGATGTGAAGACGATTCGTTTGGAGCAGAATTATCGTTCCTCGCAGCGTATTGTGCATGTGGCGGATACTTTGATTAAGTCTAATTCTCAGCGGAAGCATAAGACGTTGTGGACGGATAATGCTGAGGGGGATGCGGTGGGAGTGATTTGTCATGATAGTGCTAAGGCTGAGGCGAGATCGGTGGCGGAGTGGTTTGAGGATTTGCATGGTGCCAAGGGGGTGAGTTGGTCTGAGATGGCGGTTTTTTACCGGATGAATAGTTTGTCTCGGGAGCTTGAGGATGCGTTGCGGGCTAAGAAGATTCCTTATCAGATTGCTAAGGGGACTTCTTTTTATGGGCGTAAGGAGATTAAGGATGGGTTGGCGTATTTGCGTTTGGTGGTGAATCCTGCTGATGAGGTTTCGTTGTTGCGTATTATCAATACGCCGGCGCGCGGGATTAGTGTGAAGACGCTGAAGGCGGTGGGGAGTTATTGTTTTGAGACGGGTGTGCCGTTTGAGGATGCGCTGCGCGATATTGAGTCTATTGAGGGTTTGACTTCTCGGGCGAGAAATGCGGTATTGCGTTTTTTGGGGATGGTTGATGGTTGGCGTAAGGATGCGGGGATGGTGACGGATGAGATGCTTTTTGGGGCTGATGATCCGTTTGATTTTTCGGAGGGCGGGGCTGGGCCGTCGGGTGAAGGGGTGGGGGATGATGGTCAAGCTTTGGCGCCTTCGTTTGGTTCGTTGAGTTTATTTTTTGAGACGGTTTTTCGGGATTCGGGTTATCGTGAATTTTTAGAAAAAGATCGGGCTGATATTGATCAGGATCGCTTGGGGAACTTGGGTGAGTTGCTGACGGCGGCGGGTGAGTTTGATGAGGAGCTGGCGGGTGGTGGTGAGGCTGAAGTTGATCGTGATGGTGAAGTTGTTGGGGGTGAAGGGGTTTTTGCGGCGGCGGGAGGTTGGGGCTGGGGCTGA
>CAZSSX010000251.1:0-3221 GCA_964609545.1 uncultured Phycisphaeraceae bacterium | reverse complement strand
GCGCAAGATGCCCCAGCCAGCAAGGTGCGAGGGGGTTTATCGAAGGGCTCATTTAGAATATCAAAAGTGTTCGACGAGATCTCGAATCACTCTAGCCTTCTGCTGATATTGACCCTGTTGGATGTGTATAGTTGTGGAGGGTTAAGCTATGGAATTGACCAACGGTCTTAAATTCTGTAAAATATCCGACCCAGAAGTACTGGGCGTGTTCCAGAGTGGCCAAATGGATCAGACTGTAACTCTGATGGTTAATTCCTACACAGGTTCGAATCCTGTCGCGCCCATTGCATAAAAAAAACCGAGATTTTTCTCGGTTTTTTTATGCGCAGATAGAATCGGTAATTCATTGAATAGCTTATGTTTATCCCCATTTTAAAAAATATTGTGAGAAAGGCTTCACTAAGATTGACAGGGGCTTTGAAAGCGTTACAATACCCCTCCAGATTGCGGGGTAGAGCAGCCTGGTAGCTCGTCGGGCTCATAACCCGGAGGTCGTTGGTTCGAATCCAGCCCCCGCTATTAACGCAATCTAAGACAGCCTTTATCGGCTGTCTTTTTTTTAGTCATTTTTTCCAGAAAAGCCGCTCTGAAGCAGTATTAGAGCCAATCCGCCCTCTTTCTCATCAAAAATATCAGTTATCATTGCAGCGGTGCCGTCGATGCTGTGGTCGTTTCTAACACACTCTCAGCGTTTCAATAACCAGGATGGGGCATGGTTACTAGAAAAGAAGGCCTAAGGCTTGCGTAGTTCGTTAAGTATGTGGTGCGAGATCAAGGTCGTATCTAATTGCCCCCCCGGGCGCAACAATACACAATAGCAACCTTCTTGATCGGTCTGGGCTTGATTAATCAAAATAATCTTATCCTCCGTACCAGCAAGAGCGAGGCCTTGGGGATAAAACAGATAGCGAGGCGTAATTTTCGGCGTCACATAATTGAGGTTGGCTTTTTGCAAATCTTTTTGGCAAGACGGATATTGGCCGTAAAAAAGCTTGTGAAGGTGAATTGTGCCACAGATTTCGTGGGTCATTTCTTCCACACTGTTTTTTGAGAAAGTGTGTTTGTGTAATCTATTCGTCCCCGCGCACCCATGGTTTAAAAACAGATAAACAACACAGAACAAAGATAAAAACATTTTTTTCATCATAGCCGTGGCTCCTTTTTGCACTCGGTTAATGATGTTGATCAACCGATTCATACAACAAGATCAAATTTCTTAATCACTGGTTATTTGGTACTGGGTTCAATCTTTTTTTGGTCTGGTTTATTCTTTTTTTTAAGCTCATGCCTAATAACGGATTTGTATTTTTCAGATTTAATATTTTTCAACGCTTTACGCAGTAAATCACTTTCTCGGTATTGAATTTTTGTAAATTCTTCTAAAAATTTAGGTTCATGCACCACATGAGGCGTAATAAAAATGAGTAATTCCGTTTTGGACTTGGTGGTGTTGGTACTTCTGAATAATTGGCCCAGCCAAGGGATATCTCCTAAAAGAGGTATTTTTTTGATCGACTCGGTCGTCTGATCTTGCATCATCCCGCCGATGACAATGGTCTGGCCATCGAGAATACTCACGCGTGTCTTTGCTTTGCGAGACGAAATCACTGGGATAGAAACACTGGGCGAAATCTGGATCGAGGTTGGCGACAGCGCTGAAATCTCTGGTTCAACATCCATCGTCACAACGCCTAGGGAATTAATGGTAGGTGTCACCTTGAGAATAATACCGATGTCCTCATATCGATATTGACTGGTTGAGGCACCTTGATCGCTTTCTCGGGTAGAAATAATCAGAGGCACTCTTTGTCCAATATTAATGGATGCTTCGACGTTTTCAGAGGCTAAAATATAAGGTCGAGATAGGACATCCAGCTTGCCTTGTGTCTGCAAAGCGCGCAGGGTGACGTTCCAATTTTTATCAATTTGCCTCCATATCAAACCTTGGGCTGTGGGAGGTGTCAGGCCAAAGTCCGAAATAATTGAATTACCCGCGGCATTACCCGTATTGGTCGCCTGGAATTCTACGCCAAGCTCGGTTTTATCATCATGTGTTAATTCGGTGATCAGCACTTTGATCAACACCTGCTTAATGGGCTTGTCTAACTCTTGGATAATCGCTTTGATACGGTCCACATTCTGAGGCTGCGAAATCACCATCACCGTGTTAGACGCGGTATCGGCAACCACATAAACATTGCCTAGCAATTCAGACGGCGTTTTTTCGTTGGTGCTTCGTGTATAAGATCTGCCAGAAGAACCTCGAGAAGAATTATCCCCCCCCCTATTGCGCGTCGAAGTTCTCGCGATAGCCTGCTTTCCCAGTGCTTTATTGAGTAAATTCGCCAATTCTTTTGATTTCATATACTTGGCTTTGTAAATCGAAACCGATTCTTTAACCGATGTATCATCATCCAATTCTTTGACCATCTTTTCGATGGCTTCTAATAATTTTTCTTCGCCGGTGACAATAATCTTATTAGAACGTGAATCTGCAGTGACTTTAAGAGGGCTATTTTTTGAGGATGATCCTTCCCCGCGTTCCCCTCCCATGCGATAACGATGATTCATCATATCGTTAAAACGCCTTCGACGAGACCCTCCGGCAGAGCTTTTCCCTGAAAAAACATTTTCAATAATCTTGGCTGTTTCTTTAGCATTAGCGTTAGTCAACTGGATGACTTTGACGTGTACTTCTACAGCTTCGGCAGTATCGATCGCCTTAACAACCTTAAACACACGCCTAATATTATCATTGGTATCGGTAATAATCAAAGAATTACTTGTCCGGTTCGCAACTAAAACAGCATGCGAGGTATCGATCAAAGATGCCAAGTCTTTACGCAACGCAAGAGCATCTGCATTGGCCAACGGGATAACGCAAACGCTAAAGTTTTTATTATCCGCGATCATCTCTAAACGCGTAACTCGAATCACGGGAATCTGCTCATGCTTGGCCTGATTAATCGCTACAATCTTAAGTGTATTTTTAGATCGAATCGCGGTATAACCCTTGTCGTAAAGCAGTTTATTTAACAACGAAATTGTTTGCTCAAGTGTCATTGGCGCCTGGGATATAAGGGTTAGCCGATCCGAGATATCCTGATCGTTAATAATCGTAATCCCCACCGCCTTCGCCACATGGGTGAGAATATCATCCAATGAAGTTTGTTTAAAATTAAGATAGATATTTTTCGCTGCAGCAAGCTTCGTCGTTTTTT
>CAZSSX010000250.1:0-3266 GCA_964609545.1 uncultured Phycisphaeraceae bacterium | reverse complement strand
AACGAAATTACAGACAAGCGTTTAGATGATTTGAGGGTTGTGCTATGTGGGCATGAAAATGCAGATCCCTGCGTAAAAGCAGTTAGTAAATCAATGCTATTGGAGGATGTTGTTCAAATTCGAAAGACAGTGTTGCCAATTGTTGTTGAATGTCTTTTAAAAGTAGGGGTTTTGGGAGTTAAACCTAATACTACATCACCTTTTATGTGGTCACATTTAGATGAACCATTGTTAGAGCGAGATGTTATAAACGAGGATACTCATTTGCGAATACATAAAATGGTACATCGAGCATTAGACGTATCCAAATGTATGAAATGCTAAGCCTTAGCTACTATAGCCCCTTATTTTTATTAGTTGTGTAATTCTCCCCGAAAGTGAGAGCATTCCTCAGTAGGGTCTGCACGGTGATATCTATTTTAGGGTTTAGGTTAGGTTTTTGAATAGTGTGGTGAATGCTTGGCCTCGTTTTTCGAAGTTTTCGAACTGTCCCCAGCTGGCGCATCCGGGGCTTAGGAGTACGATGTCATTGGGCTGGGTGTTTTTTTGGATTTGGTGCATGGCGGTGTCTAGGTGGTGGGATGTTAGGACTGTGGGATTGAGGTTTTGGGCGGTTGGATTTATTTGGGCGGCTGGATTTGTTGGGTTGGGTTGATTGGTTGGGTTTGTTTGAATTGTTTGAATTGCTTGGGTGATTTTTTGTGCGGTTTGTCCGATGGTGTAGATTGCTTTGCAGTGTTTTGCGGCGCATTTGGCTAGTTTGGAGAGGTCTGTGCCTTTGTCGTATCCGCCTAGGATGGCGTGTACTTTTCCTTTTTGGAAGCCTTGGATGGCGAGGATGGCTGCTTGTGGTGTTGTTGCTTTGGAGTCGTTAAAATATTGTACGTTTTGGTGTTGGCCGATGCGTTGCATGCGGTGTGGTAATCCGTTGAATGTTTTGAGTGCTTGTCGGGCTTGGGTGATGTCTATTTTGAGTTGTTGGCAGACGGCTAGGGCCATGTGTGCGTTTTGTTGGTTGTGTGGTCCTGGGATGGGGATGTCTATTGTTTTGGGTTTGCTTTGCATGATTCCTTTGATGACAAAGTCTTGGGTGATAAAGTTTTCTGCGCCTGGTCCTAGGAAGGCTGCGTTGTTGGGTATTTGTTTGTTTAGGATGACTTGTTTGGCGTGTAGATAGGCTTGGTGTGAGCCATGCCAGTCGGTCTGGTTTGGGGCGATGTTGGTGATGACGGCGATGGCTGGTGCCCATGCGGTGTTGCGTAGTCTTTCTAGCATGAAGCTTGAGAGTTCTAGGACGACGATGTCTTTTTGTTTGATTTGTGATAGTTTGGTGAGTAGGCTTCCGCCGATGTTTCCGCCGAGCCATACTTTTGCATCTTTTTTGAGGCATTTTTGTAGGATGTGGCCTAGCATTGCGAGGGTGGTTGATTTTCCGTTGGTGCCTGTGATGGCTACGGTTTGCTGTGGGTTGGGGAGTCGTTGGAGTAGGATTTGGATTTCTGTGGTTAGTTTGACGTTGTTTTTTTCTGCGGCTTCTAGATATTTGTTTGCTTGGGGTTTTACTGCGGGGTTGACGACTACGATTTCTGCCCAGTTTTGAAAATCTTGGATGCGGTGTTGGCCTAGGACGAAGTCGATGGGTAGGTTTTTTAGAGCTTTGAGGCTTGTGTGTAGTTGAGTTTGGTTGAGTTGGTCTGTGACGCGGACGATGGCGCCTTGGCTTACGAGGAATTGTGTGACGCCGATGCCGCCACCAAATCTGCCTAAGCCCATCACCAGTACGCGTTTATCTTTTAGTGTGATCATGTGTGTATCATACCATTGGTTGGCTTGTTGCCGCCAGCGGCTTGGCGTTTTTTTTGGGGGGTGTGTGGGCGATGGGTTGGGTGATAGGTTGGGTGCTTTAGGGGGTATTATAGGGTGTGGGTATGGGTGTATTTTCAGATTCTTTGTTTGTGGCGGTTTACGTCATGAGCGGGACGGCTTATCATGCGATGATGCATACGATTCCAGAAATTATCGAAGACTTGAAGCAAGGCAAAATGATTATCCTCGTTGATGATGAGGATCGGGAGAACGAGGGTGATTTTGTTTGCGCGGCTGAGTTTGTGACGCCTGAGATTATTAACCAGATGCTTACGATTGGTCGTGGGATGCTTTGCTTGGCGTTAGACGCTGAGATTTGCGAGCGTTTGGATTTGCCTCAGCAGGCGAAGGTGAATACGACTTTTTTGGGTACGGCTTATACGTTGACGATTGATGCTGAGCTTAAATATGGTATTACGACGGGTGTTTCGGCTCATGATCGTGCGAAGACGATTAATGTTGCGATTGATGCTAAGACTCGGCCTGAGGATTTGGCTAGGCCGGGGCATATGCAGCCTTTGCGTGCTAGGCCGGGCGGGGTGTTGGTGCGTGCGGGTCAGACGGAGGGATCTGTGGATTTGTGTAAGTTGGCTGGGCTTCGCCCCGGTGCTGCGATCATTGAGATTATGAATGCGGATGGCACGATGTCTCGTAGGCCTGAGCTGGATCTGATTTGTGAAAAGTATGATATTAAGATTTGTTCGGTGGCGCAGTTGATTCAGTATCGTTTGCGTCGGGAGAAGTTGGTGGAGCGTATTGCGGAGGTGCCTTTTGAGAATGAGCATGGGAAGTTTACGCTGATTGCTTATCAGTCTCAGGTTGATCCGTTGCCTCATGTTGCGTTGGTTTGCGGGGATATTGGGAAAACCGATGCTAATGGGTCTCCTTTGGAATATACGCCTCATGCGCTGGTGCGGATGCACTCACAGAATTTGTTGGGTGATGTTTTTTCTGATCTTCATAATCCGACGTCTGGGATTATTGATAAGTCTCTGGCGATGATCCAGGCTAATGGCTCTGGGGCGCTTGTTTATCTTAGGCATGACAAGATGGGTCAGGGTTTGCTTAAGAGGTTGCATACGATGCACCCTTGGATGCATCAATCGCAGGCGCCTGAGCCTCCACAGGCTGCGGGAGACTATGGTATTGGTGCGCAGATTTTGCGTGATTTAGGGATTTCTAAGATTGATTTGATCTCTAATCGCCAAATTCACCCGGCATCGCTAGAGGGCTTTGGCTTAACGATTGAGAATTATATTCCGATTCCCCATGATGATTATGTTGATTGGGGGCGGGGTTTGGCGGTACTCTATTACCGCCCTGCCACTAGGCTACTGCGCTGTTGCCTTGCGGCTATTTTCGCATTGACGTACCCGCCACCGTTGCTGCTGGGTAGCGTT
>CAZSSX010000249.1:0-3279 GCA_964609545.1 uncultured Phycisphaeraceae bacterium | reverse complement strand
GCTCGACCCCAGCGCTGGGCATCTAGGCGCAGCTAAAATAAAAAGAAAAATCCATTTATCAAAATTCATAGCCTACGCATCCGTCGCCGCGATGCTTGCTTTTGCCGTAGGCCTAGCCTGGCAAAATCTAATCCCCAGCGCAGATTTTAATACCGCCCAGCAGCATGCAGAATTCATTGAAAAAAACAAACCCAAATTATCAGAGCAGTTAGCTTCCGCCCAAGATCTTTCCCGCCACAGTAGGCTCGTCATGCTCGATCAACAAATACGCAAGGTGCAAAAAGACGTCGCGCTGAACTTTAATGATAAGCTGCTACCAAAAAATAAAATCGCAACTATAGAAACGTTGGGTCTTAAGACCGCCAATGCAAAAACAACAGCCAATCAGCTCCGAGGCAGGCAGGCCTTGGCTTTAAAAAATACAATCGCCAGCAAAAAAAACCTCGTCAGCGATGAAGTCAAGCCCGCCCCTGTGGCATTGCTCACAAACAACTATCAGCTCCGTATTGTCTCTAATAATATGGCAGTCACCCAAAAACAAATCGTCAAATATCTTGATGCAAACAAAATCGCGGTCCTTCAGCTACAAGATAATCCCATCCCAAATCTACGCGGAACAAGCCACTTAGACAGAAAATCACAACGATTCGCCAGAAGAATGAGACAGCCTCTAGATGAAAAAATGGCCAAGGCCCAAACAAAGAAAAAGAGGGCGCTGTCTATCACATCCGATGCATTAGAAATAGAAAACACCGCAGAATCAAGCAACTCTGACGCCAAACGCGTAGCCGATGCCGTCGGCGATGCGCCTCTGAACGAGGTCGATCAGCTCTTAAAACATCATCGCGCAGAGTTAGAAAAAACACAATCCAAAATGGATCATTTAGGAAGTAAAGAGATCGCCTCCTCGAAAAAAAGAGACACAAAAGGCGACCGTGACAGCCTAGTCACGCCCAGATCCACGGGACGGGTTTTGTCTACCCAAGCGGAAGATAAAAAGCGTTCAGCCAAAAATCCAGATTTACTGATGCACAGCGGCTACACATCAGCCAAACGCACCAAACAAAAACAAAATCGCCCAGCCCATGCGACCAGTCAGCGCATGATTGTTAAGCTTATGCCTTGGCAGTTACCCGCATTTTTCAATGGCATCAACACCCACGCCGCCGCGCTAGGCGTGGAGCAACAGCTAGAATTGAAGATCCAAAACACATCTTTCAGATCATTAGAACTAGGTGCAATAGCCAAAGCTAAGCCCTCGACAAAGAGCAACAACAGCCGCCAAGCCGATAAGCTAAATAGACAAAGCAAAGCTGCCCACCAAGTGAAGGATAAAAACGAGTCAGCCATGATCTTGCCCAGCACAGCAGGCAAAAATCATCAATCCAACAGGCACAGCGCCACAGAAGGTGCTGGCGGATTTGGTGGGGCAAATAAATTCAATAGTAGACCAGGCAGCGGGGCATTGTTCAGCGGTCAGGAATTGGCTCAGCGTCAAAAATCCAATGGGTTTATCGCATCAGATAAAATGAACCAGCCTAAATATTTTAAAAAAGAATTATCCACTAACGAAAAAAAACCGACCCAATCAACGTATGACGCCAAAGGACAAAAATCAGAACAAGCCGGGCGAGGATTTGTGTTGAGGCAAGATTGGGGCGGCTTACTTCGTGGGGCATTTGGCTTAGTGGGGCTTTCGTTATCCGATCAGCAGCCGATTTATCTGGTGATTCAAATCGATGAGCAGATAGAAGATTTGACAGCGAAACAGGGTAAATCTGCCGCGAAAGAATCGCTAAAAGCAGACGAGAAATCGCTGCAAAAAGAGAAATCGCCTCAAAAATAAAATCGCATGAGCCTTTCTGTAAATCCTCAAATTTTTAAAACAACCCTCTTTGCAGGAGTGGTTTCAACTCTCAAGTGCAACAAATGTGTCCTAGCCAAGGGGACCACCACTCTAGATATAATTCATATTGCCCGCAAACAGATATAAACGTTTTGATAACAGCATCTGCTTGAGATAAGTCGTATCTTTTGAGTTCCGTTTTTCTTTGATTTCAAGTCGCTCTTCTTGCTGAAAAGCTGAGCAGCCAGTCACAAAAGATAAGATGATCAACGTTGATAGTAAAAATAAATATTTCATTTTTCCCCTTGTATATAAACGCTCCCTATTGTATTGTTATTTTCTGTCTATTTCAATAGATACTCGAATATCATGCGATTTCAAATTTGAGCACGAGATCAAAAAGTTCGCCACCCAATGCCTGGGCGCAGCCGAGGTCTTTGAGCATGGCGACCTTGAGCGTGTCGCAGCTAAATTTTGCGTATAAATTGGTTTCGATAGCCCTGCCCATGCCTTCTAAAATCAAAAGATTGACTCCCATCTCTTGTATCTCATCGTTGAGCGTGTTGGCGATTTGAGAGAAATCAATCAGCGGCGCATCATTGCCCGAGCCGATGATGCGCAAACGATATTCACCCAAAGCTTGGCGTATGATAGGGTCAAAACGCGCCACTGCTGCGATCAGAGGCTCCAGCTCATCGCGCGTGATATCATTAAGCGATGGCGCGGTATTGGCGACCATTAAAACATCAATCCCGCGCTTGAGTAATTCCCTGATCAGCGGAATCATCCCCAAGATAATATCACAGCCCGCATTATCGACAAAGACCGCCGCGGCTTGGTATCGGCCCGGCTCATTGACCGCTTGAGACCAAGCATCGTAATCATCAATCAGCCAAGGCCTAGGCTTGAGCTTATTAAGTGTCGCGTGGAAATCGATCTGCCCATCTTGATGCATTTGAGAGGTTTGGGTTGCCCCGAGATCAAAAATATTACCCGCAAAAACGCCTCGCATAACCGTTGCCAAGCAGCTGGCTCGATCCAATCCATCGATCTGCTCAAGCAAGCTAGGCAGCAGCGGGTAAGCCAAATGGTTGGCCTGGGATTTGGCTAATTGAAAAGGGTCTTGGAATTGAAATTGGCGCAACAGCTTTTCGCGCTCTTGACAGATACGCAAAATAGTTAAGCCCGCGCGCTGATCCGCATCGGCTTCTAATAATTGAAGATAAGCATAAAACGCTTTCTCTAGCCCCGCGATGCGCAAGGCGACCTCTTGGCTTGATTCCTCACGATGGACAGCGTCTTGCTGGGCGTGACGGAGGAGGCTAGGAAAATGATCACGAAACAAACGCAGGTAATAATCACGCAAGGGATGCCCCCGCGTCAGCTGCCAAGTGTCAGCCACATAGCACTGAGGATCAGCTAGTAAGACGCTG
>CAZSSX010000248.1:0-3286 GCA_964609545.1 uncultured Phycisphaeraceae bacterium | reverse complement strand
TTAAATTGTTTTTTATGATGCAACGGCTTTTTTAATAGGAAATGTTATTCCTTGAGTACAAAGTTGTGCTTGCTAAGCGTGACATGATAATCTTTCATTAACTCTTCAGTCGTTACTATGGTGGCCTTAATTTCACTTGCATTTTCGACAAGTTCCTGTAATGCCGTGGAGTACAACGGATGCAGATCGTGTACTTTTTTGACGAAATCATACTGTGCTTTAACTGTCCATTTATCCTGATCGTTATTTTTTTTCATATAAACATACTTGCGGAGTAATTTATCTTGAAGTAGTTTATCTTGTCACGCTAATAAATCATTATACAGAGCTGGTTCCTCAAATTAGGACAATGGGTACTCCTATTTATAGCAGTTTCTAAAAGTGGAGGGGGTTTGATTGTTTCTGTCTGTCGCGATATGTTGGGGTTGTTTCTTTTACGTGATGTTTCAAAGACTGGATGCTGATCTTTTTTGGTTGGATTTACCCCCAAAAAGGGATCTTGTTGTTACTTTTTGGGATTCGATTTGCATTTTCCACTGACTAAGCTAGAATGCTTAGCTTGATATAAACCTTATTAAAAGAGTGAAACCATGCCCAAACAAAAATCACACAAAGGCCTCCTGAAGCGTATTCGCATTACTGGGACAGGCAAAATTAAATTCCGCAAAGCCTTTACGGGTCATATGCGTAGCCACAAATCGGGGCAGACGCTTATGAAGTTGCGAAGTAAATCAATGGCTAAGCGTGCTGACCTTAATCGTCTGAGTAAGATGTTAGGGAATCGTAGGTTGCGCCCTAGTGATGCTCCTAGTAAGAGTGTTGCGTCGGAAGACGTTTAAACTGTATTTATTGCATCTGATTTGTTTTAGGTGCTTATTAACCCACTGCGGATCGGGCAGATAAGATTTTGCGAAGATGCAAAACCCCGTCCCTGCGTGAAAGGATCGTGCTATGCCACGTGCAAGAAAAGGCGCCGCAAGACGTCAGTCAAAAAACAGATGGTTCAAAAAAGCAAAAGGTAATCGAGGCTCTAAGTCTAGATGCTGGAGAAGAGTTAAAGAGGCGGTTGTACGTCAAGGCGTCAACGCAACGACTCACCGTAATTTGATTAAGCGTGACTTCCGTCGGCTTTGGATTACGCGTATTGGTGCTGCTGCGGCGATGAGAGACATTAATTATTCGAGGCTTATTTCCGGATTAAAAGCGGCGAATATTAAATTGAATCGAAAAATGCTTTCTGAGATTGCGATTGCAGACCCTGCGGCTTTTGACAAAATTGTGCAGGCTGCCAAAGATGCGAACGCTGCGTAAGATCTGGAAGATAAATGATATTTCAAAAGGCCTCATACTTTCAAGTGTGAGGCCTTTTTTGTAAAGATATTTAATTTTTCGGCAAGTTTTATTTTGTTTTTGTAATTTTTAAAGCATTGAGGTTGGGAAGTTTTGTGTGAAGGAGGGGGTAAACTGGGTTTGGGGATTACATTTTTTGGCTTGATCTGCCGATAGGGTTTGTAGAGTAGCATTATGTGTGTGAATTTTTTTTAACATAAAGGAATGATGGATGCCAGACCGAGACCCTAGCCGACACATTGATCCGGGCCGCGAAACGTGGCGACTTTTTCGTATTCTTTCTGAGTTTGTGGAGGGGTTTGAGACGATGCGCGAAATTGGTGACGCTGTTTCAGTTTTTGGTTCGGCTCGGACGCCTGAGTCTGATCCGGTTTATCAGAACGCGATGTTGCTGGGTCAGAAATTAGTGGCTAATGATTACACTGTTATTACGGGGGGCGGTCCTGGGGTGATGGAGGCTGCCAATCGGGGGGCATTTGAAGCGAAGGGTACCTCGGTGGGTTTGAATATTTCATTGCCGATGGAGCAGTCTGCCAATCCTTACCAGACGCACGAGTTAACATTTCGCTACTTTTTTGTGCGGAAGGTGATGTTTATTAAATACGCGGTGGGGACGATTATTTTCCCGGGCGGTTTTGGTACGATGGATGAATTTTTTGAGAATTTGACGTTGATTCAAACGATGAAAGCTCAGCCTATGCCTGTAGTTTGTATTGGTCATGATTTTTGGGATGGGTTGGTGGATTGGATGAAGAAAACGATGCTCTCTAAATACAGCACGATTAGCGAGGAAGATATGGATTTTTTCCGTGTTACGGATGATCTTGACGAGGCGATTGATATTATCAAAAAACAATCTAGCCGGAATTGCCGTGTGAAAGAGCGTTCGAGCGATTTACCTTTTGCTGCTCAGCAAATTACAGGTGAGGGCACAGCGACGGGGATTGATCCTGTGCGTTTGCGTAATGAAGGTAAGAATAAATAAAATTGAGCTATTCATTGGATATCACAGGCCCTGCTGATACGGGGTTTTTTTATGTTAGAGCCCTTCTTCAATCTAGCCCTTTGATCATCGAGGCATCCATGCCGCCAAAACGCGACCGCCATTTGTAGAATGTGCCAACGCTAATGCCATGCGATCGACAGATGCCAGCGACTTTCATGCCACTTTCCTGCTGTTTGAGGATGTTATAGACTTGTGATTCAGTAAACTTTGGTGTCTTTATATGAGCCTCCTAAGGGCTATTATATCAGGAAGCCTTTACTTTTGAATGATCTAGTTTTTGGGGAGGATTACAGGGTTATTTGTTGAGATTTGTTTGGTGTGGTTTGTTTTAAATCTCAATAAAAAAAGTTATTTTAGGGGGGATGGGTTGGTTGTTTATTTGAAGTGTTATAAGATGTGTTGTTATGGATTACGCGAGAGATAATATTAGGGATTTAGCAGCTTATGTGCCTGGTGAGCAGCGGGTGGGTGTGATGGGTGGTGAGCTTATTAAGCTTAATACGAATGAGAATCCTTATCCGCCTAGCGGGCGTGTGTTGGAGGCGATTGGGGGGGTTTCGGGTGAGTTGTTGCGTCGTTATCCTTGTCCTAGTGCGGTTGCGTTTCGTGAGGTTGCTGGTGGGCTACATGGGTTGGATCGGGATGAGGTGATTGTGACGAATGGTGGTGATGAGCTTTTGCGGCTTATTATTACGGTGTTTTGTGAGCCGATGACGACGTTGAGCAGTCAGGGGGGGATTGGTGTTGTGGAGCCTTCGTATAGCTTGTATCCGGTGTTGGCTGGTATTCATGATGCTTCTGTTTTTCGGGTGGGGCTTGGGGATGATTGGTCTATTGTTGAGGATTTTGGTTTGCGGTTAAATGATGCGGGGGTGAAGGTTGGTTTTATTGTGAATCCGCACGCGCCTACGGGTTTGTGGGTGGGCAATG
>CAZSSX010000247.1:0-3300 GCA_964609545.1 uncultured Phycisphaeraceae bacterium | reverse complement strand
CCTGCTGAACACGAATCTCTGACAACCGACGAGCACCCTCAGACATATTCAGCTCCGTAGGACCCAACGTATTAGGCGTAAACGGAATTAACTTCATCTGACACGAAGGACAAAGCCCAGGATCATCAAGCTTATACTGCGGATGCATCGAACAAGTCCACTTCACCTTCGCCTTTTTTCCACCAACTTCTCCTCCCTTCTGCTCAGAACCATCAGCAGCATGCTTACCCCCTCCCGCCTTCTGTGAGCCATACCAATAGCCGCCACCTGAAAAAGCAGCCAACAAACCAATAAAAACTATTCCCAATAAGACATATCTCTTAATCATTTTATTTTTCCTCCGCAGATCGCTTCAAGACCTGCTCGTTGTATCTGATATTCTGCCCGCTGACGCCACAATGCATTCTCAAAATTTAACATCGCACGCTCACTCTCAATAAGATCAAGCACGCTAATTTTTCCCGCCATATACCCCGTCAAACTCACCCGCCAATTTTGCTTTGCACGAGGCAACAAACTCTGCTCATATAGCAAAATCTGATCAATCGCAATATTATGCTTCACAATCAATTGCTCCAAAATCGCGTCAAGCTCATTCCACCGCTGACCCATGTCAGCATGCGCCGCCCGAAGCCCCGCCCGTGCCTGCTTCTCCGCCGCATCATACTTACGCTGATCAATCGGCAACGCAAAAGAAAACATCAGCGCCAAAGGATCACGACCGCTATCCGATCCACCCTGACTCGACCCTTGCGTCTCAAAACGATTCACCCCAATCCCAACATCGGGATAACGATTCTTCTCCGATAACTCCGAGGCCTTAGCATTCAGATTGATCTTCTCAATCAAACCCTTCAGCTCAGGATTAGACCCAATCATCACCCCATACAAATCAGCCTTTTTAAGCTTACTCACCTCAAAATCATCAAACCTAGGCCAAGGCAATATTCCCTCATTCTTACAATTCAACAATGACTTAAGCCTCGTACTTAAAATCCGACGAGAAGAGTTCAGCGTCTTCAATGCCACCTCATTCTTACCAATCTCAATTTGCAAACGCAAAAGCTCACTCTGATCCGCACCCGTCTGAATTCGGCGCTGAACAATAGGCTCAACCTCTTTCAAAAGTTTCAAATTCTCCCCACTAATCTCAATCTCTTTTTTTAACAACGCATACTCATAAAACACAACCTTAATATCACGAATCACCCCAAGCCGCGTCTCCTGAACCTTCCACCATAAACGCTCAGCCTTCTTCGCCGCGATCTCACCTCTCAATTTAGTCTTGCCAAACCATGGGAAAATCTGCGATAAACCCAGCTGCGCAATCTGCGCACCCGTCCGCGTCTCAATCGGAATAAGCAAATAATTAAAATTGATCTTAGGATCTGGATAAGACCGCGCCATCGGAATCCCATACATCGCTTCAAGCCACCGATCATAAGCCCCACGCAATCCAAAATGATTCTGCAAGCCAAAACTTAAGTAATCCGATAAATCCGCATCCCCATCAATCCGAGGCAGCGACTCACGCAATGCATAATCCTCTAAAGAATCCCACCGACCAGAGGTACCATAAAGACCCTTACCCCGCTCTTTAATCAACTGCTTTTCACCATCAGTCAGCCCACAAGCCGTCACCGACAAAATTAAGCCCGCAACAACAGGCACAAGTAATCCATTGGATAATCTCACGATCAATAACCTTCCGTTATAAATTTTTAAGTCCGCATAAGAGAAAAGCATACAGAAAACTGCATCTTCCCCATGACCAACAAAAACAAATAACAAAGGCTATAAAAGAAAACGCCCACTCCGAAGATATAATCGGCTAGGCACACCCAAAGATAAATCTAAATTCAAAAACCCACCCGTAAAATCAACCCCTAAATCAACCCCTAAATAAGCCCCATCAACAGAATCTAAAACAAGCTCATCAAAAGAGAAAAAAGAACTCAGATCCACATCCGCATGAGCAGGTAGAGACTCAATCTGACAAGAGCAAGAAGAAGAGCCAATAACCAAAGACCCCTTCAAAGATTCTCCTTCTTCCGATGCCCCCGAACAACAACCGCCCCCGTCCCCAGCCAATGCCCCAACATCACTAACCTTCAACCCAGAGCAACAACAATCTAAATGATTCCTCCCAAAACTCACACGCGGGAACAAACCCACCAAAGTGACCATAATCAAAAAAATCATAAATGTTGACTTCAAACGTTTCACGCTTAGCACTGCTCCTTTACCTTTACAACAACAAAGTATATCCCCATAATATTCCTCCCGTCAATCTTTTTCCCATTAAAATAATCCACACTCACTCCGATAAAACCCCCAATCACACAATCTCTATTCAAGAGCGCTTAAGCGATAATCCCGACTACAACACTGCAGCACCATACCCTCTCATTTACTTTTTAAGCAGCAATACTGTATAATGTTTCCATACAAATGAAAGCCTCACTTAAAACATACTCAGCAAACCTGCTTGTGATCGTCTACTTATTATTCGGATCGGGGATATTCACGCAGATACATAATCTGTCGCATAACCATACTGCTGTTAACCCAGCCCCCTGCCAAGTGTGGTCCGCTGTCGTTGCTAATACGTCCCATACGCATCCTGAAAATAATCAGAGTAATTCCGACGAGGTTTGTCAGCTTTGCCTATCTATCCAAGCCATCAGTAATTCCCTCATACTTATAACGCCTTCGCTGACATTTCGCCCCACGCTTGAATTCTCTCATCCCCAATATACGCAAATATATAGACTAAAATCACGCCAGCTTCATACCATTTATTCACGTGGCCCCCCCGTTTAAACCTTTCTTTTAGTACCTCCTAGCTACAATTTAAACCGTGGTCCAGCATAGCTATCTCTCTGCCATATGCATCAGCATCTCAGAGATCAACTATCGATAGAAAGGGCTCACCATGAAAGAGAATACCGCCCATAGGCTGTATGACAATGCTTTCACATTGATCGAATTACTTCTTGTTATCTCGATCATCGCACTACTGATTTCATTACTATTACCGGCATTAGCGTCTGCCAAAAAGACGGCCTTAACGATGAAATGTAAAAATAATCTCAGGACATTGGAGATCGCCCACTTTGCATACGCCAATGACCATCAAGGAAAACTCATCGATGTTGGATTGTCTCACGGAGCCACAACCCATAACGAACATGGCTCTTGGGTTTTTGAACTCAAACAATATTATACCGAGGATAACGTCCGAATATCGCCCGTGGATAATAGCCCTTATTTTTCACGTGAAAACGGCGGCGAAGGCCG
>CAZSSX010000246.1:0-3345 GCA_964609545.1 uncultured Phycisphaeraceae bacterium | reverse complement strand
TATTAGACGCTACGGATCATGCTGTGGTAAGAATTATCACATCGAACCATCTCTTAGCCAAGCGCCTGCTTGAGCGTCATGATTTTACTTTTAGTCAATCTTCGGTTTTGATCGTTGAGCTTCGGGGGGAGCAAACGATGAGGCAAGCTTGCGCGGATTTATTAGCTGCGGAAATCAGTATCAATTATTCGTATGCATTGCATCATCAGCCTCACTCTTACCCGTTGATCACCATTCATACCGAGGACATTACCTTGGCGGGGCAGATTTTATTAAGAAAGCGTTTCGTCTTATTGGCTGAAAATGATCTCGGTACCAATTCCACCAACGGCGATCCCTATTTATAAAAAAGAAAAATTCGGTGGATAATCTTGAGATTACTTTTGATATTTCATTTTGTTGTATTATGCGCACCTATACGGGTAACAATGTATATGTCATTGGTCTTGGTTGAATATCCTTGCTTGGTTGGCAATGTAGCAAGAAAAATGGATAAACCAGACTGGTTATCGTCATATACGCTTGGTTTTTTGCCGATTATATCCGATATGTCCCATGCTTAAATGCGGGATAAGCCACATAAAGATCTCACAGAGAATTGAGTGAACTGAAATGAATTCAACAACAAAAATATGGTTTTTTTTCTTGGTGGTACTTCTGCTGGGCGGGTATGCCAGTTACGAATATTTCTTTAATCAGCAACCCGATCAACAGTTAGAGATTGTGAAAATACGACCCACTGCGGTTTGCTGCACGCCGATTGAGTTAGAAACATATAGCCAGACGTTGAGGCTAGATGGTCGGATTCAAGCTAAATACCGAGCTGATTTGGGCTTTCAAATTATGGGGCGGATCGCGCAATTGGGCATCAAAAAAGAGGGTCAGATTATTCCTTTAGTCGAAGGGATGGCGATTAAACAAGGGCAAATTTTGGCGGTGCTGGATACGCAATTATTGCAAGCGATGGTTGAGCAAGCCGAGAGTGATATTCAAAGTGCGCGTGCTAATATTGATGCTGCAAATGCTCAGATTTCTGTGGCCCAAACAGATTACAACGACAAGCAGCACCTGCATAAACTCGAATTGCGAATTCAAGATAAAAATGTTAATTCAAATCGAAAACTTGAATTAGCGAAACGTGATATGGATACGTCGCGGGCTTTACTCAAAAAAGCTGAGGCTGCATTGCTCATGGCTAAAGCTCAATATCAATCCGCGGGAGTGAAGCTTACTTTAGCCAAGATCAATCTTCAATACGCAACTCTTCGTAGCCCCGTAGATGGGTTAGTTTCAGCGGTTCACGGCGAGGTAGGACAGTTGGCGGGAATCAATCAATCCATTGTCTCCGTGGTTGCTCAAGACACCGTAGATTTAATCCTAGGCGTTCCGGAAAGTAAAATCACAAGGCTTAAAATAGGGCAAGTGGCCACGATTGAATTGCAATCCCTTTCTCAAAAACTAACGCAAGCTTCCTTGCAAAAAACGCAGATACAAAAAATCCTAGGCACTATTACCGTGATTCCGCCAGCGATTGATAAGGTGACGGGTTTGTTTCATGTCGAAATCAAGATCCCCAATCCTCATAATAGGCTTAAGCCTGGGATGATCGGGACGGCTCGGATTAATCTTGATAACAATATCAGAGCATACAAAATCCCTCTGGCTGCGATTTTTGTAACGGACAAGCAAACTTGGGGTTATTTTGCTATGAAAGTAAAAGATAAATTGATTGCCAAACGAGTTGAATTTACTCAAGGGATTATTGATGATCAATATCTTTTGCTTGAGAAATTGCCTATTGATTCGGATCTTTTGATCACACAAGGGCAGAATCGCGTAAGCGATGGGAAGCTTATACGTCAAACAAAAAGTAAAAACAAAAAAATAACAACAACCCTTAAGCTTAAAAAATAAGATGGTATTCGCAAAGATAAGTCCGCAAAATCAATTCTTTATTTTAAGGGTTGAAGCCACTTTTTAAAAGATTAGAGAACCGTCATGAGTCTCAGTGATAAAGCAATTGAAAAACCAAGACTGGTCTTCATGGCCGCACTCATTTCCTGCTTAGTAGGCATCGCTTCCATGCTAGCAATGCCCAAAGAACGCACCCCTCGGATTAAGCTTCCCATTATTATCGTCGCGGTGCCTAACCCCGGTGCATCACCCGAAATAAACGAAAAACAGATCATCGATCCTATCGAGGAAGAAATCGAATTAAACCGTCCCGATGGATTAAAAACTAAAGGCGGATACGTCTCGCAAGCTGTCAACGGTGCGGCACTTTTGCAGTTTCAGTTTACAGATCAAACAGATATCGATAAAGCCAAACAAGATATCGAAAGCATTATCAATAAAGTTAAAGGTCAATTCCCCCAGCGGGCGCAACAAGACCCCGGGCCTACTGTTAAAGATATCTCGTTTTCAGATTTTCCGATCATACAAGTTTTCATCTCGGGTGGAAAAAACGCGAAAAACAGAAAACTGGTTTCCGATAAACTCGAAGAAAAATTAGCCAATATCTCCGGGGTTTCCTCGGTTGATATTTTCGGCGATGATGAAAAAGAAATACAGATTGAGCTTAATCCCCAGCTCATGGCAGCTGAAGGTTTTAGCTATCAGCAAGTCTCTCGGGCTCTCAAAAACGCCAATCTTGATGCGCCTACTGGGAAGATTGAAGGTGAGGATGGGCGAGATCTTCGTACACAAATCACTTCCAAATTTCAAAATATACAACAAATCAGAGACCTGCCTATCACCGTTCGCCAGGGTAAACCCATTTTCTTAAAAGATATCGCCAAAGTGTACATGGGCATCAAACCCAAAAAATCCATCGCACAATACGGGCTTAAGAATGCGATTGTTCTTTTGGCTCGGGCTAAGACAGATGTTGATATCATGCGCGCTGCCAGAGAAGCGCAAGCCATGGTTGATAAATTTATCGCTACCGATCCCGATGCGCAAGGTTTAAGTATCGGGACGATCCGATCACAAGAGCGAGAGATTGGATTTATGCTTAATGAGCTGGTTAAATCCGCAGCCTACGGCACCATTTTTGTTTTTGCCATTTTGTTTATGGCATTAGGCTTTAGAAATGCGGTGCTTATTGGTATCTCATTACCTTTTGCATTATTGACCACTTTTGCCTTTATGTGGATCGCTAAAAAAACAATCGCTCCGGATCTTGCTGTCAATAACATGACGCTCTTTGGCATGATTCTAGTGATTGGGATGGTGGTCGATGGCTGCATTATTGTCGGAGAAAATATCTACCGCCACAGGGAGCTGGGACACAGTCCGCTTTATTCTGCAAAGAAAGGTATACACGAGGTGAGAGGTTCTCTGATG
>CAZSSX010000245.1:0-3360 GCA_964609545.1 uncultured Phycisphaeraceae bacterium | reverse complement strand
GATGTCGTCACCATTGAACCAGGACTATACGGCGCTAATTGCGGTGGCATCCGCGTCGAAGATATGCTACTTGTAACCGCGGACGGTTACGAGAATTTTAACAGGTTACATCAAGGACTTAACTGGAAATAGGGTTTGTTTTATTTTATTTTAAAAAACACCAATTGCTCTCTAAAAGCTATTCCAATTCAGACTAGAAATAGCTATAATTTAAAGAGATACTTGCTGTTTTTTTAAAGGTATATTTAACCTCTCCCCTCCTTGAAAATTTAATCCCCGTACCCCCCCCTCGAATTTTGAGCCGCTATTTTTAATGCTCGCGACTTCAAATCTCAGAGAGAGTAAGTAGCAACACAAATTTACATTGTAATTTCACTTTTGTTTGATAATAAAAAATTGGATGGCGATAAAAAAATAAACGCATTGCCTCCATCATATTTTTTGTTTACGCACGTTAACTAAGGCACTTTGCCTTAATTGAATATTTGTTCTTTCCTACACTTAAAGGAGTTGAGCGCATGGTCGTAAGTAATGCTCAAACTAACGGTAACACTAACAACACCATTGATATCCAATCTGCAGTAGTCCGCTTCGCGGGCGATTCAGGCGACGGCATGCAACTAGCCGGCACCCAATTTACCACAACCTCCGCGTTGCTTGGTAATGATATCGCAACACTACCCGATTACCCCGCGGAAATTCGCGCACCAGTAGGAACCGTCGCTGGCGTTTCCGGATTTCAAATTAACTTCTCATCAACCGATATCCACACCCCCGGCGACGCAGTGGATGCACTCATCGCCATGAACCCCGCCGCCCTTAAAGCCCACATCGCAGACGTAGAACACAGCGGCATCATCATCGTCAACGAATCAGAATTCACCAAAAGTAACCTCAAAAAAGCAGGATACGCCGAAGATGAAAATCCCCTCAACGACGATGCCCTTAATGCCAAATATAAAATTTTCAAAATCCCCATGACACGTCTAAATAAAGAAACTTTAGCCGATTCAGGACTAAGCACTAAGCATATCAATCGCTGTAAAAACATGTTCGCCCTAGGACTCATCTTCTATCTCTACGATCGACCCCTCCAAACAACCATTGATTACTTAGATAACTATTTTGGCAAAAAGAAAAATTTGCCAGACGTCGCCGCAGCCAATATCAACTCCCTCAAAGCAGGTTATTATCTGGGAGAAACCGCGGAAATTTTCCCCGCAAAATACCAGGTCCATAAAGCCCAAATTAAGCCCGGAAAATATCGCAAAATCACAGGCAACGAAGCCACCGCAGTAGGCCTAGTCGCCGCATCAAAACTCGCAGACGTCCCCATGACCTATTGCACCTACCCCATCACACCAGCCAGCGATATCTTGCATAACCTAGCATCCCTGCGCCATTACAACGTCAAAACTTTCCAAGCCGAAGATGAAATCGCTGCCATATGCTCAGCCATCGGCGTCTCATTCGCCGGAAAACTAGGCGTCACCGGAACCTCCGGACCCGGCCTAGCACTCAAAGGCGAAGCACTAGGCCTAGCTGTCATGACTGAACTGCCACTCGTCATCGTCAACGTACAGCGAGGCGGACCCTCCACCGGATTGCCCACAAAAACAGAACAATCAGACCTACTACAAGCAATCTATGGACGCAACGGTGACTGCCCATTAGTCGTCATCGCCGCAAAATCACCAGCAGATTGTTTCGACGCAGCCATCGAAGCAACACGATACGCCGTCAAATATCGCACCCCCGTCATCCTACTAACAGACGGCTACATCGCAAACGGCACTGAACCCTGGCTCATACCCGATGCCGATAGCTTTGAAAAAATAGACCCACGCTACGCCTTACCCACCGAGGATTTCAAACCCTACGCACGCGACGAAAACTTAGCACGAGCATGGGCTGTCCCTGGAACTGAAAAACTACAGCACCGAATCGGCGGACTAGAAAAACAAGAACTCACCGGAAACGTAAACTACGAACCAGAAAACCATCAACAAATGACACTCATACGCGCTGAAAAAATAGCCAAGGTCGCAAACGAATACCCACCACTACAAATCAACGGCAAACCATCAGCAGATCTCTTAGTCATCGGATGGGGAGGAACCTACGGCAGCATCAAAACAGCGGTAGATCGCGCCATCGAAAATGGACAATCCGTCTCCTCAATTCACTTACGCCACCTAAACCCCCTACCCCTAGACCTAGGTGATATCATCAAGCGCTTCGATAAAGTACTCATCCCAGAGCTTAACAACGGACAACTACTAGGCATTATCCGAGCCCAGTTTTTAGTCGATGCAAAGGGATACAACAAAGTAGCAGGAAAGCCCTTTCATATCTCCCAAATCAATCAAGCCATCACCGCAATGCTTGAAAATAAGTACGAGGCAACTCAATACTCGCCCCCCGAACTTAATGCCTTGCTAGGCGTATAATTTTTGTTAAAACCCTTTGGTTTTTGTTTAAAATTTTAATCCATAATAACACTCATGATGAAGTGGTAAAAAAAATGAATACAAACGCAATAAATGAAGGTGTGCCTTTACCCGTACTTAAGGCTAAAGATTTTGCTTCCGACCAAGACGTAAAATGGTGCCCAGGCTGTGGTGATTACGCCATCCTCAACCAGGTCCGAAAGGTCCTAGCAAAGATGAATGCCAGACCCGAGCACACCGTTTTCGTCTCCGGCATCGGATGCTCCAGTCGTTTCCCCTACTATATGAATACCTACGGCTTCCATACCATCCACGGACGCGGACCAGCCGTCGCCTCAGGCGTCAAAATCGCCAACCCAGACCTAGACGTCTGGCTAGTCACCGGCGATGGCGATGGACTCTCCATCGGCGGAAACCATCTCATGCATATTCTGAGGCGCAATATCAACGTCAACATTATGCTCTTTAACAACCAAATCTATGGCCTCACCAAAGGACAATATTCACCCACATCAGAAACAGGCAAAAAAACAAAATCAAGCCCACAAGGCTCCATCGACCTACCCATCACACCGCTATCCTTTGCCATTTCCTCCGAATGTAGCTTTGTCGCCAGAGCCCTAGACGTAGATAGAAATCTAGGAGATATCCTTCAAGCCGCCGCAAAACACAAAGGCACCAGCTTCGTAGAAATCTACCAAGACTGTAACATCTTCAACCACGACACATTCAAATACGCCTCAGACAAAGAAACAAAAGACGATAACACCATCCGCCTAGAACATGGCAAACCCATGATTTTCGGAAAAAACAAAAACAAAGGCATCCGTCTTCACGATCATAAACCCCCAGTCGTTGATCTTGAAAAAACAAATATCAAAGAAGATGACCTCCTCTTCCACGATGAAAC
>CAZSSX010000244.1:0-3362 GCA_964609545.1 uncultured Phycisphaeraceae bacterium | reverse complement strand
CCGGAAGGTGTATGATAGTGTTCTTCTGGCTATCGCGACTTTTCGCAGCTGCGTCACCCATCAATGCAGCAGGGTTCTCATAGGCGGCGCGATTAAGGACAAAGCCAAACTTAGTTTTTTCAAATGCGAAGGGTTAGCATCACTGCTAGTCACTGCTTACCGAGAAGAACACCTCAAACGCGTTAAGCCTATGATTAAAGCTATTAAAGCACTCGGATATGGCGATACTTTACCGCCCGAAGATCACATCCAACAAATCTATCAAGCCCTAGATCTGATGGGTGAGCCTTATTGATTGACACCCTCTTTGATCGCCTAAAACACAGCGCATCATCACCCGAGATTAAAAAGTATTTTACAGATCGATTTCCGTGGCAACACTGTCGGCAACCAAAATCCGCGGCAAACCTTCGTGATCATTAAGCACCAAGGCATCTTGCAAATGCCCCGCCGATTCCGCCAAGCCCAGCACCGCTTGCTTTTGAGTCGAGGAAATCTCAATGCAAAGTTGCCCCGGATGCGCCAGGTAAGGCTTAGCTCGACTAACCAATTTTTTAATCAACGCCAACCCCTCATCTGGCGCCCGCAAAGCAAGCTCTGGCTCATAGTCTTTCACATTAGGCAAAACCTCTGCCCATTCTTTATCAGAGATATAAGGCGGATTAGCCACAACATAACTAAATCGCTGACCTTGAGGCAGCGGCTCATAAAGATCCCCAAGATGAAAATCAATACGCTCCAGCACCCCATGATCCTTAGCATTTAATTGAGCCACTTCCAATGCTTTAGGACAAAGGTCCGTCGCAATAATTCTCGCCCCGGGGATGTTTTTGGCAAGCGCAATCGCAATCGCGCCAGAACCTGTACATAGATCAGCGATGTACGGATGATTTTCAAAACCCACCGTGCGCCTGCTGTGTTCGATAACATGTTGCACCAACGTTTCAGTGCTAGGCCTAGGGATTAAAACGTGAGGCGAAACTTTCAGCGTAAGCGAATAAAACGGCGTGTGCCCAATAAGATAATCCACCGGCTCATGAGCAACAGCCCGTTCAACCAAACCCCGAAAATCCGCCCGCTCCGTCTCATTAGCCACCCGCTCAGGCTCCATATATAGCTTAAGCCTTTGCGTTTGAAGCACATGAGCCAAAAGTAATTCCGCAGAAAGACGGGGGCAATCTATTTTGTTTTTCTCAAAATGAGAAGTCGTCCAATTCAAAAGTTTCTGCGTCGTCCAGCTTTGTTTTTTATCACTCATGCCATCTATTGTAAGGGAAAATCAGAATCATAGGTTGGAACCGGCTTGCCAAATGTTATAATCAGATGGCCCGCATAAAATAAGGCCATTCTTAAACATGCACACAAACCCTTTAGCCCTTCAGAGATGAGAAACATCACACCCATGCACCAAAGCCTTTCCCCTAAGCCGCGCCGACAGCATCTATTCCTAAGCCTAATCTGCTGGGCCAGCTTCGCCTTCACCGCCGCCGGCGCACCCCAAAATCGCCGACAACCACAAGCCCTACCCGTCTTTCAAGTCAAAGCCGTCGACGCCAAAGGCAAACCTTTACCCAATATTATCCTAGGCAAAAGATGGATCATCACCAGCACCAACCCAGCCCTAAAATACCCCAAAATGCAAGGACAGCGCCCCGGCGATCTACTCACCACCAATGCCCAAGGCATCGCCCAACTAAGCATCAAACAAGTCCTCGGTAAGCGAGGCAAACGCGCGATCATCATCGGCGTCAGCCACGATTATCGACAAATGGGCATCTGCATCATCCAACGAAATAACATCGGCCCATCCCCGATCTTACTAACCATGCGCCAAGCCGCTTGGGTAAACATCACCGTTCAAACTCAAAATCTTCCCCATTATTTAGCACCCAGCCACAAAGTCCGCATCCGCGCCCTCTACGGCAAGCTCAAAGCCCTAGGCGTAGACCTACTCACCCAAAACCGCCCAGGCAATCCACCCCAAAAAACAACCCTAACCTCAACTAAAATCCTCCTCCCGATAGGCGATGTAACCCTTGATTTTTCGTCCCACTATGAAATAAGCCAGCTCGAACAACTCCGGGTTAAGCCCACTCGCACCGCCATCAGCGTCAAATTATCGCTCACCCCGCAGATGCGCCTCATCGGCCACAAAATCAATCCGCTCATCCAAAACGCACAGCTGATCACCCCCAAGCACTCTAAAAAATCTAATCAAAAACAAGCGACAAAAAAAAATAATCATCCGTGGCTGCTCTGCTTTGTCGATTTCAAAACGCTCTCCTCACAAAAGCTTTTGGCTTTTGCCCTAGCCTATCAGCAAGCCAACAAGCAAGCCGTTTTGCATAAAGCCAAGATCATCATTTTCTGCAAAGCAGCAGGACATAAACTTCAAGCCAAGATCAAAGCCCAGCGGATAGCGTTACTGGGAAACAAGCCATGGCCTTTCCCCATTTACATCGATCATCCCCCCGCGACCCATCCCAACCGCTCCAAACTAGGCCGTGTGTTTAATCAATTTTTCGTAACACGCATGGGCACCGCCGTCTTGATTGATGCAAAAGGCAAGGTCGCCGGTTATCTGCCAAACAGCCAAGCCGGCAGAAAAACCATGCTCCAAGCCGTATGCAACCAAAAATAACGAAGCTCATCAAAATGCCCCAACTCATCATCATCAAACCACAAATCAACACCCCCAAACAAACCTCCCCGACAAGCCAGATCCCCTAAACCAAATTCAAACAAAGACAACATGCCCCCGACAAATTAGCCGCAGATCAAAGCAATATAACCGCAAAAAAAACCTATCCAATAAATCCGATACCATCACCAGATCGATCTAGCCCATTATCAAAAATGCATTTACTATCACAATTACAAATCATAGACCCATCGCGTTTGTCCTTAAGCATGAAATTTGGGATAATGACTCATTGCCCGCCTAGCGGCTCAAAAAAGATCAAATGAACGCTTCCTATGTTTTTACAATCTTTCAAAATAGAGACCTCACATGCCCGACCCACAGACTCCTAAAAAAATAACCCCCACCCAAAACCTTCACATCTCCCAGACCATCAAACTGATCAGCCCCCAAACCTTAAAAGAAGAATTCCCCACCTCCGCACAAGCCCTCGAAACCGTCATCCAAGGCCGCCAAGTCGTGCAAAATATGCTAACCGGAATCGACTCCAGACTCCTAGTCATCGCCGGGCCTTGCTCTATCCATGATGAAAAATCAGCATTGCAATACGCCCATCAACTCAATGCTTTGCGCAAAAAACTTGAAGACAAAATCTACATCATGATGCGTGTCTATTTCGAAAAACCGCGCACCACCGTCGGCTGGAAAGGCCTCATCAACG
>CAZSSX010000243.1:0-3398 GCA_964609545.1 uncultured Phycisphaeraceae bacterium | reverse complement strand
GATTCTCTGCTTGGTGTTGGCTCATCATAAAACTCCACATAAGTGATAAAATCAGTAGCAACAAACGACTTGTAACATAACTTTACTCGGCGATAATAAGAGACGAGTTTAGCTCTTATACCGAATTTATCGGTTATTCAGCTTGTTCTGGAGTCATCCCCCGCATTAGGCCGATAATTGACACATAGGCAAAGCGCGTGAAATAAAAGGATCACACCATGCACCAAAAAAAAGAAAACACAAAACGCAGCATCATCATAGGCACACAAAAATCTTGTGAAGAGGTGTCCCGCATGCTACAAACACACGCCCCAGCAATACACATCCTAGGCTGCCTCTGGCTCGGTCAACCCCATGACCAACAAACACAAACACCCCTAGGCCAAGTCCAAGATGCACCGCAAATCTGCAAAGAAAAAAAAATAAACAGAATCTATTTAAGCCTACCTCTGATAACCATTGAGCGTTATGCTAAAACCATCAGTTGGATATGGCAAAGCGGCCTAGAAGTTGTAGCCCTGCCCACCGCTTCCGACCAACTTGCCGGCAGAGCATTACAAGCCCTACGCATGATGAACAAAAATGATGCTCAAACAACAACACCCTCAAATAAAAACGATAACAACTCCCTAGGCATGGACCTTTCCAGCCTCATCAACCGCCAGCCACAACCATTAGACCTAGAAGCGATCAGGCAAACCATCCAAGATAAGCGCATCATGATCACAGGCGCCGGCGGATCCATAGGCTCCCAAATCGCCCGCATCGTAAGCAGCTTCAACCCAGAAAAAATCATCCTCATTGAGAGAAGTGAAAACGCACTCTTTGAAATCGATCGTAAAATAAAAAGAATATATCCAAAAATCAAACGCAGCGCATTGCTCCATGATGTTACCCATTTCCCAAAAACAATCGCAATGGTCAAAGATGAAAAACCCCATGTCATCTTCCACGCCGCAGCACACAAACACGTCCCCATGATGGAAGACCATCCCGCTGCCGCAGTAGAAAATAATTTCTATGGCACACGATCCATCGCCCAAGCAGCATCGCAAAACAACGTCGAAAAATTCGTAATGATATCAACAGATAAAGCCGTCAACCCCAGCAGCGTCATGGGCGCAACAAAAAGAATAGCAGAACTATACGTCCAACATCTCAACGCACATAGCAAAACAACCTATTGCATGGTGAGATTCGGAAACGTCCTAGGATCAGCCTGCAGCGTACTGCCCATATGGGAAGACCAAATCAAAAACGGGTACGGCGTAACCGTCACAGACAAAAACATGACGCGCTTCTTCATGACCATACCCGAAGCCGCAGGCCTAGTCCTACAAAGCGCAGCAATGTCAGGAAAATCTCACGCACAAGGCGGCGAAATATTCCTCCTAGATATGGGCAAACCCGTACGCATCCTAGACCTCGCCCACCGCTTTGTACGCAGCCTAGGACTAGAACCAAACGTCGATGTACCCATACATATCGTAGGCCCAAGGCCCGGCGAAAAACTACACGAAGAACTAGCCTACGAAGGCGAAGACATGACCAGCACAACCCATCCCAGCATCCGCCTATGGCGAACACAAGCACCCCCGCCCGCCCGCATCAAACAAATGCTTCAAATCTTTGACAATCTCCGCAACAAAGGCAACACCCCCGGGCACGATTGGCAACACGCCAACATCAAAACCATCCAAGCCGCACTGCACCGCGCCGTCCCCGAAATGGTTTCCGCAATCGCCGGATAAATCCCCTCTCTCCACCCTTTAAAAAAACAAACGCTCCACCGCGCAAGATCACCAAGGCTCAGCTTCATGAAATATTTTCAAATCCTCATCGCCCTAATCATCACCTTCCCACTAACCGCCTGTCACAATCGCAAACCAAACCCCAGCGCCAAGGCAAACACCGAAAAAAAAGAAATCGTAGCATTCCTAGGCAACACCCCCATCTACTTCTCTGATTTAAAAAAACAACTCATCGAAGCCGCCGGCGGACAGGTCCTCGTAGAAGTCATCCTCGATAACCTCATCAAAAAAGACCTCGCCCGCCAAGGCAAAATCATCACCCCAGAGGATATCCAAAAAGAAAAAAAACTCATCCTCACCCAAATCCATCCCAACGTCCACCAAGCCGCCAGACTCTTCGACCAATTCCAGCAAAGCAGAGGCATCGGCCAAGTGAGATTCGCAAAAACACTACGCAGAAACGCAGCCCTAAGAAAAATAATCCCACCCATCAAACCCATCACACAAAAAGACATCAGCGACCGCTTCAAACTCATCTACGGCGAAAAAAAAACAGTCCGAATGATCGTCCTACCCGACCTACAAAAAGCCAGGCAAATACTCAACAAACTCAAAAAAGGAGCAGACTTCGCAACCCTCGCAGCCAACCAAAGCATCGACAATCCCAGCGCCCAGCGCGGCGGCCTATTGTCTCCCCTTAGCATCTGGGACCTCTCCTATCCCGTCGCCGTCAGGCTTGCCGTAAGCAAACTCAAACCCCATCAAATCAGCCACGCCGTGGTCGTCGATGCCGGATATGCAATCTTTCGCTGCGAAAAAATAAACCCCCCGCAAAAAATCACATTACAAACAGTAAAATCAAAAATCGAAAATCAACTACAGCACGAGCGCCAAGCACAAAAAATGCAAATGAAAGTCAAACAGCTATTAGCAAACGCACACATCATGGTCAATCACCGCCCCCTAAACCTCGGCTGGAAATACCAAATGAAACTAATGAAGCAGCAGTAATGATAGCACCCTATCTGTCACATTCAGCCCCTAACGCTATAATATCTCGAACAAATAAAAAACCGTAAAAACACACACCGCCTGTGATCTTAGGAAATAAAAAAATGGAAATTCAAGTAGCAAACCGTATCGACCGCCTACCGCCCTACATGCTAGGCCAGCTCAAGCAAATGATCTATGACCGCCGCAAAGCCGGATTCGATGTCATCGATTTTAACATGGGAAACCCCACCGATGCAGCCCCAGATGCCGTCGTCGATAAACTAAGACAAGCCGTGCTAGACCCGCGAAATAGCAGATACTCCGTCTCCAAAGGCGTCTATAACCTACGCAGAGACTTCGCCAAAAAATACAAACGCAAATGGAACGTCGATCTAGACCCCGACACAGAAGTCATCGCAACCATCGGATCAAAAGAAGGCTTCAGCCACATGTGCCTAGCCCTCATGGGGCCAGGAGATATCGCCGTCGTCGGAAACCCAGCATTCCAAATACACACCTACGCAGTCATCCTCGCCGGCGGATCAACCGTAAGCGTGCCACTAGGAAACGACCAAGCATTCCTAGACCGCATCGAACAAGTCCTCATCGACATGACACCAAAACCAAAAGTCATCATCCTTAATTATCCACACA
>CAZSSX010000242.1:0-3418 GCA_964609545.1 uncultured Phycisphaeraceae bacterium | reverse complement strand
TCGCCTACTTTACCGTATTTTAATGTTTTGAGAATATCGCCCTCGAATACGAATACAAGATCCCTGGCGCCGTTGCTTAGGCTGTGCACTCTTATTTTTCTGGATAATTTTATTTTTTCCAGGGCTCTATAGACCATATGATCTTTAGTGAGTAATTTGAATTTGTAGCCTTTGAATGCATTTTCGAATAATGTAAACATTTTTCGTTTTGCATTGGTGGAGCCTTTGTCTGGATTACAGATAACCATTCCGCCGAATTTAACGTAATCGATAATTCTTTTTTTGATTATCGCGCCTTGCTCGGATTCGAATTCAGTCTCACTATCCACGTCTAGAAAAAGAACGGGGGCGGCAAGCCATCGATCCCAGCTATCGGCTTGGGTGACGCGTTGCCAATTGATTTCGCCTTCGATTTGATTGCTGATCCAATTGGTTAGGCGGTTGATGACATGTTTTTTTGAATCGAATTTTTGCTTGCCATGTAGATGTAGTTTGCTTGCCCAGATGGGTACATGTCCTCTTGCGAGAAACATCAATTGGAATGCTAGGTTTGAAACTTTTTTATTTTTAAATTGGCTGGAGATGTTGTTGATATAATGATCTGCTCCTACTTCATACCAATCTTGCCCGCCGAATGATTTAATGCCTGTTGCAAGGCCTACTCTTTCCATGCCGTAGAGATAATAATCGTTCCAGTATCCTCTGTTTGGATTTGCCACGCCGTTGAATTTTTTGTTGATCCAGCCTAGGCCTTTGTCCATTGCAATTCTGATTTTAATTTTGAGTTTTTTATCTTGGCTTGGCAGTTGGCTATCGCAGATGTTGAGTACGGTGAGTCCCGCGGCGGTCATGGAGCCATAGGATTTTCTACTTGCGGTGTATGCCCATCCGCCATCTGCTTGTTGTGTTTGGATAAAATGCTGTGCCACTTTGCGCCAATAGATTGCTTTGACTTTGTAGCCTCTTTTGGATGCTTCCCAGATGCCCAACATGCCGTATTGATTGTTGCTGTTGTCCCAGTTGCTTTGTCTGATCGGTTCTCTGCCACTTTTGGGATTGACTATTAGCCTTTGTCCATAGCTGAAGAGTCCCGAGTTTGGGTCTGCTGCGTTTTGTATTAGCCACTTGGCGTCTTTTTTAAGATATTTGTTGTAAGCCTCTGGCAATTTGGCCCACACATGTAGGCGGAGGGAGACCGCGTATGTGCCGTTGAGTTTTGCTTTTTTGAGCCATTGTATTGCGGGTTTAATTTTCGGATTTTGTGGGCTTTGCCCGGCGCTTAGTAGTGCTAACACCGCGATTGCTGTTTTGCCACCGGCTTGATGGCCTTGTATTTGGGATGATTCCCAGATGCCCGATTGGTTTTGCTTGCTATAGATCTGCTGAACCAATTGATCGATTGTTTTTTTGATTTGTTTTTCGGTTGCCCCTTGGGCAGTCGATAGCCCTGCACCCATTGCAAAAAGAACAATACATAATAACGCGGCTACTCTTTTCATCTGTCATTGCTCATGGTTAAGAAATCATGTTATTCAATGGATGGATGCAAAACGTATTTTTTTATCGTCATAATCCCAGAATGAGTCAATCTAGCCTGAATGAAAAATGCTAAATGGTTGCTTAAGCCCCCGCGTTGCGCTGCGATTGTATACCTGCTAATTCTAAGCGATCGTAGACCACAATCATGGTGTCGGGCCTATCTCTTGGCTCGATCGAGACACATTCCATAATTAGTTTGGAAAGCGCCAGTGGAATGCTTGATTTAATTTCATGTGGCGCTGGAATCACGACTTTGCCGTTGTTTGCTTCTTGCTTTTCTTTTTGTTCTTTATTGGGTATCAAAGTGGGCACAAATTCGCCGGTGAGGCACCAATACATCGCTGCACCTAGGCAAAAAATGTCTGTTTGGGGTGTGATTTTTCTTCTGAGAACTTGTTCGGGGGCGATGTAGTCGGGGGTGCCTTGGATGCGTGTTTTAATCGTGTCTACGGGGCAGCTTTGTCCAAAATCGATAATTTTTACTTCTTCGTTGTGCGTGGTCATGATATTGACCGGCTTGACATCTGCATGAACGTAGCCCGCCAAGTGTATTTCGTGAAGGCCCATCGCTACATTTTGCCAAAGCTTGACCACATCCAATATATTTTCTGGCCTATGCTGCTCAAGTGTTAAGCCGTCTACAAATTCCATCAACACAAATACTTCATTGATTTTCAGCATTTTACGCTGTTTAACTATTTTAAAACTTTTCCGAAGTGATCCATGATCAAATTTAGAAGATATTTCATGCTCTAGAATGGCTTGATCCAGAAATTTCTGCTGATCCGGTTTTTCTTTAAACACATGTTTAAGAGAATAAAGTTGTCCTTTTGCATCTTTAACGGCATATATGGTACTCAACGCCCCTTTACCTAGGGTGTCAATGACATCATAATCTAAGATGCGTGTTTTGCTTGTAGAAATAGGTATGACCATAAATTTTTCAATCAAATAAAGACTTGTCGCTCATTTATATGAGTTTGATAACTTTTTCTTATCCTCTAAGGGAACTCTTTTTATTACAAACGATCACGGGAAGGTTAATAATGCAAGACATTTATCATATTAACACAAAACATCATTCATTACGTTTTTTTCACATTACCACTCGGTTGAGAAACCCCGTATCTACTACTTCACCGAGTAGGAAACCCTGTTGGATTAACTCTATCATTTAAATAGCATCGCGCCACAGCTAATTCATCGATATTGAAGAACCACAAACTTATCAATCCTAATAATCAATGTAAGTTCTATAACTGCACATGATACTGGGTTTTGCTTATCTAATACGACGATAAAAGTCCGCTACCGGAAACATTGGGCTGCCGTATTTCCCCGATTTAGCACCAAAATTGATCACCACATTTTGGCGTGGTATATCAAATCGTTGCTGAAGCTGCTTAACAACGGTAAGCAGCTTATCCATCTGGGCTTGTGTAGGTTTTTCTCGATCTCCATCGGAAATCAGACAAATACCCACCGCATGTTCATTATACCATGAAGCAAGTTTTCCGCGAGTATGGTTTCCAGAAATTTGCTTATTCCAACGATAGCCTTTTTCTAGAGCACCATCGGGGCCTGCTTTGCCGTTTGTTACGACAAAATGATAGCCTAATCCGCCTAGCCCGATTTTTTTGTGCGATGCGTGCATTTGTTTTGCATTGAGTACGCCTGGGCCGCTGTCATGGATCACGATGCCTTCCCATTTATTAGGCTGAATCTGTCCATCAATTTTAAATAGCTGAGGATCGGCCTGTTCTTGGAGGGATCCCGTTTTGCGGATGGCTTGCGCGCCCATGAATGTTTTTCTAGGACGGACTAATTTTTCGGCCGGCTCAAGAATGAGCAATAGCGATCCCAGCAGGGTAACCACACT
>CAZSSX010000241.1:0-3432 GCA_964609545.1 uncultured Phycisphaeraceae bacterium | reverse complement strand
TCTTGTAGCTGTTTAAAAGCATCTGCCGTGGAAATGCCTTGGTCAGGCCCAATTTGTTTCGCAGCCGAAACATTAAATTCAATACCCGCATGGAAGGTTTTAGCTAAGAATTTTTTCCTTAAAACACGCCCTAAAACCCGCAGATAAAGAGGCACCCGAAAGTCAAATCCGTTAACGCTAGCATTGATTGTTTTGGCTACATGTGAAAAATTTTCGCCAATAGACCAGTTGCCCAAAGCTCTGTAAGAGTCAGGCAACGCCGCTATTTTCTCCGCATCGGCCAGCAAACAGTTTTCACAATTAAACTGTAAATCTCGCCTGCCTTTGATTGTTTTTGTATTCACCATCATCTCGCTTTTATCATCAAAACAGAGCAACCCCTTGTTGCTCTCTATCCGGATAAACTAACCCCAGACCCTCCAAGATTATTCCCCGCATGTCTTTTTTTTAACCGAGATTCTTAGCCGTAAAACTAGCACTGCTCAGCGCCGGCCAATCCTGCGGATTTCCCGTTTTAGCTTGATATCCTTGCTGTAATTCATACCAATACGCCAAAAAAGCATAAGGCTGATAAGGTTGATAATGATCTAAAATTTCTTGATCACACCGCCTCAACGCCTTCCCACCCTCCGGAATAATTTTACGATGCACCTGCCTAAAATGGCGATAAGTTTCAGTATCAATCGGAACATGTTGAAAATGCCCCAAAAGCTGAAGCACATTATGCGCAGAAAAATCTCCCAAGCCGTAGATTTTTTTGATCGCTTTGTAAAGCTCTTTCGCTGTCCGCCCAGGCTCCTCAAACCATCCCAAATCTAAGTCACCCGAAACAATATTTTGCGCCAACCGGTAAATCCGTTTAGCCCGATAGCCTAGCCTACACCGAGCCTGCAATCGGTCCTCCGAAAACGCTAAAATTTGCTTCGGCGATGGAAACGCTCCCTCGCCAACGCGCCTGCAAAGCAACTCATTCATCCTCACCGTTCCAGGCCAAGTCACATTGCAACTGGTCATCGTCTTAACCAAATCCTCCCAAAGTGTACCGCACCGATAAAGCCTACCATAACCTTCCTTTTTAGCCTTGGGAAAAAGTTTAAACCAAGGCTGCATATCCATATCAACCCGTAAGATGCGTATCAGCCGCCCCTTAATCTCCTCCGCCCAACCCCGCCTCACCTTTTGATCGCAATCAATAATCAGCTTTTTTTGTTTCACACTCTGCTTAACCCGAACTTTCACCCTCTGATCAGTGCCCGAAAAATCCCCAAAGGTGTGACACAAACATTGGTTTTTTTTATCCCAATAATTAGGCGCCAGCAAAAAATAACCGTAACTGCAAACCGTACTGCCCAAATTAAAATCTCGGGGAAGAGGTAGCGTAAGTTTTGAGCCTTGATCTGCCATCGTGTCGCCATCACCTAAAAGGAACATACATCCTATTTTTAAAAAAACCAATCTCCCACCGATTGATCCAAGCTATAAAAAAACGTTTTTTTACAACAGCACTTTTTTTCTTAGACAAAACCTAATCGGAATGGCCCGTAGAACATTAAAAGTAACATCTTGCCCTTGAGAGTTGAAACCGCCAGCCAATGTTGCCTTTTCTCTTTCTTAAAAAAACATCACCCCCAGCGCGTTGCATATTTTTTCAAAAAGAACAATCATGCAAACCCCAGCCCATTGCATATGACTAGCCCCTTTAACAAACACCCACAGGCAACAGCGTCATCGCTAAGCGTTCAAGCAAACGATCACCAACTCGACGATACTCGGCAAATGCACTCTGCAATTGGCTTTGGAATTGATTTTCATTAAGCTTAGCATTTTTAACAAAATCCGTCTCCGCGATAGCCTGTATCGTTTGAACCGTCCACTCCGGATGATACTGAAAAGCCCATGTCGTCATCCCCACTGAAAAAGCCTGCACCTTACAATCCTCACTTGTCTGCATCGGCGTCGCCCCTTCGGGCAGACGCGTGACCTGATCTTGATGACAATGAAACATCATATTTTCCCACGTAATACCCGCAAACATAGACTCCATTTTCGCAGGAAATTCAGCCACCACATTGGCAAAACCGATCTGTGGCTTATCCATTTTTTCAACCCGACCCCCAAGCGCTTTTGCAATAAGCTGCGCCCCCAAACAAATCCCCAAAACAGCCAAATCTTTTTCGTGAGCAGCTTTAATTAAACCCATCGCCTCACCAAGCTGCGGATATTGCTCATCCTCATTAGCACCCATGTGCCCCCCCAAAATGACCAACCCTTGATACCCCGCCAAATCCCTAGGCAACCGCTGCCCCAAGTGTGTGCTAATAACTTGACTAGCGATCCCTCTTTGCGCGAAGATGCGCCCTAGATTGTCCGGTTTATTCACATCATCAAACTGTATCACAAGCACGCCCATCGGCCAGCTCCTTTGTTACTTAAGTTTTATCGCGATGAAACTTTTTATCGCCATCTGTTTTATCCACTTGAATTTTCTAGCCAATAGCCAAACCTGTCAACTTTGAAAAGGATCAACCCCATTTTTTTTCACCAAAGCCCCCCCTTTACGCCGATGCAAAGACCTATGGAAACATCAACCTCTCATCTCATCCTCCACAGCGGCGGCCTCCGCTCCATCATCGCCACAGCCGAACTATTACAACACACCCATCAATCCAAAATCGCATTTCTATTTATCAACGATGGCCGACCATCCACAGAACAACGGCTCAATAAACTAAAAAAACAAGCGGATTATTTTCACATCGAACACATCCATGTCATCAACGTACCCCACCTATACCCCCTAGGCAAGCAAACCCCCCAAGAAACTTATGCCAATCTTCTGCATTCTCAATTGCTCAGCTTAGCAAGTTTGCAAGCCATTGAATTAAACGCAAATTTTCTGATTTGGCCCGCCCTGGCCGACAATCAAACTCAAGCCGTCGCCAAAATCACCCAACAAACGCTCATTCTAAGCGAGACCCTAAGCCTAGGCCAAGAATCAGATCATGATCTAGAAATCCAGACCCCCCTCCTTACCCTCACCGATGCCCAAGCCATCGAACTAGGCGCCCACCTAGACATTGACTGGACCCTCGCATGGACTTGCAGCAGCGTCCTAACAACCCCCTGCAAACAATGCCCACCCTGCAAACGCCGAGCCCGCGCCTTCCGCCAAGCCCACGTCGTCGATTCATTAGTCCTAACCCCCGCCTAGCTCCCCCCTTAAACAAAATCACCAACCCGCCATTAGCCAAAAGCACCTTTCTCTTTTATCATCTCTATTTATGATCGCGATTATCCAAGGCAACCTCGACCAACTCCAAGCCGCCACCGCATGGGTCACACCCCCAGCCAGTGGCCTAACCTACCAAGTCTTTCTCCCCGCATTCACAGCCGCACGACTCGGACAAAACATCAACAAACCCATCAAACTCT
>CAZSSX010000240.1:2199-3433 GCA_964609545.1 uncultured Phycisphaeraceae bacterium | reverse complement strand
GTGAGAGGCAGCAGTTGGGACATGGTTAGCGGGACGTCGCCTGTTCCTGGTGGTAGGTCGATGATGAGATAATCTAGTTGGCCCCAGTCTGTTTGTGTGGCGAGTTGTCTAAAGGCGCCGTGTGCCATGGGGCCGCGCCAGATGAGTGCTTTGCCTGGTTCGACGAGTTTGCCGATGGTCATGGCTTTGATGCCGTGGACTTGGAAGGGTAGGATGTTGTTATCTTTGTCGGCTTTGGTTTGTAGTCCATCTAAGCCTAACATGGTGGGTAATGATGGGCCGTAGATGTCGCCATCGAGGAGGCCTACTTTGGCGCCTGTGCGTGCTAAGCCGACGGCGACGTTGACTGCGATGGTTGATTTGCCCACGCCGCCTTTGCCTGCGCCGATGGCGATGATCTGTTTGACATTAGGGAGGGGGTTATTCTCGGTGGCTTTTTGCTGGGGTGAGGCTTGGACCTGGGCGGTAAATTTTACCTGGATTTGCCCGATTTGCGGGACGCGTTTGACTGCATCGGTGACATCGGTTTGGATCTGGTCTTTGAGCGGACAGGCTGGGGTGGTCAGCTGTACGGTGATTTGGACATCGTTGTTATCTTGTATGTGGATGTCTTGGATCATGTTGAGGGTGACGAGGTCTTTGTGCAATTCGGGATCATTGACGGTTTTGAGTTGCTCAATGATCTGTTCTTTGGTGATCGACATGGGATCTCCTGTTAGGGTATTGTTTTAGGGGTGAATTTGTGTGTGGGTATATGATATCGCTTAGGTGTGGGGGATCAAATGGGCGGGGAGATTGGTTTGCAGATTGAGGGTTATCGGGGGGATTGTAGCTTCTGTTTGTGTATTATCGGTGCAATTCGTGGTAATAGGGCTTTGTATTTTTTTATAATTTTAAGAAGTGATGCAATAGGGCGTATGGGTCGATCGTTGTACAGCTGCGTATTTTACTTTTATTTTTTAATTTAACAAAAAAAAGGATGATCAAAATGAAGATTTATATGAAGATTAAAACGGTTTTGGGTATGGGTTGTTTGGCGGGCATGATGGCGGTGTCGCCTGTGAATGCTGAGACTATGGATCATGCGGATAGCCCGGTGCGGAAGGGGCGTGAGGTGCGGGGGGAGCGATCGGATGATGGAGGTTTATTGCGGGGGCCTAAGGTGAATCGCAACCATAAAGAGGATCGTGATTTTAAGGGGCGCAGGCGGAAAGGGATGGGCGGCAAGGGCATG
>CAZSSX010000240.1:0-2099 GCA_964609545.1 uncultured Phycisphaeraceae bacterium | reverse complement strand
GGCAAGGGCATGAAGCATATGCGGGGCAGGCGGCGTGGTGGCGAGCAATTGCTTAAGGCTTTAGCGCTTAGCGCGGATCAGAAAAAAGCGATTAGAAAAAATATTAAGGACCAGCATTTGGCGATGAAAAAGTTTATGGCTAAGCATAAAGCGAAAATCGCGGCTCTTTATAAACGGATGAGAGAAGCTAAGAAAAATAAAGATCGTAAAGCGATGAAAGCTTTGATGAAAGAACGCAAGGCATTGTTCGCTCAGGCGCCGAAACAAAATCGGATGGCGGCATTGAAATCTGTGCTAAGTGATGAGCAGTTAGGCAAGTTGGCAGATTTGATTGCTAAGCGGAAAGCCGAGGCTAAAAAACGTCAAGATGCGAATAAAAAGCGCGGTGATAAAGACGGAAAAGCAGGGAGGCGTCATCGAAAAGGGAGAAAAGGTTTTAAGAAATTAAAAGAACAAGATAAAGAGCAAGGCCGAAGATTTCGTGGTCGCAGAAGAAACCGCAGAGGCGGGGATGACGGGGAAGCTCAAGGGCGCAGGAAAAATCGAAGGGGCGAACGAGGCCGAAAATTGCGCAATGGCAGAGAAAAAAAATAAGAATCGGGATAAAAAAATAGGGTTGATTGATGACCCGATTTGAACAGCATGCCTAGCGATATTGATTTGTCGCTAGGCATTTTTTTGTTATTGATTATTGTCAGTTTTTAGGAGACGGGTTTAGGGGTAGTGAAAAGTGGGGGCTGGATTACGGCGGGTATTAGGGGGCGTTGTGTTGGTGTGGCTAGGGGACATATTTTGAGAATTGTTGTACAATAGCCATTTGGTTGAATTGATAAGATTTCCCTTTGTAGAAGAGGTTTGAGCAGATGGCAAAGAAAAATAATGATCCTAAAAAAATCGTGTTGGCTTATTCGGGAGGCTTGGATACATCGGTGATCTTGCCCTGGCTTAAAAAGCGTTATCCGGGTGTGAAGTTGGTGGCTTTTGCGGCGGAGCTTGGGCAGGGCGATGAGCTTCAGGGGATTAAAAAAAAGGCGTTGGCCTCTGGCGCGGATGAAGTGATTGTCAAGGATTTGCGTAAGGAATTTGCAGAGGATTATTGTTACGCGATGTTGCGTGCGCGTGCGATGTATGAGGATGATTATTTGTTGGGAACGTCGATTGCTAGGCCTTTGATTGCTAAGCATCAGGTGATGGTGGCTCATGAAACGGGTGCGGATGCGGTGGGGCATGGGGCTACGGGTAAGGGCAATGATCAGGTACGATTTGAGTTGACTTATATGGCTTTGGATCCGAAGCTAAAAATTATCGCGCCTTGGAAGGACCAAGCGTTTTTAGACGATGGCTTAACGGATCGCGAGACAGCTATTGATTATGCGAAAAAACATAAAATCCCCGTGGATCAAACGAAGAAAAAGATCTACTCGCGGGATCGTAATCTGTGGCACATTTCACACGAGGGGGCGGAAATTGAGGATCCTGCCAATGAGCCGTTGGACAGCTGCTTGGTGATGTCTAACCCTGTGGAGAAGGCGCCTAATCGGGCTAAGTATGTGGAGATCGAATTTAAAAAAGGCGTGCCGACTAAGTTAGATGGTAAAAAAGTGGCTGGGCATGTGATGATTGAGACGCTTAATAAAATCGGCGGGAAGCACGCGGTGGGTCAAACGGTCTTGGTGGAAAATCGCTTGGTGGGGATGAAAAGCCGTGGCGTATATGAAACGCCTGGCGGGAGCATTTTATACGAGGCGCAGAAAGCTTTGGAGCAGTTGACCTTAGAGCGTGAGCAGTATCATTATAAGCAGCAGTTATCGCTGAAATATGCCGAGCTGACTTATTATGGTCAGTGGTTTCATCCGTTGCGTGAATCTTTGCAGGTGTTTATGGATCATGTGTGCGAGGTGGTGACGGGTAAAGTTCGCTTGAAGCTTTATAAGGGGAAGGTGACCGCGGTTTCCGTGACCTCGCCAAAAAGTTTGTATGATGATAATTTGGCGTCATTCGCGATGGATCAATACGATATCACTGCTGCGCGCGGCTTTATTGATTTGTTTGGTTTGC
The DNA here is from genome assembly GCA_964609545.1 of uncultured Phycisphaeraceae bacterium. Taxonomy (GTDB): domain Bacteria; phylum Planctomycetota; class Phycisphaerae; order Phycisphaerales; family Phycisphaeraceae; genus CAZSSX01. Next base: position 41 of record CAZSSX010000240.1, on the reverse strand, counting down.
CGATGCAGGTGCGTGGTTTAAAGCATAAGCCTAAGTTTTAG
>CAZSSX010000239.1:0-3440 GCA_964609545.1 uncultured Phycisphaeraceae bacterium | reverse complement strand
GGGCCTAGGCTGACTTCCACTCAGATTAAAATGAAGACTTAGGCTTGTTGGCCCGATGCTTTTTCGCGGGCGATTTTTTTAGCGTTGAATTGGATTGCACATCAATGCGCCAGTCTTTTTGATTTTTAGGTAATGCGGTGCTCACTTCCTCAGCTTTATAGCCTCGGTCAATAGCGATCTTGCTAAAATCGACAGCAACGGGATTGTCATCCCCATCAATGGCGAAGGCTTTGAGAGGGATCATGGTTTTTTTGTCATACCAAAAATGAATCTGTGTATATTTGATGCGATGATGTTTTTTAGGCTTGAGCTGCAGATGAATAAAATCTTTTTTAGAGGGATCATTTTTACTGGGCTTATGGATTATTTGAACATCGAAAAGCCGAAGCACATGCTTAGCCGATTGCCCGAAGGGAATGGGGAAGGGGCCTTTCCCCGCAGCCAAAGGATTCTCATAAAGATGCGCTTTACCTTTAGGCAAATATGGCGTGATCCTTGTCTTCTTGAATATTTTCGCATTGAGATTGATATCAGCCAAATTGTCGCTGTCAAAAATATAACGGTGATTGAGCTTAATGATGCGTTTCTGATCGAGTTTTTGCAAGGTGAAATGGACAGCGAATTTGGGCCTTTTCCCCGGTATATATAGAAATTGGCCGTAACGTTTATTCGTTGATTCTGTGAAATTGTCGGTGCGTGTAATTCGGATATTCGCACGAAAATCTTTGATCTTAAGCTGCGCCTGGTCAATCGCTTGGAGCGCGCGATACACCGCATCGCCTGGCGCGTCCCGAGGTGGAACATCAGCGCCACTGACTTGAGTCAAGGCGCAAAAAATCAATAAGCAAGCATAAAGGAAGATAGATCGGCGAGATTGAATAAGCATGGGTTTCCCTTGAAAAAATTAAAAGCTTGTTTACTAAATAAGACGCACAACAAACGCGAATTGATGCAGTGTCTTTATAAAAGGGCCATCTCAAGGCTCGGTAATAATTTTAACATGAGGCATATCATTAAGAATATGCAAAACATCGTCCATCAGTTTTTTCTGCATCTGAATAATTTTAAATTGCCTCAGCGCAATATACCCATTGGTCGCAATCATAACCATCGCAATACCCATATGCACCGTCGGCGGAATCAGTGGCGCAGACCCCAGAGGCACATCCGTAGAAGCGCCTGCGATCATCGTGAGCATCGTTGACAGGATTGCGATCATAGCCAGCGCAAAGGCTTGGGTTTTATGTTTCAGCGCCGGCTCTGCATATTGCAATTGTTTTAAGTTGGCTTTATCCGTGGCAGCCTGTATCCATCGAGACGTAGCCATGAAATACATAAAGACAATGATGTGAGCCGCAAAGCACAGCAAACCAGTGCCCATGCCCAAAAGCATGTGCATATCGTGGTATCGGGTCTGGAACGCCCCTTGGGGATCCGTGACAAATAAGCCCACGCAAAAAGTAATGCTCATGCAAAGAAGGTTGGAGAGAGTGATACCGATAAAGACTGGGTTCATGCCAGCATTTTAGCAAGTTTGTAGCGGGGGTCTAGTAAGGGGCAAAACTAGGGCCGAAAATCGCTACTCACCCATCAAACAGCCGCCCGTTAATGCCACCACCATCGGCAAAGTCAGCTCAATTAGCAGACACGCGGAAGGTGTTTGAATATTCTCCTAACAGGGTCTAATTGGTGAATCAGCTTAGCGATTTGCTCAGCGTTTTTAAATTTACTAGGGATGTGCCAACCGACAATGCTGGGGTGTGACGACAACCGATCGATTTGCTGAGTAATCTGTTGCCTGCTTTTGGGGGAAAGCATTTTCCCCTGAGCAGACTTTTGATTCACCGCCACACTTTGCAGCAGCAACACGCCGGCTTTGTCCGCTGCATGATAAAGATTGTCGGGCGCAAAGTGTTTCTTGATATGCACCAGCATGTCCGCTGTAAAAGGCAAGATCTCGTTACTAACCGATTTCGTAAAAGGGTACACCTCGTGTATGCAAAACTTTTTCCCGTTGACCAAAAGCAAGCCTTGCTTAATCCAGTTGGCCGTCTGAGCACGCACAGAGGTTAAGCCCAAAGATGCCTGCCACGTGTCGATCAAATTGTCCTTCTGAATCAGTACCGCGGTCAGTTGGTACAGCGACTGCTTGCCCAATGTCGATGGCCACCAGCGCTTGGGTTGCGGGATGTCAAATCGGATCATAGACTCTGGCTGGCTAGGGTCTATGCTCGCGCGGTAGTCGTATATCTTACCTTGAGGCCCGACCATGCGCAAGACTACCTCCAATGAAGGAATCTGAGCGTCAAGACAAATCGGATGCCGATATTTTGCGTGTCGTTTCTTACCAGCCGTCGTCGGATGATCAATAGGATGAAACATAAAATGCGCGTCGATGACAGCTTGTTTTTTATCGACATAGCGAACAAGTGGACGAAAAGTAAGGATGTGTGTGGGGGTTTTCATTTTTTAGGTCTCCAGTGTCGTGATGCTTGTGGGTTCGAGTCATAGGGGGCGAGTAAGCTTTGTGTACCTCCATTATATGATTAAGATAGGCTCAAAACTACATGGGAACCGATTATTTTTTTACTTTTTTCCATTTAAAACCGTTTATTATCGGATTATTAGGCCAAAAAGTATAGATTCGGGTATATCCTGGCGATAAATCAAGTAACCCGACAGCTCAAGGGTTTGAGAAAATCTGTTTGTTTTTTGATGTATTTTTAGGCTCCTTGTTTGATAATGACGAGATTTGGGATAGACTGGGCTTTGATTTTTTGATGCGATTGAGAGTTGATTGATGCGAGTATTATTTCTAATAGGTTTACTGTTTTCAGGTCTTGCCAGCTGCCAGACCATAGGCAACTGGGGCACCCACGACCATCCGAAATTAAAGGTGATGGATTTGCGCGTAACCAGCGCCACCGATGAAGGCTCCGCCGTAGAAATCGCCTGCCTAGTAGAAAACCCCAACCCTTTCAAGCTAGGCATCGAACACGTCGCCTATGAATTGTGGGTGGATGGCCACGGCAAATATGTAGGCGATGCCGTGCCCCGCGTCACAGCACCCAGGCGCGGCGGGCAGCTGCTCATTCTAAAAGCAGGCATCGCAGGCCAATCCCTAGCAGGAAAAAAATATCATTTCTGGGCACGCATCACCTATCGCCCCCAAGGCGAAATCCGCACCCTCATGACAGAAAGCAATTTACCCCTGCCTTGGAAAGAAATAAGCGTCAAAGGCAAATTCAAATAGAAGCGTCGTTTTAAAAAGATCAGTTCTGGAAATAAGGACCAGTGAGTACTTATAAAAAGTGGAAATGTAACGCAAACACTGGTCAGTTTGATTTAAAGATAGGACGCATGGTTATGATACTTAGGTGTTCTTAAAGTAGCGGCGATGTTTTGTAGCATTTTCGATGTCACGTGTAAAAGAAATTGCA
>CAZSSX010000238.1:0-3460 GCA_964609545.1 uncultured Phycisphaeraceae bacterium | reverse complement strand
GCGATTTTTAAAGTGGGCGCAACAATGGTCTGCGTAGATCCGGGGATGGGCGCGGAAAATCTGGGGGTTTGTCTAGGTCAAGCCAAGCCCGAGGTGTTTATTGGTATAGCTAAAGCACATGCGGCGAGAAAAATATTAGGGTGGGCAAAAAAAACAATTAGACAAAATGTCATGGTGGGAGAATCTGTTTTTTTTCGAAAAATAAAAAATTTGTCGGAGGTTAAATCCCTAGGGACAAAATCAAAATACGAAATCGATTATCAAACAGATTCTGATCAGGTGCCCGCGATTCTTTTTACCAGCGGTAGCACGGGGATACCTAAAGGAGTGATCTACTCGCACCAAAATTTCATGGCGCAGGTTACCGCGTTAAGAGATACTTATGGAATTACCCCTGGCGAAGTTGACTTGGCGACGTTTCCTCTTTTTGCATTATACGCGCCGGTGCTTGGCATGACCGCGGTGATACCGCAGATGGATTTTACTAAGCCGGGTCGGGTGAAGCCGGAAAATATTTTAGAACCTATTAAACAGTTCGGGGTGAATAATTTGTTTGGCTCGCCGGCACTTTTAAATTGCGTGGGTCAAGTTGTTCAATCCCAACAGATCAAACTTCCTTCTTTAAAACGGGTGCTTTCCGCCGGTGCGCCGGTGCCCGCAAGGGTAATGAGATTATTTGAAAATAGCTTAAAACCAGGCGTTTTTATTCATACGCCCTATGGAGCGACCGAATCTTTGCCGGTCGCCTCTGCATCAAGTAGAGAAGTTTTGGGCAATACCGAGATCGCCACAGCCAATGGGGAAGGCGTTTGCGTTGGGCATGTGGTGGGGCAAGCGGAAGTGAAGATTATCCAAATTACCGATGCCCCGATATGCAAATGGGATCAATCGTTGGAATTGCCCCGTGGTGAAATCGGTGAGATTATTGTTCAAGGGCCATGCGTCACGGCAGGTTATGATCAAATGCCAGAACAGACAAAATTGGCTAAAATCGAAAATGAAAAAAGTTTTTATCATCGGATGGGTGACTTGGGGTATTTTGATCAACAGGGGAGGCTATGGTTCTGCGGGCGAAAATCACAGCGCGTGATAACAGCAAAAAAAGTATATTATTCGGTAGCATGCGAGGGCGTGTTTAATGCACATGCCGCTGTATTTCGGTCGGCATTAGTTAAACTTTCTAGAAAACAAAAAATCATGCCGGGGATTTGTCTTGAGCTAAGCCGCAAAGTGAGCAAGTATGAACGAAAGAAAATCGTGAAAGAAATACGAATCATTGCCGCTGAAAATCCGATAACGCAAGGCATCGACCATGTTTTTTTTCACGCTTCGTTTCCAGTGGATATTCGACATAACGCCAAGATCAATCGCGAGATGTTAAGCCGATGGGCGCAAAGGAAATTGAGATGAAAAAAATAATGGTGACTGGCGCTGGAGGTTTTTTAGGGTTTGAAATTGTTAAGCAGTTGTGTCAACTAGGGTATGAAGTGGTGGGTTTGCAGCGGAGCCGATATCAGAAATTGGCTGATCTGGGAGTGGCTCAAGTATCAACTTCGTTGACGGATTTTGAAGCGGTAAAAAAAGCAATGATTGGCTGTGACGGTGTTTTTCATGTGGCCGCCAAGGCTGGTGTTTGGGGAAGTTATGCTTCTTATTATCAAGCAAATGTGCTAGGCACAGAACATGTCATTAATGCGGCAGTGGCTTGTGGCGTGAAGCGATTGGTGTACACAAGTTCTCCCAGTGTGACTTTTGCTGGCGTCGATGAATTGGGTGTGAATGAGTCAGTGCCTTATGCAAAGAAGTTTTTGGCTCATTATCCAAAGACCAAAGCGATGGCTGAACGACTGATTTTGAAGGCAAACAGTCGGGGACTTAAGACAGTAGCACTTCGGCCTCACATGATTTGGGGCCCGGGCGATACGAATTTAGTGCCAAGGGTGATTGCTAGAAAAAAAATGGGAAAGCTGAAAATTGTTGGCAATGGACAAAATAGGGTAGACCATACTTATATTACAAATGCATCATATGCTCATATACAAGCATATGATGCATTATGCGAGGAGCAGCGGTGCGCGGGTAAAGCTTATTATGTCAGCAATGGGGAGCCTGTGGCCATGAAAGAAATGCTTAATCGAATTCTTGAAGCAGGTGGGCTAGAGCCTTTGACCAAGCAGATACCAGCGGGATTGGCTTATGGCGTGGGCTGCATTTTAGAGTCGGTCTATACGCTATTGAGAATTAAAAGTGAGCCTCTGATGACGCGGTTTGTAGCCAAGCAATTAACAACATCTCATTATTATGACATCTCTCAAGCAAGGAGAGATTTTGGATATGCCCCGCGGGTCAATCTAGATCAAGGAATGGCGATGCTTTCCGATTCTCTACAAAGGGCAAGCGATGTCTGCTGATCAAAAACTTAATGATGTGATCTCGCCGTGTGTGTTATCTGATGACACGATTGACGTGTAGCATATTGAACTTCGACCCGACGGGGATAGTTATGAAAATTATTTGAATCAGTTAAGCCGTGAGGAAAAACAACGTGTTACGCAACTTAAAATAACCGCGAAAAAATATGAATTTGCCAAAGTGAGAAGTGCTTTAAGAATTCTACTTGGACGCTATCTTTCTATTACACCAAGTGGTGTGGTGTTGGCGTCTAATTCGCACGGAAAGCCTTATATTAAAGGCCAAAATATTAGTTTCAACGTCTCTCATTCTTATGGAAAAGCATTGATCGGGATGACACGGTCAGCTGTTTTGGGCTTAGATATTGAAAAAATCCGAGACAAGATTGATTGGCTAGGATTAAGTCGAAGATATTTTTCAAAGAAAGAATCTCAAGAATTAAAGAACGCTGAACCTGAATCGGTAAAAAAATTATTTTTTACTTGTTGGACACGTAAAGAAGCATTTGTCAAAGCATTAGGCAGAGGCATCGGGTATGGATTAGGGAATTTCGATGTGGCATTTTTAGATAAAGATGTGCCTGCTGTCAGAAATACGCGATGGGATAAACAGGAAGCAGATCGCTGGGCTATTACGCCCGTATCTGTGAACATAGGATATGTGGCGGCGATTTGCTATGAAAAAAAGAAAATTGAAAAAATCAATCATTTACGGTGGTGTGATTTGATTGCTACTAATTGACTTATTGCGTATGAGCATCTGTTGGTAGTGCTATTCCAGCCAAACCTTGTAGGTTTTATTTTTTATCTCAAGCTTAAATATTTGTTGTGGGATGAGACCGTTTTGAGTTGCGCGTTTAATCTGTTGGTCGAGATCTATTTTGGCTTCTTTAAGATATTTGAGTGTTTGTGGTGGCATTATTTCTCGGAGTTTTAAAATTTGATTTGCGGGCATGGTGAGGGCTACGGTCTGCTGTTTATTTTCTAAGACTTGAACTTTAAGGAATTTTGCCAGACCGGTGAAGGTTGGTGATGTGTGATGGTTGTAT
>CAZSSX010000237.1:0-3481 GCA_964609545.1 uncultured Phycisphaeraceae bacterium | reverse complement strand
CCAAACAAAGAAATCCAACAACTAACAAGGTCATTCCGTAACACATAAAAATAGTTCCAATACCTTAAACATAAATCAAACCATCCAGCCACCACACCATCACCCCCAAGGAATCATTGTGCAAGCCCAGCTTATTATTTATCTGATTTTCAGTGGCGTGCTAGGCGCCTTAGTCGGCAGCTTCCTCAACGTGGTGATCTATCGTCTGCCCGAAGGATTATCCATTGTCACCCCCCCCAGTGCATGCCCTCAATGCCATCACCGTTTAGCATGGTACGATAATGTCCCCGTCTTCGGTTGGCTCTGGCTCAGCGGGCGCTGTCGATACTGCCGCATGCAGATCAGCAAGCAATACCCCATCATCGAAGCCCTCTGCGCCCTCTTATTTTTCGCCATGTTTTGGGCCAATTACCTCGCCGGCACCAGTGGCCCACTCAGCTTTATCTTAGACGCCAACTACCAACCACTCGACCAAGTGACCCTCTTAGAACAAACTTGGCCGATCCTCGTCGTGCAATGGGTGATGATCGCCGCACTGCTAGCCAGCGTCATGGTCGATGCCAAGCTGTTTATCATCCCCCTAGAATTACCTTGGCTGGCGACTCTGGTCTGCCTCATTGGCCTGCCACTGAGCATCTGGTATTTTCCCCACACCCAAAGCTGGGTCAATCGCCCCGCTCCCGACCAGATGATCCCCGCAATCAGCGGTCCATGGCTCGGGGCAGCCCTCGGCGCTCTAGCCGGCCTGATCTTGGCCAACCTCTTGCTCAAAAAAGGCATCATCCCCCACGGCTTTAGCCCCGAGGAAGAAATCGCATTACAGCAATCCCAAGCAGCACAAGCGATAGATCAAACCCACAACGCCTCGCCTCAACCCCAGCCCACTGCCCAGCCCCCAAGCGGCGATCGCACCGATTGCCATCTTCGAATGACTTGGCGACAAATCGGGATCGGCAGTTTGTTTGCGGTGCTGCCCATTGTCAGCGCCATCGGCGGCTATTTTTACTCGGGTTTTGGCAAAAGCAGCCAAATCAGCCGTGCGTTAGTCGAAGCGCGTTTTGTCTACGCTGGAATCTGTAGCGCCATCGGGCTAGCCTTGGCGATGCTACTAATCACTCTCTTTTCAGATCCAGATGCTGCCCCGCCATCCACCGCTCAAGCCACCGATGAGGATGAGCAGCTGTGGGTTGATTGTCCCAACCCCCGCTGCATGGTGCTTAAAGAGTTACTCTTTTTGCTACTGCCAGGGCTCGGCGCTTTGGCGGGATATTTTGGGATTTCAGGACAGCCATTCACCGATTTGGCCGCGCACTGGCATGTGCTAGGCGGCGTCATCTGGGGGTACCTCATCGGTTGCGCCATGATCTGGGGCATCCGCATCTTAGGCACCCTCCTTTTCAACAAAGAAGCCATGGGCCTAGGCGATGTTCACCTGCTAGGCGCCATCGGCGCTTTGGTCGGATGGGACGGGGCGATCCTTGTTTTCTTTATCGCGCCTTTCTTCGGATTAGTAGGCGCAGCGGTCTTGGCGCTTTGGGGTAAGTTACGCCAAGGAGAATCTCGAATGATTCCTTACGGGCCCTACTTGGCTGGGGCAGCGCTTCTGATTATTCTCTTTCGGCTCCCCATTTTCGCGTGGGTTTCCCAATACCTTTTCCCCGCATACTAATCACTACGCGATGCCACTGATTTGAATAAATAATAATCGAGAAAAGGGTGCAAGACGCCTCTTAATCTGTTATTATTGGCATTCATCTGATTCACACACGCTGGAGGATCCCGCGTGTCACTTTTTTTATTTCTATGGGCTTTTGCTTGAAAGGATAGGCCATGAATGTCAACGGATTGCGCTTGGTCGCTATGATGTGTTTAGTCGTCGTACTCACGGGGTGTAATAACAATAATGCGAAAAAAATCGCGAGACAACGCGATGATTACCAACGCCGACTCAACGCCAGCCAACTCAAACTCAACGATGCCCAAAATCAAAATGATCTGCTCAGCGCGCGATTGGCTAAACTAGCCGGGGCAGAAAATGAAAACGCCAACTTACGCGCCAAATTGCGCGCGGCATCTAGCTCCCGAACAGCGCGTGCCAACACGGGATTCGAAGGCATCAACGGCGTCGAAGCCGAGCTTACCGCCAAAGGCATCTCCGTCCGCATGCCGGGCGATGTCCTCTTTAGCCCCGGCAAAGCCAACATCAAAGCCAGCGCCAAGCGCTCGCTCGATAAAATCGCCCGCACCATCAGAAACCAATATCCCAGCCACGCCATCAGCATCGAAGGCTTTACCGATAGCGACCCCATCCGCAAGAGTAAATGGAAAGACAACTGGGATCTTTCCGGCCAGCGCGCCGCGGCGGTACTCCGATACCTCAACAAGCAAGGCCGAATCCCCACCTCCAAATTACAGTCTGTCGCCCACGGAAGAAATAAATCCCGAGGCACCAAAGCAAAAAGTCGGCGTGTTGAAATTATCGTACTCAGAGGATAATCAACGCCTTCTGACAAAATCAATCTAATGAAAAACTGAATTCCAAGCAGCATTGCATTTCACGCGATGCTGCTTTTTTTTGAGGTTTAAAAAAAATACCTTAGCCACCCAAGACAAATCCGGTATAATCCCAAACAACCAACCCAAAGGCGGGCGTGCTTTGCCTAACGGGATCTATTTAAATAGGGAAAAATCAAAATGATTGGTGTGATTGATTATGGCATGGGCAATCTGCGCAGCGTCGAAAAAGCGTTTGAATTTCTCGGATTTGTCGTCAAAATAATCAACCAGCCTCGGGACTTAGACCACGTCACCCACGCGGTGCTGCCCGGGGTCGGGGCGTTTCCCGATGCGATGAACAATCTCAACGATCGCCAATGGGTCGCCCCTCTGAAAAAGTTCACAAAAGCAAATAAGCCCTTGCTAGGCATCTGCCTGGGGATGCAATTACTCTTCGAGCATTCCGATGAGGGAGGCAGCCAAACCCAAGGGCTAGGCCTACTGCCCGGACATGTCTCTGGTTTTGCCGGTGATGCATACGGCGGGGGCAAACTCAAAGTTCCGCATATGGGATGGAACGCCATCACTTGGCAAAAAAACGATCCGCTGATGACAGGCCTAGAGCAAGGGGACTATGTCTATTTTGTCCACGGGTATCACGTCCGCACGCCCATGGACAAAGGCGATCGGGCTTCTGAATCGGTGGTGACTTGCGTGTCAGATTACCCCCAGCCGATTTGCGCATCGGTCTGGCAAAGGCGCATCTGGGGCGTGCAATTTCATCCCGAAAAATCCCAAGCGGTGGGGCTTAAAATGCTCAAAAATTTCGCGGCTATCCACTCGACAACGCAACCCACGTAACACCCACCCGCATCAAACAAAGGCTCAGCTATGCCCACCGACCCACCCATCCACCCACCCCCCCCACCCCCCCCACCCCCCCATACTAACCCCCTTTCTTTTGGTTGAGCCCTTGGTTTTTTTA
>CAZSSX010000236.1:0-3652 GCA_964609545.1 uncultured Phycisphaeraceae bacterium | reverse complement strand
TTATATGTTTGTCATTTCGAGTAATAAATATAATGCAGGAGCGAATAACATTCCTAATGTCTTCCCAAGAGGATGGTTTATAGGAGGATCTATTGGATTTCAATTATCTTTTATAAGGACTAAAAAGAAAGAAAAATCAAAAACAACGAGTGCTCATCCAATATCAAATGTGTCTGCCACCTAAAATTAAAGTGTCTGGCACCTTTTTCAGGGAAAGATATTATGATCGTTCCCTTCGGTCCTTTAATAGTCTTGAGATTTCTTTAGCTATTGGTTTTACAACATCTTTATCCGTCCAATAGCTACCATGACTAACAGGATTCCATCCAGTAAAAAAATTACCGACACTAACTTTTTTATCTCTAATCCAATCAACATTGAAGGCTTCAGACATGTTTTTAATTGGATAGCCAAGAACATCATCCGCATCAAAATAATTATTCCAATTAAAACTAGTATTTGGCCTGGAAAACAACTTGGCTTCATTTAAGCCTACTCGAAATATTGGTATATTACAGCCCGTAGTAACTAAACTATTACACGTAGCTAATCTCCGAAAATCTTTTTCATCTTGAGAACCAGTATCATTATAAAAAAACCTTTTATTCTCTCTCGCATCCCAAATATAGTTTGATATTTGTTCTCCTCCTAGTGAATGAGCAATAATAATCACAGGCTTTTTTATACCCCCAAGTGCCTTCAACGAATTATCAAATGCATCAGATATTTTTTTATGTACAGCTAAATATAATACCTTATCATTTCTTAAGCTATGTTCAATCGAAGCTGCATCTGAAAATGAAAAGAGCATGAATTTTCGTAAAAAATCCCACCTTAACGAATACTCATCATCTATTTCGTTCCAATAGTCTTCTTGATTTCCTTGAAGAAGATCTTGATAAAAAACACTTTCCATATGAACTTCAGTATCCCATATGGTTTTACCTACATATTTACGTAACTTTATTTCAATTTCTTTAAAATAATTGGGGTTTGTATCTCCCATGCCATGAAGTGTTATAACAGCAATATTCTTTTCCATTTCTTCTCTCCTTTATGTTTGTTTTTACTCATGTGCATCATTTGAATCGGTTTAAAATTTTTGGAGCGCTTGATTCAATTTTGTGCCCGGTGGACCATAAGCTGCCCACATCGAACAACATAAATGCTGTACCCTGTCCACGATAGGTTTTGGGATATACCCCCCAAGAATACCCCAAGGAAAAATACTTAAACAGATGAATCGCTCCCCCTATGCTCGGCTTAGTCAAATCTGCATTATTCGCGGTGAACACGATAGATCCCCCGAGGTAGTTCTTGTATTCGTTGAAATAGCGCAGTCCTCCGACCAACTCTGCCGCTAACAAAAACACCGTCCGCAGGTCGGGATCGTTATCTTCAATTTTGCTCATACTATTCAATCCCAGCCCTATCGATGGATGCAAAAAAATCAGTTGCCCCCGACTAGGCGACCAACGTTTAACGGAATCCTCTTTCAGCCGGTAACCTCGAATGAGACTATTGAGTCCATACTCCCAGGGATATTGGGTGTATCCCTCTAGCGCCACGACTTGCCACTGGCGATTGTACCTCCGCAAGTCTTTGGCGGTCTTGTTGATGCATTGGTCGCTTTGCGTGCTAAGTATCTGATGTAATAACTGCACATAGGCTGCCACCTGATACACTTCGTGGTCTCGCCATTGCTGAGACGACTTGGATGGCACACAAAGTCGATTTTGAAGGTGCATCACCGTCCAGGCGCACATTTCCTTGATGGCAGGATCAGGTGTCGGATCGTCATCGTTGTCTTTTTCTCCAAGGTCATCGAGGTCATTCTCTTTGGTCGTACCCCGCGTGGCCTCCAACTGCCGGGTGCCTAGATACCTAGCTGTGTCGCAGCGACCATCAAAATTCGCAAGAACATTGATCAAATGGGAGATCAACTTGTCTTTTGCCTCTTGCGGCACCTTCGGATCTTTGCGTAATTGGGGAATGATTTTTTGTTGAAGGGCGTCGCGAAACTCTCCGTACTGAGGTTTGTCCGCAGTAATAAACGCTTCTTTTCGCAACGTTTTGGGCGCACAAAATTCAAAATCCTCATCCGCATAACGATAGCCCCCTTCCTCCGGGGAAGGTTTGGCGCATTTATTTCCTGGGGACGCGCTCTCCGCATCGGCAACCACCGGAACAAAGGTGGCTAAACCCCAAATGGCCAGTCCCATTACAAAACGAGACATGAAATAACGAGTGGTGGTAATTGTTACTTTATACATAAACGATTTCCTTAATAATGCGTGATCCAAGCATTGTTGGCCGATGATTATTGGAGCGATTTTGCTGTATCTTTAAAACGGAATAGCTCCTCCATCGCATGTACCAGCGCTTCGCCCACATTCGGCTTCTGCTTTATTTGGGCAATCCGTGCTAAAATTCCTTCGGTAGCAGTAACCAATTCCCGGATCACCTCAGCATTTGACCCCTGATAATCATGCCAGCCATCCAGTTGAGCTTTAATTTCTGCCGTGGGCACGAGCTTTGAGCCGAGTAAACCACGGAATATCAAACCGTAGACCAGAGGGTGTGTCAGATAGTGCGAATAACCGTGGACATTCACATCTCGGTAGTGACGAATTTTCCGAGAAATGTACTTGTCGCCCCAGTTTTTGGGGCTGAACCGCCCAAAAGCTGGAATCGGATCCGCGACATGGCGAATATTGATAAACTTTCCACCGAGATAAAAGCTGTTAGTATCAAGTGTTTCGTTGGTCGGCCGAATTTTGGTTTGCTGCTCAACCCGCGTATCGCCGGGCCACAAAATGCGGCTGACATTGGCCAGGGTGAAAAAAGAGTAAAATTGAAAATTGGCAGGAAAAAGGGCCGTGTTGTGCAAACCGTGTTTGTCAGAAATCGGCGTGGTGGCCAACCGCTGTAGGGTGTCATGTGCTACCGAAGTGCCCAGTGAGTGGGCCAACACCGAAAATCGAACCCGGGTTTGATTCTCCTTAGCGGCCTTGAGCTCCACCGCGATTTTGCTGACCAGTTTTTCAGAAGTGCGGGCGAGAATTTGGTCTCGGGCCTGATCAAAAAATCGCCAAAGCAAAACATCGACGATATTGGTCCAAAAAAAATTTGATTGGTCGGAACTGATGCCTTGCATCCAGTCTACAACTTTGGAAACGTTGGCCGTACCTAGTTTATCGCAAAGGATGTCGACACTTCTGTCCCACCGAGTCAAGATCGTATGGAACACCTGATCATAGGTAATTGGAACCAGCTCGACCCGCGATTCCAAACCGTCGGAAAACGCCGAAAATTGGCCCGCACTTTTTTTGAGGATTTTAGCAATATCCTCGATCCAACTGTCATCCTCGTTCGGTAGTGTAGTGGCGGCATGTTTGCCCATTCCATGAAAAACAAAAAGCACATGCTTTCGCATCTTGTTACCCCCCCTGCTGGCGTACCAGCGGCAGTCGACACATTTTAAAATTCAAAAATAAACCTTATAAATATCAGACCACGGAAAAAAGGCAACCTTCCACAAAGGTGTCTGGCACCGTTTTTAGGGCCAGCGCACGGACCGTCCCCCCTCAGTTTTAGATTTTACTTGAACCACCGCCCAAAAGAGTCCAAAATTAATTCATGAATACAATAT
>CAZSSX010000235.1:0-3695 GCA_964609545.1 uncultured Phycisphaeraceae bacterium | reverse complement strand
GAATATTGACCGTTATATTTACAAGACTTACAATCGACTAGCAAGTGTTAGTATGTGGCATAATCTATCTTAAGTCAAGGGTTTATTGTGTTTTTTCGTTAATGAATTTTTTGAACGGTATAAAAATGGAAAATCAAGCACTTTAAGGGCAAAAAAAGCAGAATATTAGGGTATGTGGTTGTTCAATGTGAGAAAAGACGGATAATAAAGCGATGAATGCAATAGATATTGAGCAATTGAAAATCGTCTTACATCCTGATCCGGTCTTGCGGTATATCGCGGAAGGGGTTGATGAAGTTACGCCTGAGATTTGTCGGTTGGCGGAGAAAATGTTGGAGTTGATGCATGATGCTCCGGGTGTGGGTTTGGCTGCGCCTCAGGTGGGGGTGAGTTTGCGTTTGTTTGTGGTGAACGCGACGGGTGAGGTTGAGGATGATCGGGTTTTTATTAATCCTAAGTTGATGGATGCGACGGAGGAGATGGATGCGTATGAGGAGGGGTGTTTGAGTTTGCCTGGTGTGACGTGTACGATCAAGCGGCCTAGGGGGATTACGATTGAGGCGATGGGTTTGGATGGGGAGCTTTTTCGGTTGCGGAGCGAGGAGATGCCGGCGAAGATTTGGCAGCACGAGAATGATCATCTTGATGGCAAGCTGATTATTGACAAGATGAGCTTGGCTGATCGGGTGGCTAATCGCAAGGCTATTAAGGCGCTTTTGGGTTAGTTTGAAGGCTGAATGGAAGAGGTTAAGTATGAAAATTTTATTTTATGGTGCGGGTGAATTTGGATTGCCTACGCTTGAGTATTTAAATGAGAAGCACGAGGTGGTGATGGTGATTAGTCAGCCTGATCGTCCGGCGGGTCGGAAGCGTGTTTTGACGCCTACTGCGATTTCTGCGTGGGCGATGGCTCATGGGGTTGCTTTGTTGCGGACGGATGATGCTAATGGGGATGAGGTTGTTGAGCGGGTTGAGGGGCTGGGTGTGGGGGCTAGTGTGGTGGTGGCTTTTGGTCAGAAGTTGAGTGGGGTGTTGATCGCGGCGTCGGGTGGTTTGGTGGTTAATCTTCATTCCTCTTTGTTGCCTAAGTATCGGGGTGCTGCGCCTATCAATTGGGCGATGATTAAGGGTGAGAGGGTTACGGGTGTGAGCGTGATTGAATTGGCTCAGCGGATGGATGCGGGTAAGGTTTATGGGAGTGAGGAGCTTGTTATTGATTCTATGGAGACGGCGGGTGAGCTGCATGATCGTTTGGCGGGGATTGGGCCTGGTGTGGTGGGTCGTGTTTTGGCTGATTTTGAGATGGGGTGTTTGGCGGGTGTTGTTCAAGATGAGGACTTGGCGTGTCCGGCGCCGAAGTTTCGGAAGGGTGATGGTGTGATTGATTTTGATCTTCCTGCGAAGGCGGTTCGGGCGCGTGTGCATGGGTTGACGCCTTGGCCTGGTGCGAAGGTTTGTTGGCGGGGTGCTGGTGGTGGTGAGAAGGTTTTGAAATTGCTGCGTGTTAGGCATGACCCGGGGTGTGTGCATGAGCTGGTTGCGGGGGAGATGCTGGATGATCGGCGTGTTGCTTGCGGTGAGGGTAGT
Organism: uncultured Phycisphaeraceae bacterium; assembly: GCA_964609545.1. Classification (GTDB taxonomy): domain Bacteria; phylum Planctomycetota; class Phycisphaerae; order Phycisphaerales; family Phycisphaeraceae; genus CAZSSX01. Next base: position 2,108 of record CAZSSX010000235.1, on the reverse strand, counting down.
GTTTTGGAGTTATTAGAGGTGCAGGCGCCGGGGGGTAAGGCGTTGAAGATAGCGGATTTTTTGCGGGGTAACGCTATGGGTGCGGGAGATATTTTGGTTTAGGCTGGTGGTGTTTGGGGGGCTGATTAGAGGTCATCGGGGTTGATGGGTTTGGTGGTTGGCTTGGGGATTTTGCGGTATCTGATTTTGCGGTAGCGTGCGCCTGTTTGGAAGGTGCTGATGCCTAGTGGTTTTGCGAGGTCTATTTCGGGGCGTGTTGTGATGAGGTGGTTTTCGATGAAAAAATCGGTGACTAATTCATCATTGATCCAAACCATGATTTTGTAGTCGGTGACGCGGACGCGGAGGCGATACCAGGTATTGGTATTGAATTCAAAGAGTTCGCTGGTTTGGTTTTCGCTGGCATCAAAACGGTCGATGCTGGATAGGCCGATGGCAGCTCCGCCCCAGCCGCCGCAGATGAATGAGCAATGGGATTTTTTTACGGGGAAGGTGAGTGCGCAGGCGAAGTCGTCGCCATCTGTTTTTTTAAATTCTAAGGCGATTTCGAAATTCGATTTAGGGAAATCTTTTTGCCAAGTAATGCCTGATAGGCCAACGCCTGAGGAGATGGTGATATTTTTTTGATCAACGCTGAGGTCGCCTTGCCCGCCAAATTCTGTGGATTTCCAGCCGTTTAGTGTTTTGCCATCAAAAAGTGAGATCCATGCTTTTTTTTCGTGGCTTGTTTTTTGGTTTATTTCTGGGTTTGTTTTTTTGCATCCGCTGACGTAGCATAAGATTAGAATGATGGAGATTGTATGTGAAATTTTTAGCATGTTCATGATTGAATTTCCTCAAGGGTAATGCGAGATGGTGTTGTTTGTTGGGTGTTATTTTAAAAGAAACCCACCGATCCGTCTAATAGATGGATCGGTGGGCGGTTTTGCTGTTGATTGAATGAAGATTAAACGGTGATTGTTCGTCCTGGGACGGGGATTTTGTATTGGCCATGGGCATCGGGTAGGACGGGTGGTGCTGCGTTGAAGTCGTAGTCTTTAGGTGCCAAGCTGATTTTGGAGTTGATTGCTTTGTCCCAGCTTAGAAGTTTTCCGGAGTATGTTGCCATGCGTCCGAAGATGGATGTCATGGTGCTTTTTGCGCCGTAGTAAGCTTCGTTGTAGGCGATGTTATTGCGTACGGCGTTGAATAGATCGTTGTGTTCTTGTTGATAGGGTGAGTTTCTGTGTTTTCGGTTAAATCGCCAATTGCCATTGATTTTAGAGCTGATTGAGCCGTTCATTTTGGCGTTGCCTTTGGTTCCATCTGCGAATTCTGCGACTTGATTCCAGCAACCTCGGATATGGCGGCATTGGCTAAACATTTTGGTGCCGTCTTGGTAGGTGAATTCGACAAAATGATGGTCGAAAATTTCGCCGTGGTCAATGCCTTTGCGTACTTCTCTGCCGCCGTGGCCTTTTGCTTCTACGGGGAAATCACCTTTGACCCAGTTACAGACGTCTAGGTTGTGTATGTGTTGTTCGGTGATGTTGTCGCCACATAGCCAGTTGAAGTAATACCAGTTTCGCATTTGGTATTCCATTTCGGTGAGTTTGCGTTTTGCTTTGCGTTCAAGTGCTTTGCGTCCGCGTGTCCATACGCCGGCTGAGTTCCAGTAGCATCGTAGGGTTGTGATGTCTCCGATGGCGCCGTCTTGTATGCGTTTGACTGTTTCGATATATGAGTTTTGGTGGTGTCGCTGTAGTCCTACGCCTACTTTGAGTCCTTTTTGGTCTGCAATTTTTGCAGAAGCTAGGATTTGCCTGATGCCTGGCGCGTCTACTGCGACTGGTTTTTCCATAAAGACGTGTTTGCCTGCTTCGATGGCTGCTTTGAAGTGGATGGGTCGGAATCCGGGGGGTGTTGCGATGACTATTAAGTCAATATCTAGTTGTAGGAGTTTTTTGTATGCGTCAAAGCCATGGAAGACATGGTCTGGTGTGACGTCTGATTTACCTTTTTTCTTGTGGCTATTGTTAAAGGAATTGGCTGCGCGTCGGGCATTATCTGCAAAGGCATCTGCGACGCCGATGAGTTTGACGTTAGGGGATGTGCTGAGGGCTTGTGCT
>CAZSSX010000234.1:0-3726 GCA_964609545.1 uncultured Phycisphaeraceae bacterium | reverse complement strand
ATTCTAATCCGTGTAAATAAACACAAATTACGATATCGAGCAATATTTTTATTGATATCAAAAAAGGATTTATCATCCCATCAAATTAAATGCCCTCTAAAATGCTCCGCAAAGAACAAACCCCAGTTTTAGCGACATAAAAATGGGAGTAACCCATACACTCCTTAGTATAGGCAAAACAATCAACCCTAACAAGTGTTTTTGGCTAAATAAAGCTATCGACACTTAGTTTTTGGTTTTATTTATTCCTCGGATCAGAAAAGAGACCACTGATACGGTGATTCAAACACACATTTAAGCAGATTTTAAGAAAATAGATCTAAAAACAAAATATCGCTGTAAAACATAATCAACTGAAGGTTTATAAAAAACGAATCATATTAAGAACCCGAAATCACGATATGATAAAAAACACAATAATAATAAGCACCATGCTCGCATCATCCCGCACCCTCAATATTTTTTTTTAAAATGACCAATGCAGCTTTTTCAGTTTTTCCAATCTTTTGCATTGACAGCTCCCAGTCATCTTGTCATACTCATCGATCTAATGCAACACTTTTTCTTTTATTTTAATTTTTGGTTTACTCCCTGCCCCGCCGCATGAGGATAAGCTGTTGCCCTTAAAAATGTCAACCAAGCTCAGCCCTGATGCCAGATCATCGGGGCTTTTTTTATAACTTAAATGCCAAAAACAAATCTGGCAAAAAAACATTTTTATCAAATTTACAAAGGATACCTAAAATGATCATCGTCATGAACCCAGGCGCAAGCCGTGAAAAAATCGATCACATCGTAGAATTAGTCCAAGAAATGGGCCTCAAAGCCCAAGTCATCGACGGCACAGACCTCACCGTCGTCGCCGCAATCGGGGACGACCGCCTAAAAGAAAAAAGCCAACTCGAACAAGCCCTAGGCGTCAACCGCGTCGTGCCCATCCTCTCCCCTTATAAAATGGCAGCCAAAGAAATCAAGCCCGACCGAACACAAGTAGTCCTAAGCCCCCAATGTATATTCGGTGGATCACAAGTCCCCATCATCGCAGGTCCCTGTAGTGTCGAAGGGGAAGATAAAATCATTCAAGCCGCCAAATACGTCAAAGCAGCAGGCGCCAACGCATTAAGAGGCGGCGCCTTTAAACCACGCACAAACCCCTACGCCTTCCAAGGGTACGGCGAAGATGGACTCAAAATGCTCGCCGCAGCAAGACAAGAAACAGGACTCCCCATCGTCACCGAAGTATTAGCTAATGAAGACGTTCAGCTCGTCAGCAAATACGCAGACTGCTTACAAATCGGAACCCGCAATTGCCAAAACTTTAGGCTCCTCGAAGCCGTCGGAAAACAAAACAAGCCCGTACTCTTCAAGCGAGGCATGTCCATGACACTCGATGAATATCTACAAGCCGCAGATTACATCCTCGCCGCCGGAAACGAAAAAGTCATCCTTTGCGAAAGAGGCATCCGAACCTTCGAAAACCACACACGCAACACGCTAAGCTTAAGCGCCGTCCCCGAACTCCAAAAACGAACGCACCTACCCATCATCATCGACCCTTCCCACGGCACGGGCAAGCGCCATCTCGTCCCCAGCATGAGCCTAGCAGCCATCGCCGCAGGCTGCGATGGCTTAGCCATTGAAATGCACCAAGACCCACAGCACGCATGGACAGATGGCGCCCAAAGTGTCACCCCAGAAGCGTTAACCGATCTCATCGCACGCGCCCGAAAAGTCGCCCAAGCAGTAGATCGCATCATTTTATAATTCAATCATACCGTTACCCCGCAGCCACCCATCGGATATAATAAACCGCCAATGCTGATGCCTCACAGTTAACAACCATCAGATACAAAAAAAATGTTCTACCGTTGTCAGAGGAATAATCCGTGGCTTTTTATCAAAATCAATTGATGATCCAAACCGTTGATTTACGCGTGGACTATAAAGGCATCACCGCTGTCAAAGACCTGAATCTTCAGGTCCGCGCCGGTGAAGTTTTCGGATTGATAGGCCCCAACGGCGCAGGCAAAACAAGCATCATCCGCGTCATCGCTACATTGCTCAAACCAACCTAAAACGACGTCTATGTCGTCGGCACGATGTCATAGAACACGCCCCCAAAGTACATCCAATCCTAGGCTATATGCCCGATTTTACGCCCGTCTATTCAAACCTTAAAGTATGGGATTCCCTTGGCCTTTTTGTCGGGGCCTACTTAGCAAATCCCGAGCAAGCCTGGCCGCCCCTAATCCCATCAAGCCAGGTAAATATCAATAATCCCTAAAATCCCAAGCAATAAACTAATGATCCCATTCAGCGTGAAAAACGCCAAATGCATATGCTTCGTCTTGGACTTATAAATCAAATAATGCTCAAAGAAAAGCAGAGCCCCAACCAACACAACACCCACCGTAAATCCAAGATTAAGCATAGGCGAACAGTAAACCAAGTAGCCCAACCAAAGCGGAACCGTTGCGTGTAAACCCCTGCTAATATTTAATGCAGTACCTACTCCCAGCCGCGAAGGCATCGAATGCAAACCCGCCGCTTTATCTATCTCAACATCTTGTAGCGCATAAATAATATCAAAACCCGCAACCCAGCTCAGCACCATCAGCCCAATCAAGTAAGGCTCAATTCGCCCCAAATACGCAGGATTGATCGCCAACGTCGCAGCCAAAGGCGAAAGCGCCAGCGCCGAACCCAAAAAAAGATGACACAAAAAAGTAAAACGTTTAAAATAAGAATAAAAACAAAGATAAAAAAGAACCCCAGGCGAAAGATAAAACGGATAAGGGTTATCCAACACAAAGTAAAACAACAACGTCGTCAGCACAAACAATAAGCCAGAGCCAATCACAAATCCTAACATCGTCCCCGAACTCATCTGCCCCGAAGGAATCGCCCGCCCACGCGTCCGAGGGTTAGCCCCATCAAACTTCGCATCCGCCCACCGATTGATCGTCATCGCCGCCGTCCGAGCAAAAAACATGCAAACAACAATAAGTAAAACCTCAACCACGCTCGGCCGATGACCCCCATAACCCGCCGCAAGAAAAGTAGCCAAAATCGCAAAAGGCAACGCAAAAACAGTATGCCAAAGCTTAATGTCTCGAGACACAACAATCATATTTTGGCAGAAATTCATCCGCCCCGTACCGCTTAAAGTCATACCGTTATCGCACTTCATCAAAGAAAGGGTTATGCTCATTTTCCGCCCGCACCGTCGTCGCCGAACCATGCCCAGACAAAACAGTCGTCTGCCCCGGAAGCGCCAACAACTTATCCTTAATCATCCGATAAAGCAATTGGCTATCAGAATGAGGAAAGTCCGAGCGTCCCATCGAACCCTTCATCAGCGTGTCCCCCACAATCGCAAGCTCCAGCACAGGCGAATAAAGAGAAATAGAACCCGGCGAATGCCCAGGCGTCTCAAGCACATAAAACGTCACGCCCCCAAGCTCCAAGCAGTCATCCTCTTTAAGAAACCCCGTCGCCCGAGGCATCACCAAATCCATCTCATAAAACGCCCCCAAATTCTGCGTAGGGTCAGTCAGAAAATCCGCCTCATTACGATGAATCAAAATCGGAATCCCAGGGTAAGCCTCCCGAAGCTCCCCAATCCCTCCAATATGATCCAAATGCCCATGCGTCAAAATCAACCGCGTAGGCTCAATCCGATGCGCACGCAAATACCCAATCAGCTCCCCAGGCTCAAAACCACAA
>CAZSSX010000233.1:0-3747 GCA_964609545.1 uncultured Phycisphaeraceae bacterium | reverse complement strand
GCTCATTCGATTTGAACGAAACGCCGTCTGAAATGGGTGGTTTTTAGAAGGACTCACCTATTTTTTGAGTAACTCAGAAGGATGACCGATAAAACAAATAGGCCCCGCAGTTGCCCCTTAAAAAATGTAGCCATTGCATTGCATTGCAGTGAAAGGAATCATCAATGCCAGATCTAAAAACCGGACAAAAAAAACGAAAATTCTTTGTGCTAGATACTAACGTGCTGCTCCATAATTCTGCAGCACTTTTTATGTTCAAAGAACACGTCGTCGTCATACCCTTTGTCGTCTTAGAAGAATTAGATAAATTCAAAAGCCAAAACGATGAGGTCGGCCGAAATTGTCGCCAAGTCATCCGCCACATGGATAAACTACGCGGCAAGGGCAAGCTCAATCAAGGCGTCGTCTGGAACGAGCAAGGCGGGATGATACGCATCGATTTTGCCAATGCCGATAGGCCCGATTGGCTCCGTGATGATAAACCCGACAACCGTATCATCACCATCGCATGGGGTCTCCAAGAAGCCGGACAGCATGTCACCCTCATCTCGAAAGATATTAACGTACGCCTAAAATCAGATGGCATGGGTATTAAAACAGAAGACTTTGAAGCGCAAAAAGTAGACGCAGATCGCTTATATACAGGCTATGAGCAAGTTTATCTCCCCGCCGAACTTATCGATGAATTATACGAAGAAAAACAGCTCGACATAAAAAAACTCAAGCCTTACCTGGTGCACCTTAATTCAGATGGGCAAGAAGTTAGCTTTGACGTCACCGCCAATCAATACTTGCAGCTCACCGACATCGGCGACGAAAGCCACAGCGGCCTAGGCCGAATCTTAGCAGACACAGGCAGTCTCATTCCCGCACACACACCCCGAAGACCCCTCATGGGACTCATGCCCCGCAATCTACAACAAACCATGGCTCTAGATTTATTGCTCGATGATGAGATCAAACTTGTTTCATTACTAGGCAGCGCAGGCTCGGGAAAAACACTTTTAGCCGTCGCTGCAGGCATGCATAAAGTCTTCTCTGAAGGTCGCTACGATCGTCTCCTCGTCGGCCGCCCCATCATGCCCATGGGTAAAGACATCGGCTACCTTCCCGGGGACAAAGACGAAAAATTAAGCAACTGGATGCAGCCTATTTTTGATAACCTCAACTATCTACTAAGCACGCGAGGCCTAAGTGATTTAGATGCCCATAGCAAAACAGCAGAACAGCGCCTAGATGAATTTAAAAAAAGCGGACAACTCGTCATGGAACCTCTAACCTACATCCGCGGGCGAAGCATACCTCATCAATTTTTCATCGTCGATGAAGCGCAAAACTTAACCCCCCATGAAGTCAAAACAATCGTATCCCGCGTAGGCGAAGGCACCAAAATTGTACTCACCGGCGATGTCGCGCAGATCGACAATCCCTACCTCGATTCATCGTCCAACGGCCTAAGCTATATGGTCGAACGTATGCGCGACAGCGGATTGGTCGGCCACGTCACACTAGCCAAAAGCGAACGCTCAGCCTTGGCTTCACTAGCCGTCGAACGCCTCTAGGTAGATGCCCATGCCTAGCCAATGATTTATGCAGTACGCATTTGAAAAACAGCCCATACATTGGCGGCCATGATCAATTTTTTAAAGACAGACTACATAAAATCAAAGAGATCGGATGAACTTGTGTCGGAAAAAAAAGCTCCCAATGAACAACCCGCTAACGGGAAAACAAAAAATAAAAATTTGGACCGTCCGAGAAAAAGAAAAAAACGCGCGATAAAAATAACCGCTTTTTGCACGCTCATGATAATCATTTTCACCCTCTCGTTGCCTACCCTAATAAGCTGGGGCTTGGGCAAAGGCTTGCTCATTAGCGCCATGGAAAAAACCATAGGCCATCAAGTTAAAATCAAACAGATCGACATTGCTTGGTTCAAAGGTCAGCGCATCCAAGGGCTAAGCATCTACGATAAGCAAGGCAAGCAGGTCGCCCATCTAGATTCAATAACCCTTAATCAGCTTTCGCTTTTTGACCTAGCCATGGGTAACTTAGACCTAGGCCCCGTGCGTGTGCAAGGCGTCCGTGTCAGCCGAACATTTCTCAAAAGTTTAAAATCCAAAGAGAAAAAGCAAAAACCCATCGCCATACCCCAAAACCTAGCCGCCCAGATTCAGCTGATCGATGTAGGCCTAGAAGATAATCAAAATCTCGCACTGATTCAAGAGATGTCGATTCAGATCAGCCCGCAAAAAATATTGTTGGAAATGCCTAAGCAAATGCGCTTCCATGTTTCAGAAACTCCCCAATCATCCCCCCAAAAGAATCCCGGCACATGCGCAGGCAAATTGGCGATTCATCACATTGAAATCCCCCTAGATAAGCAAGGCGTATTGCTGCTAGATCGGCTAGTTATAAATCGCCTACTCCTAGACCAAATCTCAGTGCCAGTCCTGGATAAAATGTTTGATTTGAACAACCAACTCACACAAAACCTAGGCGATGTTTTGCAAGGCCAAATCAATTTTGATTTCGCATCAGAAAATCAAGCCCAAGGCTCTTTGCTATTAACAGCTAACCAAGAAAAAATAATCAATCTTCAAATAAACATCAAACGTCAAGGCCTACTCACCGCACTAACAAGTCAGCGTTTCGATCTGATCAAAGGCAAAATTACAGGAAAAATAAACCGCTTGCCCGTGAAAATTATCGATCAAACCCTAGGATTAAAGGGAAAACTTGTTCAAAGCCTAGGCCAAGTATTAAAAGGCCAAATCAAATTAGACTTCGAACAAGATGAAAAAATCACCGCCCAATTAACGATCGAAACAGAGACCACCCCTCTGATCGACGGCTCCCTATCCTTACAGCGCCAAGGCCTAAGTGATACCCTATTAAAAAAAGATTTGAGCCACATCAAAGGCAATGCGAAAATTAAAATAAAAAATCTGCCAGTCATTTTATTAGACCGCATCGCAAAATTAAATGGAAAACTACAAGCCGCACTAGGCAAAAAAATACAAGCCCAGATCGTCTTAGATCTCAGCCAAGACAACGACGGCATCGTTAAAATTTCATCCCATAACAACGCCGGCCAATGGATTAAAGTAGATCTTGATATCCATCGGCAAGCAGGCATCGCCAAAATCAAACCAGGCGGGTGGGTCAAATTAGCCATCGGTCAAAAGGCACTGACAAAAATCATAGGCAAAACATTGGCTCAAAAAATACAAGCTGGCATCGCCGGTAAAGTCGGCGGTGAGCTAAGGCTTCACAGCGGTACAATAAACCTAGACTCCGCGCAAATAAATAAAACCCAAATAGACGCATCAGTACATCTTTACCCCCTGGCATATCGCATCAACAAAGAGAATACCCCCAAGCTTAAAAGCCTAGCCATAGCGATAAAAAGTGATCGTCTAGACCAAGGCCTAACCCTTACATTAAAAAGTGAACTGGCCATCAAAGATGCCCCCCAAAACATACATATAGAAGCAAATGCAGTCTTAAAAGGCTTAATCAAGCAAGACATAAAATCTCAATCATTAGCCATAGACATGCAGCAATTCGTTGTGAAAAATATGCCCTTAGCATGGGGTAAAAAAATCAATCCAAACATCATCAAAGCCTATGGCCAATCATTTGACCTAGTGGTCAAACCCATGCGGATCGACATCACCCATCCCCAAAAACAACAAACATTGCACGTGGATTTAATAGGGCAAAAACGCCCATTAGGCAAAGCCA
>CAZSSX010000232.1:0-3763 GCA_964609545.1 uncultured Phycisphaeraceae bacterium | reverse complement strand
TGATGTCTCGGGCTGGATCACTTTTGACCCTTCTACCCTCACCGGTCAGATCGTCTCAGTGCCAACATCAGATCAAGTCCCATTCGATGTGAATATGAACTTGATTATCGAATTCTACCGTTAATTCTCGGTAAATTCTTGAAAAGTAGAATAAAGAAAGACCCGCTGGCACATGTCAGCGGGTTTTTTTGTAAGATAACACCAATGGGGGGGGTAGGACATGGCAACAGCCAAGTGAGAACTAAACCAGATAGCTACAAAGGAATAAACCATGGGTTTGATGACAGGTAAAAGAGGGATCATTTTTGGTATCGCCAATGACCGGAGCTATGCGTGGTATATCGCAAATCAGCTCAAAGCCCAAGGGGCAGAACTTCTTTTTACCCATTTGCCCGACGAAAAAGGCAAAATGGAACGTCGCTGCCGCGGGGCGATTAAAGAATTAGAAATTCAAGACCCTTGGCTCATGCCTTGCGATGTCTCCTGCGATGAAAGCTTAGACGCTGTTTTTGCTAAAATTAAAGAAGACTTTGGCAAAATCGATTTTATCGTTCACTCCGTGGCCTTTGCAGATCGTGAATTTCTAGGGATTGGTGATTTCCATAAAACCACTCGCAAAGCCTGGGATTTAGCCATGGGAATCAGCGCCTATTCACTCATCGCCATGGCCCAGAGAGGCAAAGAACTTATGACCGATGGCGGGTCTATCATCTCCATGACTTACTACGGCGGAGAGAAAGTCATCCCCGGCTATAACGTCATGGGAATCTGCAAAGCCGCACTAGAACACACCACCCGATATTTGGCTACCGAGCTAGGCGAGCAAAATATCCGCATCAACACGATTTCGGGCGGCCCGCTCAAAACATTGGCTGCGTCTGCCGTGGGTGGCATCGCCAAAATGTTTGCCCATCAAGAAGCAAAATCTTCTATGAAGCGCAACATCACAGGCGAAGAAGTAGGCAACACCGCGGTGTATCTTCTCAGTGAAATGTCCTCGGGCGTCACCGGTGAAACCATTCACGTTGATGCCGGTTTTAGTATCGTCGGAATCTAAAAATTAATTAAATCTAGAAGATGCCAAGCGATGTTGCCTGGCATCGGTTATTCATTTTTCCGGGCGGTTTATTTTACAAGGAATTTTTCCATGCCAAGCGCAGTCGCAAGTCATATCCTCGTACCTACCGAGCAAGAAGCTCTTGATCTTAAAAAACAAATCGCAGAAGGTGCTTCATTTGCTGATGTAGCCAAGCAACACAGCAAGTGCCCATCGGGTGCTAAAGGTGGAAGCCTAGGCAATTTCAACAAAGGCGCGATGGTTCCCGAATTTGACGCGGTCATTTTTTCTGATCTTGAAATCGGAAAAGTTTCAGACCCCGTCAAAACACAGTTCGGCTATCACCTTATCGAAGTGCAACAGCGCATGGACTAAGCCTCCAAAACTCAAAAATGTTTTCCCCATTAAGCCTCGCCATCAAATCGGCGAGGCTTTTTTAATATCCAACCGACGCGCCCAATAAAGTTTCATTCCAAGCAAGTAAAGCCGGTTTGAAAGCTAATGAAATCCATTCTCATTTGATGAGTCACATCACAGGCCATCGCCTTTTGATTTTGTTCGGTTTTTCAAAATTCCACTTGCCAAGGTGCCGATGTATCCTATACTTTTGTGATTATATAAAACAATTTTAAACACAATTTAGTTTATAAAGGATCTAACCCATGACTCATATCATTGCAGAACCCTGCGTAGGCACCAAAGACACCGCATGTGTTGAAGTTTGCCCGGTTGATTGTATTCACCCTACCAAAGACGGCGAAAAATTCGACGAAGCTGATATGCTTTATATCGATCCCGATACCTGTATCGATTGCGGGCTATGCGTCGATGAATGCCCTGTCAATGCGATTTTTCCCGAGGAAGATTTGCCCGAAGAATGGGAAGAATACATCGAGAAAAATGCAAAATGGTTCGAAGAAAATCCGATTTAATAAAAAATCGCGATCAAATAAGTATTCCCCAACGGCCGCATGATTTCAAGCGGCCGTTTTTTTTATAGCATAATTGGATTAGAATAATCCCTATGAAACATAAAATTATTATCACCGAAACGCTGGATCAGCATTGTGCCGATTGGCTCTCGCAAAGAGCTAATGTCGTTTGGTGCAGCCACGATGACCGTGTTGCTTTTCAGCGCGAACTAGCCGATGCAGATGCCCTAGTGGTCAGGACCTACACCAGGGTCGATCAAAGCCTGCTGGACTTAGCCCCTCGGTTAAAAATTGTGGGGCGCGCCGGCGTGGGATTAGACAACGTGAACATCCCCGCTTGTCGAGCGCGAGGCGTTCATGTCGTCCATACCCCCGATGCCAATAGTCAAGCCGTCGTTGAGTACGTCCTAGGCCTAATCCTTGACGACCTTCGCCCCCGCTACACGCTGCCCGGGGCGATCCCCGATGATGCCTTCCATACCCTACGCAAAGAACAAGTCGGCAAGCAATTTGATCAGCTTACGCTAGGCATTGTCGGCTTCGGACGCATCGGAAAAAAACTCGGCCAAGTCGCCCACGCTCTCGGCGTTAACCTGCTAGTCAATGATTTGATGCCAGAATCGCACATCCTAAAATTTCTTGATTACGCCGACAAAATCCAAATCGTAACCCTCCCCGAATTACTAAGGCGCAGCGATATCGTCACCATTCACGTCGACGGCCGACCAGAAAACAAACAGATGATCAACGCCGATGCCCTTAGCCAGTTAAAGCCCAGCGCCTTACTCATTAACTCCGCCAGAGGCTTTCTCATCGATGCCCACGCCCTAGCCCATTGGGCTGATCAAAACCGCCAAGCTGGCGCCCGTGTCATTTTAGACGTCCATGATCCCGAGCCTCCAACCCTAAGCTATCCGCTACTCAACAAAGACAATGTGAGGCTATTGCCCCATCTGGCCTCACGTACTCAGCAGGCACTAGAAAATATGAGCTGGGTCGTGCGCGATGTGTTTAATGTTTTAGAGGGAGAATTTCCCCGCTATCCCGCCCCCCAATAACGCGTCAGGCTTTACTATCGGCACGACATCAACTCTTTAAATGACCCCCCAAATCGCTATCGATTCGCGTAGAAAAAGTATCATGAAAAAAATGATTAAAGTTGCTATCATCGGCCCTACCGGCTACACCGGCCTACATCTCATCCAAATCTTACTCAAACATCCACAAGCGCGCCTCGCCTACCTAGCCAGCCATCGTGAGCAGCTGCCCAATATGGCCGATGAGTATCCCCAGCTACTAGGCCTCGCCCAAGCCGAGACCCTTCAATGTCGCCCCATTGATCCGCAAGCCATCGCCAAAGCCGCCGATATTGCATTCCTAGCCTTGCCTCATAAAGCCGCTATGGCCTACGCCCCCAAGCTTTTGGCCGCTGGCTTACATGTCATCGATTTATCAGCCGACTACCGCTTGCAATCCCAGGCGCTATACGAATCGGTTTATCAAACGCCTCATCAAGACCCCCAAAATCTAGCCCAAGCGGTGTACGGCATCCCCGAATTATTTCGCAAACAAATACAAGTCATGCCCGACACGCCACAGCTCATCGCTAACCCAGGTTGTTACCCCACAGCAGGGGCCTTAGCCATCGCCCCCTTGCTCCGTGCAGGCACGATCAAAAAGAATAACATCATCATCAACGCGGCATCGGGGACCACAGGCGCGGGAAAATCACCCAGCCCAGCGCTGCATTTTCCAGAGCAAAACGAATCCTTTC
>CAZSSX010000231.1:0-3772 GCA_964609545.1 uncultured Phycisphaeraceae bacterium | reverse complement strand
TATCGATGCCACGCGTGAGCAGATGAACTTTCGCCTGAGTGATACCTCGAAGTTTTTTGAAAACCAGGTGGCTTCCTACCGCGATCAGCTGGAGAGTTTAGAAAATCAAAAATTAGAATTTGAGTTAAAGCATGAAGAACTATTACCTGGCTCGGGTGTGGATACGATGATGAGTCAAAAGGAATCTCGCTTCAAACTTGAAAAAGCCATGGGCGATCGGGAGCTGGTGCGTTTGCGCATTGCAGACTTGAAAAAGACGATTGCCTTGACGCCCGAAACAATGAGTCATGCAGTGACAGCTAGAAACCCGGCGCTGCTTGCGCGGATGAAAAAAATTGCATCATTAGAAGCTCGTTATGACGAGTTGGTCAATGAATTAAAAATGACTCGCCAGCATCCGGACGTGTTGGATGTGAAAAAACAGGTCGAACAACTCAAAGCTTCGGTGGCCAAAATACCCAAAGAGGTGGTGATCCAGAAGCAGGTGGGGGCTAATCCTAAATATACAAAATTGATTTTGGAACTGGACGACGAGCAACGCAGCGAGGGTGTTTTCAGTAAGCAGATTCAGATTTATGAGCGGGAGGTAAAGCTGTTAGGCCCTACCTATAAAGACTTATTTCCCATTCGGAGCCGCTATCGTAAGTTGATCCGCCAGACCGCCGCGGCAGAGCGCGCGATTGCTTACTGGGAAGATAATTTGAGACGTGTTAATATTTCGATGACCGCAGAGCATGGCGATCGTGGTGTGAGTTTAGATTTTATTAAGCCTTGCGGCCAATTGACTAAGCCTGTGAGTCCTAAGATTTATCAGGTGCTAAGCGCGGCTTTTGCATTAGGCTTATTGTTTGGCTGTGTCAGTTTGTTTTTTGCTCATCGCACGGATGAAACTTTTGTAGATGGCGAATCTTTGAGTGAGACTTTTAACCTGCCATTGGTTGGAAGTGTCAGCGAATTGATCACGACGCAGCAGCTCAAAGCTAGGCGTTTGAGGCGGCTGATTATTTATCCCATCAATACATCTATTATGCTGGGTGTGTTAATTTTTATGATTACTTTGGTGTATGTGAATTTTGAGCAGCCGCAGGTGTTGAACGAGATCAAAAAAAGTCCTTCACGTCTGATGGGTGTAAGCCCCGCATTTGCCAATGATGACGATGATACAGATGTGCTAGAAACGGAGTAGTCTGATGTATGAATCATTTTATAAATTAAAACGCTTGGCGTTTGAAAATTTACCCGATCCGGATTTTTTGTTTGACAGCGATCAACACAGAGAATCTTTAGCTGCGATTGAATACGTCGTGCGCATGCGCAAAGGGCTGGTCCTCTTAACCGGAGGCGTGGGCTGCGGAAAAACAATGGTGGTTGAGGCCCTCTGTGATCGCTTTGGTGATAATGCAACGGTGATACGCTTATCGCCAGGGCATGATAATCGCCAAGCGATGATTCATCAGCTGATACGTAGCCTAGGATATGATGGCTCGGACTTATCGGATTATTCCAAGCTAATGGAAGTTTTAACAGGACACTTAAAAGCACACGTTGAAGTTCAGCGCCCTGTTATTTTAATTGCTGATGAAGCTCAGAACTTAACGGATCAATGCTTAGAAGAAATTCGTCTGCTAACCAACTTAGAATACAACGGCATGAAGTTAGTGCAGATTATTTTAGTCGGCCAATCGCTTCTTCGTGAACGGCTGCAATCCCCAGCGCTTACCTCGCTGCGCCAACGCGTCGTGATGAGTAAGCACCTGCGATCTTTTACGCTAGATGAAACGATTGCTTATATCCGCCATCGCTTAGCCGTGGCCAAGGGCATTGATGCGGATGAAATTCAAGTGCCGGTGTTTGACGACGTGGCGATTCAAGGGATCTACACCTACTCCAACGGCGTGGCGCGCGTGATCAATATGCTCTGCGATAATTGTATGCTCGCTGGTTATCTCAATCAGATTAAAACCATCGATGCCCGGACAGTCAGCGGCGTGATTAGTGAGATGATCCCCGCTTGTGATTATGGCTTGACCCGGAGACGTATCAATAAACCACGTTTTGAATTATCGAGGGTTGCTTGATGAAAAAATCGGACCCACAAATGAATCAGCCAGGGGGAAAAGAGGGTCGCCGCAGCTTGTCTGATGCCATCTCCGCTGCGGGACCCATTCCTCAAAGCTTGCCTTTAAAGAGAGCACAGCCATCGGAAGATGCCGCTGCGTTGGGTGCATTGGCATGCAAAGCGCAATCATCCCAAGAGCATGATGCTGTGGATTCGGGGCCGCTACAGATGAGCGATTTTGAGGTGACGGTGGATGATTTAGAACATCAAAACCACGGGAGCGATAACGTATTGCCTCTCGCGCCTGGCTCTGCTGAACATCAGACGCATTGGCAGAATCAGGAGACCCAGTCAAGCCATCTTCAGCAAAAAAAATCATATAGCTCAGAGGAATTAGCCTCTGAATTTATGGACCAAGGCTTGCCCGATGTCCTGCCGTTTGCCAGTGGCGAGGGGTCAGACAATCGGCTGGTGGCGCTTAATAAACCCTCAAGCGTGATGAGTGAGGAGTACCGGTCTATCCGAACCAGCGTCTTGGCCCGCTGGGAAAATAAACGTCATCTCGTCCATACGATCACCAGCGCCACCCCGCAAGAAGGCAAGACTATTACCAGCTTAAACCTAGGCTTTAGTTTAGCAGAACTTCATAACCGCAAAACCATTGTCATCGAAGCAGATTTGCGCTTACCTCAATTTGGGAAACTCTTAAATCTAAATCCGGGGCCGGGCGTGGTGAGCTTATTAGAAGGCGAAAGCTCTTTTGATCAAGTGGTTCAAGAAGTCGGCGAAAATCATCTGCACGTGATTCCCGCGGGAACGCGCAGCAGCACCAACGCTGTCCAGCTTATTTCCAGCCATCGTATGACCCGATTTGTGAATTTCTTAAAGCAGCGTTACGACCATGTGATTATTGATACGCCGCCTGTGATCGAGCTTGCCGATGCGGGCATCCTAGGCTCTTTAAGCGATGATGTTTATTTGATCGTTCGGATGAATCGCACCCCGCGCGCATTGGTCGAGCAAGCCACCCGTACGCTGGAAAGTTATAAAGCGCCCGTTGCTGGGCTGATCGCAACGGATAATCCGCGTCACCGTCGGAAGTATTATTATTACCGATATGGGTATCGATACAGCTATCGTTATTATGATAAAGCCTCAGCCGAGGCTGCGTAATAAGAGATGAGCGTTGACTTGGCGGGGGTGTGATTTGGAGCAAGTAGCATGAAGCAGGCAGTCGATGAAGATGAGAAAGAGGGAACCCATGCAGCCGAGGTCTTGTTGCTTTGCGCCCACTTTCCTGCTGCTGGTGGCAGCGTGGATCAGCTGCTCAAGGCTTTCTCGGCTGAATACCGGGTGACGCTGGTGTGCGTTTCTCCCCAGCAGGTGCGCCTAGATCAGTGGGTGGCATTGGCTGACCGGATAGATTTTTTGGTGCTGCATTGTCCCAGTTTGCTCAGGCGGTGGCTAGGGCGATGGGTCTCTGGTTTTTGGCTCGCGGGGGGGCGACACTTGCTAGGCTGTGAGCTGACGCGCAACCACGATTTATATCGGGCCAGTGTGGTGGATTATGATTATGTTTATGTGATGGACGAAGATTTGCGGGGCGTGTCAAGCTTATTCACAGGCCGCCACATCGTAGAACGATGGGATGCATCCGATGCCTCGTCGACAAGATGCTCCGGTAGCACCTTGCCAGATGTTGTCTCGTAATAT
>CAZSSX010000230.1:0-3794 GCA_964609545.1 uncultured Phycisphaeraceae bacterium | reverse complement strand
CACCCACTTGCACCATCACACTAATCGCCACACGATCACCCGAGATCGGGATCAATTGATATTTATCTCCCACCTCCACGACCTGCTGAGGCTTCCCATTTTTAAGTCCAATCAAAAGCAATCCCTGATGCAAATGGCTAGCCTTGGCATTCAATTTAAGCAGCGATTCATGCTCTAAGGTCTGAGGCAAGCAAATCAAAAGCTCAAGCTCCATACCACCTTCTATATGCAAAATCTGTGCATCAACCTCAACAAATTTAGCTTTGCGATTGATCAGAATTCCAGGTAAGCGGATCACGTCTTTCTTTTTCCGCTTCCCCTCTAGCCCGTGCTTGGGGTCCCTCGCTTTTTCAGCAACAAACCCCTCCGCCTTTTTTCCCGTCTCCCTTTCTATCACCAACCCCTTGTCTCGAGATAACCCCGTCACAGGCGAACCCGCTTGTGTCACCGAAACACCATCACACAAAACCCATAACAACATCGCAACGATTGAATAAATGAAATTTCTCATCAGCACATCATACATCATTAAGCCCAAAAATTAAAGAACAACTTCCACATCCTCACCCCCCACCTTCACTCACCCAGCACCACTCTCTCCCATCAAAGATTTTCATTAAAAAAATGGCTGCACGCACGTCAATGCACACAGCCATAAATCATATCTATTACTCATCCCCGTAATTGATTTATCGCTTTCGATCTTTAATCACCGCAGCCTCAACGTCTTCAAACAATGCCTTGACCTGACGATCTGATTGTTCTTCTAACACCTCTTTAATCCGTTTGGCATCCACATTCCAATAGCGATTCTGTTCAGCCAAACTAGGCGGATTCACAGGCCTAACAATACGAAAACCCACCCAAAAAGTCTCCGTATTCCACCACACCGAGCGAGGTAACTGCGGGTCACGAATCTGCCATTCCGACTCAGAAGCAATTCTGGCACTGGACCGACAATCCTCAGCATCGGACTCAAAGCCACCGCCTTTGACGGTTCTTGGGAAAATCGTCGTCGCCCGAATCATCGTATCCAGATTCGTTGCCATTTTTTTAGCTGCGAGCTTTTGGTGAAGCTTGGCGTCATATTGCCCCGTCACCCATTCCGCCACGTTGCCGTGCATGTCGTATAAGCCCCAAGGGTTGGCGCCTTTGAGCCCGACTTTGCGATAAGCAGGTTCCTCGTCGTCATTTTCTGAATTGTCAAAAAACCAGCTATGCTTAGACAAATCTTCCGGATCGTTACCAAAGTAATACGCGGTGGTGGTGCCAGCTTTGGCGGCGTATTCCCACTCGGCTTCAGTGGGTAAGCGATAAAAATGACCCGTTTTTTTAGACAACCATTTGCAGTACATTTTTGCGCAAATCTGGGTCATGCTTGACGCGGGATAACCGCCTGCCCTGCCCAAGCTATTAATCATTGGAATCGCTTCTTGAGGATAAATCGGCGTCGGAAAACTAATGGCATCAGCTTGTTTCTTTTTAAGGATTTCGGGCACCCCGCCTCCATCTTTGAGAATCGGATAAATCGTCAAAAACTGATCAAACTCATCCCAAGTCACCTCATGCTTGCCCATCCAAAAGGGTTTCATCTTAATCGTAACCTGAGGCCCCTCATCATCACCACGGTCTGCCTCCGTCGCGGGGCTGCCAAACTTAAAGCTTCCGCCGGGGATGGCCACCATGTCAAACGTCACCTTAGAATCTTTAAACTTCTGAGTATAAGCCTTGACCTTCCCCGTAGTTGCAACATCAACCCCTTTCACTTCTACCTTATCCACCGCTTGACAAGCGGTACCGGCCAAAAGTCCCGCACCCAGTGTCAATGTCATTAGTGATATTTTTCTTAACTTCACAATAAATTCCTTTCAAACAAGCCCAAATCGGGCATAAGCCTACAACAATAGCGTATCAAAAACCCGAATTGCCCATTATACTTAAGAAAGAGCTATTCGTGAAATATAAGCAGTACTGATTCTAATCACCTACCGTACTGACGCATTACCCAACCCTTTTTTGCAATTTCAATAGGAAAAATAAAAAATAAAACCCACACGCCTCACGCAAACAGAAAGCCAGTCCTGCCTTTTATTATTCTAGACCAAACATCGCCCACCCGCGCCCGAGAAAATCGCTTCGAGCACATCCCCTGCGCCATAGCGTTTTTCTCCTTTTTTCATAAAACGCCCTAGCCCCGCCGCATCCTCGCCGGCTGTCACCAAGGCGGGTTCGACATACTCCCCCCGCCGCTGCCCCAGCCCAATGGTCGCCATCAATCCATTGCACAAGCACTGTTTACCCACCGTGGCTTGAATCGATCCGCCTTTGCTTAAGTATTTTTCTTCCGGTTCGCCGGGGCAGCGATAGCCCACGCCGCCTTCTTTGGCGTACACCTCTCGCAAACAACCTAGGTCACAAATCCGGCAATCTCTGCGCTCTTGATAGCACGCTTCCTCGCCCACGGTCTGTTTTAAGCTAATGACTTTAAACGGATAACCGGTAGGCGAAGCTTTAAAATCTGTTTTTACGACCAATTCCCCAGCCAAACTTTCCGCGATCACCCGATCTTTAAGCGAGCGTGTGATGCCACTTTCATCGCAAAAAGCAAATGCAGTGCCCACCTGTACCCCCACTGCCCCCGCATCAATCGCTTGGCTCATGCGGCTACTTGTGGCGTATTTCCCCGCCAACCAAAACGGCTTGCCTAACGCTTGAATGCGTTTAATATCGGGTACATCCTGAGGGCCAAAGTCTGGGGTATCCTCTGTCCCGCCTCTGGTTTTGCGAGGTGGGGCATTGTGGCCGCCGGCATCATAATTTTCTACCACAAAACCAAAAACATCTCCCGTGGCTTTACGCAACATCGTCTTAGCCACGATATGCGAGGAGACAATCGCCAAAAAGCGAGGCTGCTTAATCTCGCCATCGATCATTTCTAAATAATCACAAGGGTCAAACGACAAACTAAACACATTGCCACAACCGATATCATCCGTCACATGCGCCAAGACTTCCACCGGTTCGCGATGGGCCAAAGATTCAATCACACCGGGAATAGCCACCGGAATCCCCGCCCCCATCAAAATATAATCCACTCCCGCCAACATCGCACCAAACAAGCTAGGGAGCGTGGGCAATTGTATTTTTTCCAGATAGTTAATACCGATCAAGCCTTGGTGTCCCGCTTTGGCCAAATAAACTTCAACAAAATTAGCCACGATAATCAGCGATTCTGCCCATCGACTCATTTTGATTTTAGGCAATGGCAGCAGCTTGAAGGATTCCTCCTCGGCTTTGCCGCCTTGGATATAAAATTGATTCAAAATTTTCGCCACGAGCTCTTGATCTGGAAAGGCCGCCAAGGCCCGCCTCGTTGATCCATCTAAATCGCCTAACCCCAGCCTTCGAATCATGACCGAGTCCAACGCTGTCCCCGAAACCACGCCCAACTGTCCGCGCTTGGCCACTGCTTGTGCCAACTGCCAATTGGACACCCCTACGCCCATTCCGCCTTGAATAATCTGAGGTAACTTACTTTGATTGTTCGGTGCCATCATCGCCAAATCCTTTACCCAATGCTTCGCCACCCACCCAGCTGCACCACATATCGCAGCCACCGGGGCACGGCAATATAATAAGACGCATTAGTCTTATTTGCAAGGGCTGCTATTTTTTAATCGTATAAAATACAAAAACTCTCCTAAAAACAACCGAAAAACAAGAAAAATAGCCCGAAATCAGCCGAAAATAAAAAAAATACCAAAAATAACTAGCGGCTCACCCGTAAATCAGAT
>CAZSSX010000229.1:0-3798 GCA_964609545.1 uncultured Phycisphaeraceae bacterium | reverse complement strand
GCATAAGATGGCGCTGTGGGTTTTTCAGGTTGCTTGGGGGCCTAGGTCTACTTTATCCCAGTCTAGGTTGGCGATATTTTCATTGATGGTTTTGAGTAATTCTTGGGCTTTTTCGAGGTCTTGATCGCCGACTAAGATATGCACACCGCCCGGGACTTCAGCGCGCAACCCCGCGGTGAGATTACCACAAGACGCGGCTTTGATTCCTGCCGCGGCTAGCTCGGCGATGAGCATGGTGGCTTGGATTTCATCGGCAACCACGGTGAGTTCGACGGCTTTGACATTGTGATTCGTAGGCATGGGCTGTCTTTCAGTAAACAAATAACGGAACATTCTCTGTGTACCATTTTAGCATAGATATTTTTCTTTTGTCGATATTTTCGCATCATTTAAGCAAGAAAAATAGCGGGGCATCTAGAGATCAGAGCTACTGCTTCTTAGGTAAATTGGTTTCAACTCGTAAGGGCGGGATTGTGGCACCAATTGGCGAGCAAGATGCCTGGCTTGGAAGTAAATCTACTTTACGCCCCTTTGGTCTTAGCTAATTAAGGATTGGTTAAGGATAAATAATGGACGACGGTGCGGGCGATCATGTCTGATTCTAGGTTGACAGCATGGCCTACTTTTGTGTTGCCTAAAGTGGTGAGTTCTAAGGTGGTGGGGATCAGGGCCACCTCGAATTGTTTTTTTTCTGTTGCTACCGATGCGATAGTTAGCGATACACCATCGATGGTCACCGAGCCTTTGGGCACGAGATATTTCAAAAAATCATCTGTGACTTGAACCACCACCCGGAAGTCATCTGGGGTGTGGATGATTTGCGTGACTAGGCCTTGCCCATCGATGTGGCCTTGGACAAAATGCCCGCCCATTGCGGTGGTTGGTGTTAATGACGTTTCTAGGTTCACGGGGTCTGCCGGCGCGAGCTGTCCTAGGTTTGTTTTTTGTAAAGATTCGGTGATCACATCGAATTGCAAGAAGGCTGAATTATCGTCTGGCTTTGGTGCGTAAGTTAGGCAGCAGCCATTGACGCAGATGGAATCGCCATGGCTAGGCCACGGATTGATTGGCCATTCTTTGGGGTCGATGATGAGGCGGACGCCGCCTTCTTGTGGTTGGATAGAAAAAACTTGACCGAGCGATTGGATGATGCCTGTAAACATATCCACATTTTACCGTATTTTTTGTGATTGTTTCAGAGTTTTTGGTCTGTTCTTGATAAGTTTTTCAAGGAAGAGGACGTCCGGATCTAAAAGCCTTAAAATATGTGCTGAAGATCTTTAGCTTTAGGAGCCTAGCCATCACGACTCACTTTGCCGACCGCCTTTTCCTCGCCAGCCAAAACAAAGCCCCCGTTTGCGTTGGGATCGACCCTGTGTTTGAAAAAATGCCCGCCAAGCTCCGCGATCAGACGGATCCAAATTGCGCAGCGGAGGTGATCGCGTTATTTGAGGAATTCACCATCAACGTCCTCCAAGCTGCTGCCAATCATGCGGCTTGTGTTAAATTTCAATCTGCATGCTTTGAAAGGTACCACCATTTAGGGGTTGATTTGTTGCAACGGATGCTTAAGCTTGCTAATGAGATGGGGTTGATTACGATCAACGATGCCAAGCGTGGGGACATCGGGATTAGCGCGGCGCACTACGGGGCGGGGTGTTTGGGGCGTACGCATTATTCGGATTTAGGAACCCACCCCGGGGCGGATAGTTTGACTTGCAACGCTTATTTGGGAGAGGATAGCCTTCAGCCGCTGCTGGATGTTGCAGCCAAAGAGGGCAAAGGATTATTCGCTCTGGTTCGCACGAGTAATCCGGGGGGCGATACGATTCAAAACTTGGTGCTAGCCGAGGGGCACACGGTTTGTCAAGCGGTGGCTACGATGATTGCAGAACTCGGGGAGCAATCTATCGGCGACTGTGGATATAGTCATTTAGGAGCGGTGGTTGGTGCGACTCAACCAGACCAAGCAGTGAATCTGCGGGTTTTGATGCCTCGACAGATTTTTCTCGTCCCAGGATTTGGCGCCCAAGGCGGCGGGCCTGAGGACGTCAAAGCTTGCTTCAATGACGATCACTTCGGGGCGATCATTACCGCCAGCCGAAGCGTCATCTATGCCTACCAAACGGACCCCAACAAAAACTGGGCCCAAGCCATCGATGATGCCGCTGAGGATTTAAGCCAACAGATTCAATCTATTTTAAAAGGCTAATTTTATGGTTAGGCCACGTTACTGCGTTAAAAAAAACATTTTGTTATGCCTCACCTGCTACGTCATCGTGGCTTGTGCTAGCCTTTTTTTTAGCCCGCCTCGCGTGTCCGATCGGGTGAACGCAAACCCTTTGGTAAAGGCCGTTGCGCCTAAGGCTAAGCCTCTTGGTTTTTTATATCCCTATACCGATTCTAAAAAAATCATCTCCAAAAAAAAACTCAAAGAACCCTCGGGCATTGTTTATCACCGACTAAGAAAGACGCTTTTTGTTTTGGGTGATGAGGGGCAATTGGCCGAGTTTACCACGCGGGGCAGGCGGCTGCGTACGCATCAATTCGAAAAAATAAAAGATTTAGAAGCGATCACCGTTGATCCGCGGACGGGGCTACTTTATGTCGCAGATGAGAGGCATGACCAGATCATCGAAATTGATCCTCAGACTTTTTTAATCACGCGCAGGTTTTCTGTTCCGCTGTTTTTTAAGGGTAAAGCCTACATGCAAAAAGGGGGAGATGGCATTGAAGGCTTAACCTTTGTCCCCAATGTCAAGCACAAGCAAGGCGGCATTTTTTACTTCACCAACCAAGCCAAAACTCGTAAGCCCAATGATCTTAGTGCAGTGATCGCTATGGTGTTGCCACTGAAAGTTAAACAGCAACCTGAAATTGTAGGCTACTACCCCCAGCCGATTACCGATCTTTCGGGTATGTTTTATGATCATCAATCTAAGCATCTTTTTTTGGCTAGTGACTTTAATAATCTCCTCTTGGAAATGACATTAGACGGCGTGATTCTCAAGGCTTTAACCCTGCCTGGCAATGCCCAAGAAGGTATTGCTTTGGATGAAAAAGATCAGCTTTATATCGCTCAAGACACGGGTGGTGTTCTTAGGCTCAAAACAAAAAAATTCCCTAGAACCCTCAAAAATAGAAGCGAGAAATGATGCAACTTTTTAGTTTCCATGGCGGACACAGCGGTCACTTCTGCAGGCATGCCAAGGACAATTTACAGCTGATCATCGCACAGGCGATTGCTCTGAAATTTAGCGCATTTGGGATAACCGAGCACGCGCCGATCTATCGTCAAGAAGATCTTTACCCCGACCAACAAGATCAAAGCCCAGCGCAAATTCAGGAAAATTTCAACGCATACCTTGATCAAGCGACACATTACAAAGCAAAATATGCCGACCAAATTGATCTGTTTGTTGGGTTTGAAACCGAGGTGATCCCCGCTGATTCTTATATCCCAAAAATGCTAGCGCTAGGCCAAGACCCACGCGTTGAATATTGCGTGGGCAGTGTCCATCATCTCCAAGGACAGCCTATTGATTTGACCGAGCACGACTTGGATCAAGTGCAAGAAAAATATCCCAATGTTCAAAGCATGCAGATCGCTTATTTTCAGGCTTTGGCTGAGATGATCCAAGAGATTAAGCCGACCATTGTTGCACACTTTGATTTAATCAGAAAATACCAAGGGTTTAATTATCGCTTTGGTCAAGATGTTTGGCCATCGATTATGCAGGCTCTTCAAGCGGCCAAGACACATGGCTGCATTTTAGATATCAATTGCGCATTGGCTCG
>CAZSSX010000228.1:0-3829 GCA_964609545.1 uncultured Phycisphaeraceae bacterium | reverse complement strand
TTAAGCGATGAATTCACTAAACCCAGCACCGTTGGATATAAATCCACGCTGCTCACCACTGCATCGCTTACCGCTCCAGGCTTAACCACACCCGGGTAACGCACAATCAAAGGCACGCGGATACCGCCTTCATAAGGAGACCCTTTGGACCCGCGTAAGGGTTTGTGATTCGTCACACCTCCCAGCCCCCCGTTGTCCGATGTGAAAATCACAATCGTATCCTCCGACAAACCATACAGCTCCAACGCACGCAACACCTTGCCCACGTTTTCGTCCACACTTTTAATCATCGCTGCATACTTCGCGTTTTTCTGGCCTTTTTTATCCGCCACATCAAAAAGCTTAGTCAAGCTGGCTTTGGCTTGAATCGGTGCATGCACGCTATACGTGCTAAGCATTAAGAAGAAAGGCTCTTCCTGATGGCGCTCAATAAAATCACTGGCTTCATCGCCTAAACGGTCCGTGAGATACTCCCCTTCCATCCGCGCTTGCATCGTTGGAAAGCCAAGCTGCTTGCTCCGTTTATTGATGTAAGGATCGAAATAACTCGGTGGCTGACCATAATCACAACCCGCCACATTTTCATCAAAACCCTGATCCGTAGGCCAATGCCCCTTGCCACCTAAATGCCACTTCCCAAGAAATCCCGTGCGATAGCCTCTGTTTTTCATACGCTCAGCGAGCGTTACATATTCTCTTTCCAACCAAAGCGGATTCACAGGCGTCATCAATCGCTTGCTATTGGCACGCCCACGATAACCGGTAGGCTGCTTGCCGTTTTTACTAATACCACCTTGAAATGCGCTACGAATCCAATCGGTGATCCCCGTGCGCGCGGGGCTTAACCCCGTCATCAGCGCGCTGCGCGTGGGCGAACAAATCGCAGCGCCGGCATAAGCATCGGTAAATCGCATCCCTTCCCCAGCCAAGCGATCGATGTTGGCTGTCTTGTAATAGTTGCTACCCTGCACCCCTAGGTCCATCCAGCCCAGGTCATCCACCAAAATCAACACCACATTAGGCTGCTTCTTTTTAACCACCAAAGCCTTGCCCTCACCACCCCCTACACCCTCGCCAGCCAAACCACCACCGCTTTGACATCCCAGCATCCCAAAAACAACCAAACAAACCATACTTATCCTACGAAAAAAAATCATATCCATTCCTTTATCTCTGCAATCACATCTAGCATTATTGATCTTAAAAAAATAATCACAATCATAACCCCGCCCCCTATCCCGATTATTATAGCAAACAATTCACACCCACACAGTTTCGCACCACAACGACACAATGCCTGCAAAGGCAAAAAGAAAATGCTAAAATAATCTCACCACACGCGAAGCTTAAGCGACGCGTTTTAACAAATCATTAAACATCACCTCAGGAGTCTACACATGGCTGGTCACAGTAAATGGGCAAACATCAAACACCGCAAAGGCAGACAAGATGCCAAGCGATCAAAGATCTGGAGCCGATGCTCAAGAGCCGTCATCGTCGCGGCCAAAGCAGGAGGCCCAGACCCGGACATGAACCTCACCCTGCGCTACGCCATTGACGATGCCAAAGCCGAAAACATGCCCAAAGATACCATCACCAACGCCATCAAAAAAGGCACCGGAGAACTCCAAGGCGTCAACTACGAACAAATCTCATACGAAGGATACGGCCCCAACGGCGTGGCGGTCATCCTCGATATCCTCACCGACAATCGCAACCGCACCGCACCCCTAGTCAAAAGAGTGTTTGAACGCTGCGGCGGAAAAATGGGGACCAACGGCTGCGTCTCTTACATCTTCCACGCCAAAGGTCAAATCACCGTCGATGCCACAAACGTAGAGGAAGAAACCATCATCGAGCTAGCATTAGAAGCCGGCGCAGAAGATATCCAGCGCGAAGCAGACACTTGGCTCATCACCACCGAATTTGCCCAACTCTACCAAGTCAAAGAATCCCTAGAAGCCAAAGACTTAACCATCACTTCAGCACAGCAAACCATGGTCCCAGATAATACCGTCCCATGCGAGGGCAGAGATGCTGAGAAAATATTCAAAATGCTAGAAGCCTTTGACGACCTAGAAGATGTTCAAAAAATACACGCCAACTACGAGATCACCGACGAAGAAATGCAAAGAGTAGCCGACCTGTAATCCATAGTGGCAGTGGTGTTTGAAACACATGCTCCGCGACAAATTCCCCCGAGTCAACGCTCAGCAAATCCTATCAATCTCCCACTGAACTGTACCCAAAGTAAGTTCGCTTTTACATATACCCAAATAATCCAAGCTCATGCCACGAAAAAGCAAGCGTTTTCACAACCTATCATGCCAGAAACAAAGACAACCAATACGATCCATAGCCCATCTGTTTAAAAGACGATGAGCAAATTTAAAAGATGGCTAAAATAAAAAAACGCGCTTCATTTCCACGGGGGCGATGAGGCGCGTTGTTCATTTTGTTTTATTTTAGTTCTAGGGATTTTATTTTAATTCTAGGACTTTGATATTTTTGAATGAGACGACGTCGCCATGGTCTTGCAGGCAGAAGTGGCCTTTCTTTTGTAAGCCATAATCTTTCCATGCTCTGAATTTAGAGCGGGCTATGCGTTTTTTCCAGTCGGCGGAGTTAATGGTATACGCTACCACTTTTTTACCGTTTAGCCAATGTTCGATTTTGTTACCCTTGGCCACGATGACGGTGTGGTTCCATTGTCCGAGTGGTTTGGTGGCGCTGCGGATTGATTTATATAGGCCGTAGTTTGCGCCGGCGATGTTGGTTGCTTTGGCGGCATCGCTTTTATATTTTTTTGAATGATTGTCTAAGATTTGATATTCTGGGCCTGTTTCCCAAGGGTTTGATTTGTTTTCTGTCACGCGATAAAAGATGCCCGAGTTGGTATCTTTTCCGATTTTCCAATCGATTTGAAAGATGAAATTACTGAATGCTTTTTCGGTGACGATGTCTCGGCCGCGGCCTAGGTGCTTGAGTGTGCCATCGACGGCGACCCATTTTTTGCTGATTGTATTTCTGCGATAGTTTTTCCAGCCTTGTGTGGTTTTGCCATCGAAGAGTAGTATCCAGCCCGCTTTTTTTTCTGCGTCGGTGAGCTGATTATCTTGTCTTTTTTCGGGTCGGCGCTGTGTGGTCTTTTTTTGTCCGGTCTTGCAGCCGCTCACGCAGAAGGCAAGGATTAACAACGCGTAAATTTTCATTTTTTTATCCATTAGATTCATTTCCTCAAAAAATTTTAATTCTAAAAATGCGGGCTCCAATAGCCTGCCTTTTTATTTCATTTTAATCTCACGGGCAAGCCTTGCTCGTGCAGGTATTGTTTTGTTTCTTGGATTGAATACTCGCCATAGTGAAAAATGCTGGCGGCCAATGCTGCGTTTGCCCCGGCGTTGAGTATTTGGGCCATATGTTGGGGGCAGCCACACCCGCCGCTGGCGACGACGGGTACTTGCACTGCATTGGCGATGGCGGTGGTCATTTCCAAGTCATAGCCATCCTTGGTGCCGTCTGCATCCATGGATGTTAAGATAATTTCTCCGGCGCCCAGTTCTACGACACGCTTGGCCCATTGTATGGCTTTGATGCCTGTTGGTTTTCTGCCGCCATGTGTAAAAATTTCAAATTCTTGCTTGCCATCGCGCATGACCCGCTTGGGGTCGATATTCACCACGGTGGCACATTTTCCGAATCGTTGTGCGGTTTGGGTGATAATTTCTGGTGTTAAAATCGCGGCGGTATTGATGGAAACTTTTTCTGCGCCGGCTTGGATCAGTTTTGTGACATCGTCAATGGTTCGTATGCCGCCGCCTACGGTGAA
>CAZSSX010000227.1:0-3833 GCA_964609545.1 uncultured Phycisphaeraceae bacterium | reverse complement strand
ATCAAAAAGCTCGCAAATCTCAATACCCAACCCAATGAAGCACAGCTTATACTATCCCCCAAACACGATTGCCTCAGTAGATACCATGCCTAATCTAATGGAAAACCATGGATTATCTGGTAATAAAGCTCGATTCTAAAATAAAGTCAACAGATCACTTGAATTTTGTTTTTTGAGAATTACTGCTATTTAGTAAGCGCTAAACTCGGGCGCCATCTCAAAAAATATAAGCACAGCTTCCAAAAATCAATAAAAGCATTGCTCTCGCCCAATCTCTAACCTATTGCCCAAACGTTTCACTCACCCCCTCCTATACCTAGATC
Source organism: uncultured Phycisphaeraceae bacterium (assembly GCA_964609545.1). Classification (GTDB taxonomy): domain Bacteria; phylum Planctomycetota; class Phycisphaerae; order Phycisphaerales; family Phycisphaeraceae; genus CAZSSX01. Next base: position 3,510 of record CAZSSX010000227.1, on the reverse strand, counting down.
AATGCCCAGCGCTTCCCAAACCCACCCACACATTCACCGCAAGATAGCCAATATAAATCGCCAGCAAAGGATAGCCCATCCATCGCGAAAAATGACCCGACTTAATCGCTTTACCAATAAACACACGAAATAAAATCAAAACCAAAAGCATCACCGGAATCTGAAACCATAAAAACATCCGCGGGTAAGCCGTCCCCGCATCTAAAATCGGAAGCGCTTTGGCACTGGCAGATGCCCCCACCACAAACAGCACATTTAAAATATCCGCACCAATAATATTTCCTACCAGCAACTCCCCATGGCCTTTACGCACCGCGGTAATCCCCACCACAAGCTCAGGCAACGATGTCCCAAAAGCCACCAACGTCGATGCTAAAACCATCTCCGGAATCCCGACCCGTTCCGCAACCACCATCGCGCAAACAATCACCACACGCCCCGCCAGCAACACCGCCAACAATCCCCCCAGCATATAAAAACAAGACGCCATCACCCCATCTTTACTGGCTTTAGCAATAATCTCATCAGCCTCCGAAGCTTCAGATTCTCCGCATTGCTTGGCGTGCTGCTTACCCCACTTCACAGACACCCAGAGGTAAACCACAAGCCCAATCAGCATCATCACCCCCACCGCTCTGCCCAGCTCAGGCTGCCCATCAGCGCCAGCAAAAAAATAAGCGACATAGCAAACCGCCGCAAGAATCACCGCAGACCCGAGCTGCACCCACCCCTGCCTTTTCAGCACAAATCGATCAGCAGGCAAAATCATCAAACAACAACACACACCAAAAATCAATGCGCTATCCGCGATGATCGAACCCACCGCATTGCCAAGCGCAATCCCCGCATCACCATTAAATGCAGCTGTCACAGAAACACCAGCCTCGGGACTCGTCGTCCCAAGCGACACAATCGTTGCCCCCACAATCACCTTAGACATCCCCATCCGCGTAGCAATCCCCGTCGCCCCTTCCACCAAAAAGTCTGCCCCTTTAAGCAGCACATACATCCCCGCAACGCCAATCATCAAAAGCCATACCACATGCAAATCAACAAACCATGCATCGGGAATTAAATTTTCCATTTTTTATACTCACTCATTGGCCTGCCTCGATCAACCGCTCAACACACAACCCAAAATTAACACTACCGCTCCAAACCAAGAGGCCTAGTAATCGCACCAGGCGCAACAACTTCAAATTCATTACGCTGCAAATTCCACCAAATATGCCCCCCAATCCGTTGCCTAAGAACACCATTATCATAAATCTCAGTCGGCGTCTCCTTAGACATCGGCAAAATAATAATCAAATTCTTTCCAGCATCATACATCATCCGGTCAGCAATAAATTGACGCTTATCTTTATAAACAATCACCCGCTCTATTTTTTTCGTCCATTTATTTTTTCCCCGCAACATCTCCAAAGATTCAATCGCAAATTTACTCTCCACCTCTTGCCCCGCCTTCTTAGCCTCATTCTCTTTCCGCCATTGCAACACCAAATCTCTTAACCCTCCCAGCCGATGCATCCTCGCCACCAATCGATGCCCCCGAAGATGCATCTTCTTAGCCTTCTTGCTAATAGGCAAATGCCTCATATGCACGCTCTGATCCATCGTCATCATCTGTTTTTTCAAATCAACCACAAGCTCCCCATCAAAATCAAAACGCGTCGTCCCCGAGCCTTGCATCGCCACCCGATCTTTCGCATCAATCCCCGCACGATTCACCGCAGGCTTACGATCCAAAATATATAAATTACTTTGCTTCCCAGAAATAGTAATACGCTCCACCCGTTTCTCCTCTGCAATCTCAGGCGCAGAATGACGAAAACCGATCACCTCTCCCTCAGCAGAAATCACAGAAGCATAAGCACTCCCAGGACCGCCTAGTTTTTTAGTAATATCAAAACCACCACCATAAAGCGTCAACTTCCTCAACGTCAAAAAAAACTGATCAGATGCGAAATATTTTTTTTTCTCACCAGAACCCGTTTTCATATCTTCTTTTTTCTCTAACGGCACAGGCTTAAACTCAATATCCAATCGCCGACCCCGAATCACATGCTCAGAAATAATCTGCCCCCGCTCCTTGCGAGACACACTTTTAACAGACCCCAAAAAATGACTCCGACCCGCCAAATTATCCATAAACATCTTCTCACCCCAATCAATACGCGACGCCGTAACCAACTGACCCTCCGTTTTAAGATACTCTAAAAAACCTTCACCCTTCACATCCACACGCTGCCTAGCATGATCAATCTCAATATAAGGCCCCACCAATCGATACCCCCCCATCACCATCTGCGCCGAAAAATCTGCCTTACCCCACAACCGATATTTCTCCTTAGACATATCCACCCGCAAACGGTCAGCCACAATACGCATTTTTTTAAATTTCCCCGTCGCCTTGCCCTGCGTATCAACCTCATCCACCCGACTACTCAGCGTCACCCCTCCCCCACCCGTGATCAGCTCCACAGGCAAATTCGCCTTCGCCCCATTTCCCAAACCACCCTCCCGTGGCTTCTGCCAACCCACATCGCTAGGCTTAGCAAAAGTCACATGCAAATCACCCCGAGCCAAAAACCCATGAGTTTGCCCCATCGCAAAAAGCACATCCTCCACAGCATCTAATCGCTTGGGAAACATCTTCCCCGCATCGTTATAATCAAACCCAATAGACATCTCACGCTTAGCCGAAAAAACAGATTTTTCACCATCCCGAACATATCCCCCCTTCACATCCCCCAGCGCATCAAGCCGATTCATCCGCATGCTTTTTACTTTTTTCAAATTTTTAAATTTCTGAAAACCCAGCACCATCTTTTTCGATGCGCTTAATTCAAACAGCGGATGCTCAAACTTCGTAGCCCCATCAAACACAATCTCCTTAACCAACAAACCCGCCCCCGCACTTGATTTGTGCTCCCCATGGAATCCCTCATCACCCCCAAAAAAAGTAACCGCTAAAGACCGATCAAAAGTAACCGTCACCGGCTTTTCCGATTTAACAAAAGCTTGACGCAAAGTCAATCGCTTCGGCTTACCCGAGTCGCTGCTCTTAAATTTCACATCCTCCTTAATCGCCTCAGCGATAACCCCCCAAACCTTAAACGCCCCCGGACCGATCGCCCCCGCTTTGCCCTGCCTACCCGCATACCAAATCTCCTTGGCCCGAAAAGAATCCTCTCCCCCGATGTAATAAACATCATCATCCCCGCCCCGAGCCCGAAGCGACATCGACGATTTTTGATAATAAATCGCGTTGGCTTCTAAATATTTTTTCCCCGTATTCGATTCAAATTCAATCCCAGATCCTTGCCCCAACATCTCAACGATCACATCCTCATCCCCCAAAAGCCTTGACTCAACAAAAGGCTTTAAGCTCAACTGCCCCTCCCAGCTCAGCACAAAATCCGTCTCCCCATTTTTAAATAATCCCTCACCTGATTTAACATAAGCCCCCCCCCCACCCCCCCCCCGAAGACCCCCCCACCACCTCAC
>CAZSSX010000226.1:0-3914 GCA_964609545.1 uncultured Phycisphaeraceae bacterium | reverse complement strand
CCCCGCGAAAATAAACGTTCACTTCGTGCAAATCCACAACCCAGACCAAGTCACCATGCGCACATGGGAAAGAGGATCGGGCATCACCTTAGCTTGTGGCACCGGAGCCACCGCGGTCTGTGTTTCGGGCGTTTTAACCGGACAAACCCACGAAAAAATACTAGCCCACTTGCCCGGCGGAGACCTCGTCTTAAGCTACGATAGGCAAACTAATCAAGCAACCATGACCGGCCCAGCAACCGAAGTTTTTCAAGGCACATGGGAACATTGAAAAAGATTCAAGCCTCCCCCCTCCTTTCAAATCACAATGCTGTCGTGTACATTTTACGCATTAATGTACGAATTAATGGTCCATGCATAAACAAAATGTGTGCGAGACCGATCGAAAGGCTCAAATAAAACAAATGAGCTCAGAAACAAAAAGAATAATGATAAAAGGATGCAAATAGTATGTCCGAAAGCAATATAAATTCTGCGTGGGCTGCGGTCAGTGCAATTCTCAGAAAATTTTCGTTCTACGATATTAAAGAAATTGTTGGGCTAGCAGGATTTGACTTCACTTCAATTTCTAATTTATTTCAACAATCCGGCGCAAGTAAAGGTCAGCTGATAACTGCTATAGCTCAGGGATTCGATACATTTAATTTTAAAGATAAACAGCGTTTTTTAAATATTATTGTTGAAGAAATACTAAAACGAAGCAATCATCTAGAACAGCAGTTAGCAGAATATCTCTCTCGTTTAGGCTGGCAAGTTATCGATGGTGCGGTGATTCCCATCGAACTACTCAATAGAGATGATCTTGACGAACTCGATAATGTCTCCAGAGAAGATTTAATCAAAGCCGCCACGCGTTTTAGAGATGGGGACTTAAGCGGCGCTTTATCTGCCGCATGCGGCGCAATTGACAGTATTACCAATAAAATCTATACCGAGAAAAATCTGGGCAATGCTAACAACGCATCATTTCAAGAACGATGCGTAAAAGCCCTTGATTCTGTCGGTGTGTTTTCGGCAATAGAAAATCAACTAAAAAATATCGACTGGAATGGCTCTGGCGTTATCCCATTAAGCAAAAATTTTAAGGGTGCTTTAAACCAAGCTTCATATGTCATGCAGTCTTTACGGGCAAATATGTCTGATGTGCATGGCACAAAACCAATATTAAAACCATTAGTATTCGACAGTCTTAAATGGGCGCAAATTATAATAAGGCTGCTAAGCGAACAATATTCTTAAACTGCAATCGATCAATTATTTTAAACCTCAGAAGTGGCCCCCGAAATATAGCCACGACTTTTTTAAGGGGGCGTATCCTCCCTATTTCCACTATAATGGAAATCTAAAAAAGCAAGTGCTTTAGCCAGATAACATCACCTTTCCGCCAAATTTCCAGCTGATTCGCATCGTTTCACTCATTCTTAAACCCGTTCAAACCCCTTTTTTTTCATCAAAAAGAAAGTTCCATTATAATGGAATCACAAACTGATACAATTATGCCCCTACCCCCCCTGCCATCAGTACCCGCCAGCGCCGTTTATTCCCCCTTACCTCTCCCTTTCCCCACCCGCGCAAGCCCCCCGTCGCCCCATTAGGCATCACCCGCAAAAGCTGCTAAAATGCCCCGCTTATGAATCCCCTACAATTTGAAATCCACCACAAGTCCACCTCCTGCAACGCCAGAATCGGCACCGTCACCACACCCCACGGCACGTTCGATACACCACGTTTCATGCCCGTAGGCACACAAGCAACCGTCAAAGGCTTGCTCCCCAACATGGTCGCAGAAACAGGCGCAAAAATAATCCTCGCCAACACTTATCACCTCATGCTCAGGCCAGGATCACCCCTAGTGGCCAAAATGGGAGGCTTACACAAATGGATGAAATGGGACAAACCCATCCTCACCGACTCGGGCGGATTCCAAGTCTTCTCTTTATCCAAACTTAACAAAATATCAGAGCAAGGCGTCATGCTGCGATCACATATCGACGGCCGACTCATCAACTTCACACCCGAATACGCCATGCAAATCCAAAATCAACTCGGCGCAGATATCATCATGGCCTTCGATGACTGCCCCCCCGCCCAACAACAACCAGAGCATAATAATACCACACAAGGCTTACCCAAACACAACATCCAACCCGACCTCTACGAAAAACGAGTAGAACAATCCTGCCAGCGCACCCTCAGATGGCTTGAGCGTTGTGTTGCGGGGCATGGGCGGCCTTCGGAGCAGGCATTGTTTGGCATTATTCAAGGGGGGACTCATTTAGATCGTCGCAGCTGGTGTGTGGAGCAGCTTAAGCAATTTGATTTACCTGGGTATGCCATCGGTGGCGTGGCAGTGGGCGAGGGATACGAGGAGCTTAAGCGGGTGGTTGAGCATACCGCCCCGCTGATGCCGGCTGATAAGCCTCGGTATCTGATGGGTGTGGGTTATGAACGGGATATTGTGACGGCGGTGCGCGCGGGGGTTGATATGTTTGATTGTGTTTTGCCTACGCGCAACGCGAGAAATGCCAATGCTTTTACGCCTACGGGGCAAATACGTGTGGTTAATGCTAAATTTCGTGAGGACGCATCGCCGATTGATCCTTGCTGTGATTGTGCGGCATGTGGGGGTGGTTATAGCCGTTCTTACATTCATCATTTGTTTAAAGCCAAGGAAATGTTAGGGCCTATTCTTTTATCTGTCCACAATATACGGCATTTTCAGCGGTTGCTATTGGACATTCGGGTCGCAATTAAGGAAAATAGCTGGACTAAGCTACGGTCTGATTGGCCAATTGCTTTTAATTAGGATTTTTTGATTGTCAAGCGGCGCTGTTGCGTGGCTTGACATAGCTTTTTTTACATCACGGCAGACGCATTGTAGGCTTTGATGATGAAGGATATCACGCATGTTTGAGTACTCTATGACGTTCGTTTTGGGCGAGTCACAGCCTAAGCCTAAATCAGTAAACACAACGACGCCTACCGATGGTAAAGCTAGCACTCCACTTATATCTGGTAAGGAAGAAGTGAGCGATAAGACTGCTGATCAACCTGGGAGTATGACGCCGTTGATTTTGATGTCGGTGGTGTTTGCTTTTTTCATTTTCATGCAGGTGCGTTCGGGGAAAAAAGCCAAGCAGAAAAAGGCTCAGATGTCGGCATCTCTTAAGAAGGGGCAGAAGGCCCAGACGATTGGTGGGATCATCGGGACGATTCATTCGGTGAGCGATAGCCACATTGTTTTGAAAACCGATGAGTCTACGCAGACGAAGATGACCTTTACCAAATCTGCCATTGCAACGGTATTAGACGAGGATCAATTGGCGAACTAGCTCGATTGTTTTTTGTTTTGCTGATCGATCTGTTTGGATTGATGGGCATTGTTTTCATTTATTTTTACTTTTACTATAGATGCACTGAATCTTATGAATAATCAAACTCCCTTTTGGAAACCGCTTCTCATTATTTTTATTGTCGGTTTATTTAGTTTCTCGGCGATGGACAAGGACAGCTATCGCTTGGGTATTGACCTTGCTGGCGGTACGACTTTGACGTATGAGGTTGACACTTCGGGTGAGAATGACTCGACGCGGGCCAAGGAGCAGCTGATTGAGAGTTTGAAGAAGCGTGTCAATCCTAATGGGCTTTATGATATTACTTGGCGTATTGTGGGTAGTAATCGTATTGAAGTGCGTATGCCCGCGCCTCGCGAGAAGTCGATGCTTGCACGGGCTGAGTTTATTGCGGCTCGTAATGTATTGGCGGGTACCAATCTTCATGTTCAAGTGCTTGAAAATGCTGCGAGTGTGGGTGCGGGAGCTAAGCGAGATGCTTTGTTCGCGGAGCTAGCCAAGAAGCATCCTTCGCACGCGCCGTTGTTTGAGGAATTTTTATCCGCTTATGACGCGTTGAAG
>CAZSSX010000225.1:0-3918 GCA_964609545.1 uncultured Phycisphaeraceae bacterium | reverse complement strand
AAATTACGATCCATGTGAACCCTACGGGACAGTTTGAAATCGGCGGGCCTCACGGCGACGCGGGCTTAACCGGTAGAAAGATTATCGTGGACACCTACGGCGGGCGAGGACGGCACGGCGGCGGCGCATTTTCCGGAAAAGACCCTTCTAAGGTTGACCGTTCAGCCGCTTATATGGCGCGCTATGTGGCCAAAAATATTGTGGCAGCCAAGCTTGCCGACCAGTGCGAAGTTCAACTTTCTTACGCCATCGGCGTGGCTGAGCCAACCTCTATTTTCATCGACACCAACGGCACGCATAAGGTTGACGAGTTAGTCATCGAGCAATTGGTCAAGCAGTTTTTCCCGCTGACCCCCTCGGGCATCATCAAGCACCTGGATCTTAAGCGTCCCATTTATCGTCAAACCGCTGCCCATGGGCATTTTGGTCGTTCCGAGTTTAGCTGGGAACAGACCGACCTAGCAGAGAAGCTGCGTAAAGCAGCCAAGCTTTAACTTTTTAGTAAGCCCAGCGGTTAATGCCGCTGGGCTTTTCTCATGATATAAGAAATTTAAATTGATGCAGATCAAAAAAGGCATACCCGTTTCACCGGGCATCGCAATCAGCAGAGCTATGGTGCTTGACGCGGCAGACCAACCTATCCCGCGTAGAGCTATCGCTCGTCAACATATCGATCGCGAGATCGAACGGCTCAATACAGCATTAAACCAAACCATCGCATCGATCAACGCACAACAAGAACAGATCGCATTAGAAGTAGGACAAGACCTAGCTAAGATTTTTGCGTTCCACGCGACGATGCTTCAGGACAAGCATTTGATCTTGCAGATCACACGTCAAATCACTAGCCAATTAGTCACCGCAGAATATGCTGTTTATAAAACATTACAAAAGTTGGCCGATCAATTAGCCCACGGCGATAAATTTTCACGCGAAAAATCGAATGATGTTTGGGATATCGAGCGCCAAATTATTAACCACTTGGTCGGGCAAACCCAAGAAAAACTTTCCACTTTAAAAAACCACGCCATCTTAGTCGCCCGAGAGTTAACACCTAGTCAAACAGCGGGGCTTGATAAAACAAAAATCAAAGCCATCGCCACAGATGCCGGTGGACGAACTTCCCACACCGCGATCTTGGCGCACGCATTGGGCATCCCCGCGATCGTGGGCCTTGAAGATATCGCATCATCGGTCAAACCCGGACAAAACCTGATCATTGATGGCAATCGCGGCATTGTGATTATTGATCCCGATGCCGCTCAGCTTCTGGAATATAGGCAATATCTTCGCAAGATACAGGCTTTTGAAAATCGTTTAGACGAGATGGCTTCGCTCCCGCCGATCACCAAAGACGGCACAGAGATTTCCATCTTGGCCAATATCGAATTCCCCGATGAGATCGCCGCAGCCATCGGCAAAGGGGCGCAAGGCATCGGGCTTTACCGCTCTGAGTTTTTATTCTTAGCGGGTAATGCACACCCCAACGAGGAAGAACAAGTCCGAGCATATACCAAAGCCATCGATGCATTAGATGGTCGAATTCTGACCATCCGAACGCTTGATCTAGGCGCGGATAAATTATCGGCAAGCTCTCATGCCCATGAGCGGATCGAGGCCAATCCTTTTTTAGGTTGCCGTTCAATCCGATGGTGCTTACAACATCTACCCGAATTTCGCACGCAGCTTCGCGCGATTTTGCGTGCCTCGGCACATGGTCCCATTCAGATTATGTTTCCGCTGATTAGCTCAGTAATGGAAGTCCGTCAAGCCAAACTTATCCTCAACGATGTACGCGAGGACCTAGAGGAGTCGGGTATCCCTTTTGGTAAAGATATCCCCGTCGGCATTATGATTGAGGTTCCCTCCGCGGCATTGCAAGCGACGACTTTGGCTAAAGAAGTCGATTTTTTCAGCATCGGGACCAACGATTTAATTCAATATACAGTCGCGGTTGACCGTGGCAATGAACGTATTGCTAGTCTTTATTCAGCAGCGCATCCAGCGGTATTAATGCTGATCAAGGATGTAATCCGGGCAGCGGCGCGGGCTAAGATAGAAGTCAGTTTGTGTGGCGAAATGTCGGGCGAGCCCGAATTTACCATGCTTTTGTTGGGACTTGGGTTGCGTAAGTTTTCAATTACGCCTCCCGCGATTCCCGAGATAAAAAAAATCATCCGATCCGTCACGATCGAAAAATGTAAACGTGTCGCTAGAAAAGCCTGTGGCTTTGACTCCGACAGACAAATTACCACTTATCTCAAGGATGAGATAAGTAAAATTATTCCAGAGGTTTTCGATGGTAGGTCCATCGGTTTTTAAGCCTCAGTATAAAACATCGCCATCGCATTTCGGTTCGCCCAACGAGGCTCGAACCCACGCGCCGGCCTAAATCAAAGGGAACCAAGACGTAACAGCATCCTATTACATGATCTTAAAGAATATTTTCTCCATTTTCACGATTAACCCGATGCTTTTACCTTTCTTGTTTCAACAATCACATGTCAAAAAGACAGATGTATATCAATTATGTACCGGGCGAAGAATGTCGTATCGCCATCACCCTCAATCAAAAGCTCGAAGAATTTTATCAAGAGCGCACCAGCAATGAATCCCATGTAGGCAATATTTATAAGGGGCGCGTCACCAACGTTGAGCCTTCTATACAAGCAGCATTTGTTGATTTTGGTTTAGAACGCAACGGGTTTCTCCACATCACAGATCTGCACCCGCAATATTTCCCCGGTTCACTGAAAGAGGACGTCGAACGCGTGGGTAAAAAAACGCCGCGCCGCGATCGGCCTACCATCCAAGATTGCTTAAAACCCGGGCAGCAAATTTTAGTTCAAGTGCTCAAAGAAGGCATCTCCACCAAAGGGCCAACCCTCACTTCCTATCTTTCTATCCCGGGTAGATATACCGTGATGATGCCCGATATGGAAAAACTTGGGGTCTCGCGTAAGATCGAGGATGAGGAAGTCCGCAGAACCCTGCGAGACACTTTAAGGTCTCTCAACCCGCCTTCAGACTTTGGTTTTATTGCCCGTACCGCCGCCATCGGTAAGCCAAAAGTCGAACTCAAACGCGACCTTGCTTATCTTCAACGGCTCTGGAAACAAATTAAAAATAAGATGAAATCTCAAAAGCGCGTGGGCGAACTTTACGCCGAATCAGATTTGGTCATCCGCACCCTGCGCGATGTTTACACCCCCGATATCGATCAGGTGATTATCGACAATCCTTTTGCAGCACGCAGAGCCCACGAATTTTTGACCATCGCCAACCCGCGCGCAGCAGCCAAGATTATGTACTATAAAGACAACGTTCCGATTTTCCATCGCTACCGGATTGAGCATCAGATCGAAACAATCAATGCACGCGAGGTTCCCTTGCCCTCCGGTGGTTCGCTGGTGTTTGATCAGACCGAAGCCCTCGTAGCCATCGATGTCAACTCGGGCAAAAACCGATCGGCATCTGACGCGGAAACCACAGCTTATAAAACCAACATCGAGGCTTGCGATGAAGTATGTCGGCAGCTTCGATTACGAGACTTAGGCGGCTTGGTTGTCATCGACCTGATTGATATGCGTCCGATGCGACATCGCCGCGATATTGAATCCCGATTTCGCAATCATTTCAAAGACGACCGTTCGCGCGTGCGTACCGCGCCGATCAGCCCCTTTGGTATTTTAGAGCTTACCCGCCAGCGTATGAGGCCTTCCCTTAAAAAATCCCTTTACACCGAATGCACCAATTGCTTAGGCCACGGGCACGTCATGAGTTCCGAGTCCACCGTCCTAAAAGCCATGCGTAAACTCTCGGTGGTCGCGCAATCATTCAAAGAACAGACAGTCACTTTAACCATGAGCCCCGATGTCGCGTGTCATCTGCTCAAAAAGAAGCGCACGCCCTTGGTCG
>CAZSSX010000224.1:0-3940 GCA_964609545.1 uncultured Phycisphaeraceae bacterium | reverse complement strand
TTTGTTTAACAAGGATCAACCACGGTATCGTTTGCTCGAGTTGGTTGAGTAGTTTTGCTGTGCGTTTTCCGCCAAACTCTGCCAATAGCCCGTCGGCTAACATTAAACCTTTGCTTTTTCGTTCCATAGATATGTTATAGCGCAAGATGCCCCAGCCAGCAAGGTGCGAGGGGGTTTATCGAAGGGCTCAGTTGAGTTTGTGAACTGTTAATCACGATTTGTATCACGCCTGTTTCGATGGCTTATCGTTTGTAGAAATGAGTGCTTTGGATATGAGGATAGTAGGGGGGTGAAAAAACATTTAAAAAAAAGCAGCTGATGATTACAATTTCATCAGCTGCTTTTTATTTTTTAGAACTTATTTTTCATTTACACTTCAACTGCATTGAGCCAAGGCATCATGCTCCGCAGTGATTTCCCAATGACTTCAACGCCATGAGAAACATCCTTCGCTCGCTGAGCTTTGAACCATTTAAAGTCGTTGGCATAATCATCGCGGAATGCTTTGGCAAATGTACCATCTTGAATATCTGTCAGCACTTGCTTCATCACTTTCTTTGTCTCAGCGGTAACAACCTTAGGCCCGGTATGATAATCGCCAAATTCAGCCGTATTACTAATCGAATATCGCATGTAGCTCAACCCGCCTCGCTCGATGAGGTTAATAATAAGCTTAAGCTCATGGCAGACTTCAAAGTACGCCAGCTCCGGCTGATATCCAGCCTCGGTAAGCGTTTCAAATCCCGCTTTGATAAGCTCCGATAGCCCCCCGCAAAGCACCGCTTGCTCACCAAAAAGGTCCGTCTCACATTCATCTTTAAAGGTCGTCACCATCACGCCCGACCTGCCACCACCCACGCCGATAGCCCATGCCATCGCCTGATCTTTTGCATCTCCCGTTGCGTCTTGAAACACCGAAAGCAAGCAAGGCACGCCGCCGCCGCGCTCAAATTCCGTGCGGACCGTGTGCCCAGGTCCTTTAGGCGCAACCATAATCACGTTAATATCTTTAGGCGGCACGATCGTCTTAAAATGAATATTAAAACCATGGGTAAATCCAAGTGTCATCCCCGCGGTCAGATTAGGCGCGATAGACTCAGCGTAAACCTCAGGCTGAACCTCATCGGGCAGCGCGATAATAATCACATCTGCTTCTTTAACTGCATCAGCCACAGACTTAGGATCAAAGCCATGCTCGATCGCCAATTTTCCGTTAGCAGATTCTTTACGGTTAGCAATGATCACATTAACGCCCGAATCTCTAAGATTTTGTGCGTGTGCGTGCCCTTGCGACCCATACCCGATCACCGCTACCGTTTTACCCTGTAACGCGTTGATCGAGCCGTCTTTATCGTATAATTTTTCAATCGCCATTCTAAGGCTCCTATGAAAGTACATTTCGAGCTTGGTAATGTAGCGTAAAATGCCAAAAAGTAAAGCCCATCAGCCTCGTCATTAGATGTGCTAATCGGTTCCAACACCCCCCAAAGTCTGTCTTTATGTGATCGTCTGATTGAAATTTACAAGTCCTGCCCCGCAGCCAACCGATCCAAAAACCATGTCACACAGGTCTCTTGGCTAGGCTTAATTCCCGAGATAGGCACGTTTTGAATATCCGGGCTACCTGTTTCAAGTTGATCACTCACCCGCACCAACGCGGTATGCTTAGCTGCTCCCACCGCTAAAATAGCGATTTGGCGAGCCTGGTTAATCAACGGATAAGTCATCGTCAAACGATTAGGCGGCGTCACCGCTGGCCCTTGATTATTCGCAACCAGTTTTTCCGTCTCATTGATCGCGGGCGACCCAGGAAATAAACTTGCAGTGTGAGTATCCCCGCCCATGCCTAAAACAATAAAATCTAATTTCTGATCCGGAACCGAAGCGATCATTTCCTCTTGATATTGCTGCGCCCCATGCTCTTGCAGAACAGGCATCGGGTGGCTATGCGCCTTGAGAATCGGCACGTGATCCAAGATAATCGCTTTAATCATTTTAAAATTATAACGTTCATCATCCTCTCCCACGCAGCGCTCATCCACAACCCAGAGATGAGTTTTGTCCCAAGGGAATTTTCTATAATTCGGATCAATCACCAAAAGCTGATAAAAAGGCGCCGGCGTCTGACCACCCGAAAGCGCTAAATGAAATTCGCCTCTAGCCTCCACCGCATCAATAGCTGCTTGGGTTAATCGGTCTGCCAAATCGGTAAACAGAACATCGTTATTTTTTGCAATATGCACAGCGCCTTGGAGGTGATTGATCATGAGCTTATCTTACTCCACTGCTGCCAAGCCTTCAATGCCCAGCCAAGTAATCTTCACAAAATAATCCAAAGCAAACCGCCATCAAACACTGGCCTTGGCTTTGGGCTTAGCAGCGGGTTTAATCCCCAACAATTCATCATTCGTCGCGAATCGTTGCAATGCTTTAAGAAGCTGTTCCATCTGAACCTCAGGCGGCATACTCAAAAGCCTTCTACGTAATGCGTTGATTGTTTCGAGGGCTTTTTCATCGATCAGTTTTTCTTCTTTACGCGTGCCCGATGCAGCCAAATCGATCGCGGGGAAAATTCTTTTTTCAGCGATTTTTCGGTTGAGTATCAGCTCCATATTCCCCGTGCCTTTGAATTCCTCAAAAATAACTTGATCCGCCCGCGAGCCGGTATCCACCAATGCCGTGGCAACAATGGTAAGCGAGCCGCCTTCTTCATATTTACGCGCCGCGCCAAAAAGCTGCTTGGGTATAGCCAAAGCCGATGCGTCTAACCCGCCCGAAAGCGTTCTGCCCGTGGATTGCAAATGAGGCGCATTGTTAAACGCGCGACCCACCCGTGTGATCGAATCTAGCATCAACACCACATCTTGCCCCAATTCCGCCAGCCTTCTAGCCCGATCAATCGCAGCCCTCGCTAACATCACATGTTTTTCCCCGGGGTGATCATTAGACGACGCCCAAACCGTGCAAGGCACGTTTCTACGAAAATCCGTCACCTCCTCGGGCCTCTCATCAATCAACAGCGCAATGACCTCAACCTCAGGATGATTCTTTTCGATCGCAAATGCAATCTCCTTAAGCAGCGTCGTCTTACCCGCTTTAGGCGGCGAAACAATCAGTCCGCGCGTGCCATAACCAATAGGACAAAACATATCAATCAGCCGACAAGAATCCGGACAGCCCGGGTATTCCAGCGTAAGCCGAGGATTAGGATCAATCGTCGTCAGCTTAGCCATGTCTCTTTTTTCAAGAATACCAAGGTAAGCATCGGGTTCGATCCCCGCGATGCTGATAATATTTTCAACCCGTGGCGCATCCTGAGCCACCGCATTGATTTTGTTTTTTTTGTTATGATTTTTGTTGTAATTGTTTTGATAATTCTTTTTATAATTTTTGTTTTTGCTTTTATTTTTAACTTCCGCCAAACTCACTTGAAGCTCTAGCCCCGCTTTGAGTTGGAATTTTTGAATCATTGCCGCAGGGACAACCGGGTCTTGCGCATCGACGATCAGCGTTTGATCAAGTATGCGTAGACGCCCGTCTACTTTGGAATTGATTTCGAGTGTGCCTGTAACGGTTTGCATTTTCTTCCGCTTTATGAAATGAAGTTAAGGTAAGGATTACCCAATTTAGTATTGAAGGGAAAGCCTCCTCGCCACAGCGAGTTTACCATCTGAATAATTTTATCCAATATCCTCTCCGCAAACATCACACATCGTGGCGCTTACTTTAGGAAATATGAACCAATACAGGCAGGAGGCAATGTCTTTTTTAAGGCATGGCGCGGTTGCCCGCTTGGGGTTCGTGATGTCTCTTGAAAATTATTGAATAATCGCAAATCAAAAGCACAAAGGCTATTTCTGGAGCAATTATTTCGACATTTCAAGAAAAACCTACGAAGGGGCCACTAGTGTACCCGTTGTGTGCCTAGATTGCAACTAAT
>CAZSSX010000223.1:0-3991 GCA_964609545.1 uncultured Phycisphaeraceae bacterium | reverse complement strand
AATTGGAAAAAATCATTCTTCCTTTAGATTACTGGCGCGCTAATAAAAAATGAGAATCAGCACCTGTAAGAGAAACATCAACTCCAAGCATTGATAAGCATGTGGACACCTCGGCAAATACAGCAGCAGGGCACGTAAATATCCTAGCCAACGCAATTGTCAGCGATGACAAAAAACGATCGGATAACATGGCACTCAAACAAAATCACCAAGCCCAGCATCGCCTAGGTCATAGCCTAATGCAATAGCTTGGATTTATACCATCCAGTATGGTACACTGTTATTTCGTCGCATAAGTTATGACTCCGTTATATTTAAGAGTTGAAACGGCAATTGAACTCATCTCTTGCTTTTTGAAAAGTGAAAAATACCACTCGTTTACGATATTCATATAAAGGATTTCCCCCTATGGTTATGTCTGAAAAACAAAGAATGCTTATTTTCTGGGCAAGCTTCGCCGCGCTGGCTGCCGCAGGAGCAGGCTTTGCGTTGCGCGTGATGTCGCAAATCTACTGGGCTGACCAATACACCCAAATAGACACGCAAGTCGGAGAAATATTCGGCCTGTCCCTTTGGCCAATCGCCGTCACAATGATTCTCTTTAGCCTCATCATCGATAAAGTAGGCTATCGCGCAGCAATGTTCATCGCCTGTGCTTTACAAATCGCTTCGGTCATCCTGACAGCCCAAGCCGCAGACTCGTTAAACACACTCAAGTGGGCATGCTTCCTAGGAGGACTTGGGCATGGCGTCATCGAAGCCTGTATCAACCCACTTTGCGCAAGCATCTACCCGCACAAAAAAACTGCAATGCTCAATATATTACACGCGGCATGGCCAGCGGGCATTATCATCGGAGGCTCAACATTCCTCCTGATGAACGCACAACAAACAAACTGGCACACCGCGTTTTGGATCATGCTCATACCCATCGCGATATATGGCATCATCTTTGCAACCATCAAAGCCTACCCGCAAGATCAGCGCGTTGAAGCGCACGTCTCCAACAAAGACATGCTCAAAGAATTCGGCGCGCTGGGTGCATTCCTAGCCATCACATTCGTCGCATACGAACTTATCTCACAAGTGCTTCATTTTCAAGGCATCACCCAAGGCATCGTCGCAGAGCATAAACTCGCAACATCAACAGCCATCGGCCTAGTCGGTGCAGCACTCTTCTACCTCAAATTTAACGCAATTGGGAAATGGCTATTCTTTATCCTATGCATCATCATGATACCGCTAGCAGCCACTGAACTGGGCACAGATGCTTGGATCCGAGGTTTAATGGAACCCGTCATGGGAATGGAAAACGCAGGCTGGGCAATCGTCGCTTCCGCAGGAATCATGATGGTCCTACGATTCTTTGCCGGCATCATCTTAAAATTTATCTCTCCCCCCATGCTTCTTTTTATTAGCTCAATCTTCTCGATGCTCGGACTATATGCACTATCGACTTCCACAGGTAATATGATCTTCGCAGCATTTGTGCTATACGCCATCGGCCAAACTTTCTACTGGGGAACCATGCTAGGATTCGTGGCTGAAAGATTTCCCAAAGGCGGTGCCATGACCATCAACACCGTCTCGGCTATCGGGCTACTCACCATAGGCATCTTCGGCGCGCCCTTCCTAGGCTATGTCAAAACATCATTCGAAACACAAACCGTACAGGCATACGCCATCAAAGAAAACATCCCGCAAATCGAAAAATATATCACACAAGAACACTTCTTTTTTATCGACTATGATGCAGTCGTGACCAACAAAGTGAAACAAGATGACGCCCTTAGCCCGGCACAGCTCACCGCTCTCACCGCAGAAATAGATAATAGCGCAAGACAAACACTGAAAATAGCCGCGCTGATGCCCCTCTTCATGGCCATTGCCTTTGGAATGATCATCATTTACTTCAAATCAAAAGGCGGATACGCCCCTGTCGAGCTAGAAGACCAAAAGACACAACAAACCTAGCGCAACGAAATATTTCGTAAAAATCAAAGCCACACAATCACATCGTGTGGCTTTTTTTGATGCAACAACTTCTCTAGGTCGTCATTTGCTAAGTGCAATAATGCAGCCAGACGATGGGATATGCCGCGTCAATAAACAGCTATAATAAAGGCACAAAAACTGCAAAGTCTTTGTGCCTTTATAAAATCTCAAATGGTTTCTGTTTTAAACAGAAGGCTTGGCTAAGGCATGTCCTTACCTGTTTGGTCTGCAAATTTTTGACGAAGCGCTTTGAGTTCCACTTTTAGCCGCGCAACGATTTTCGCGTAACTCGCATCTGCATAGAGATTACGCACCTCTTGGGGGTCGCTTTTAAGATCATACATCTCCCACTGATCATATTCGTAAATATAAATTAGCTTATATCGTTGTGTCCGGATGCCGTAATGCTTGGCCACATTATGCTGCGTCCGAGCGCGCCCAGATTCCTGATAATGATAATACACCGCATCTCGCCAGTCCGCGGGGGTGTGGCCTTTAAGCAACGGCACCAAACTTTTGCCATGCATCGTAGCGTCAGTCACTCTCGCGGTCATCGCCAAAATCGTGGGCGCCATATCAATATTTCGAACCAAATCATTGTTGACCGTGTTAGGCTTAACAACGCCGGGCCACTTAATAATCAACGGCGTCTTAAACGCTGGTTCATACATCCAGCGCTTATCATACCAACCATGATCCCCCAAGAAAAAACCTTGATCAGCCGAGTAAATCACAATCGTATTATCTTCTAAATCATTGTCTTTTAAAAATTGCATCACCCGGCCCACAGAATCATCCACCGCTGAAACGCAGCGTAAATAGTCTTTGATGTACCGCTGATATTTCCAGCGCACTAATGCTTTACCCGTTAAATGAGCCTTTGAAAATGCGGTATTCTTAGGCCCATAAGCAGCGTCCCATGCCGCCCGTTCAGACGAATTCATCGTCCGAAGTTTACCCTTGGCACCACGATCTAAAATGCCTTTGCCCGTGGGCGGAAGTTTCAGGTCATACGCCGGGAAAAGGTCCTTGGCAATGCGCATCTGCGTGAGTCGTGCAGCGATACTCTTGCCTTGATGTGTGGTAAATAAAGTCTCGGGCTCAGCGACCACACGGTCATCATATTTCGTCAGATAACGCGTAGGCGGAAGCCAAGAACGGTGCGCCGCGGTATGGCTAATCCACGCCACAAACGGCTTATCTTTATCCCGTTTATTTTTTATCCAGTTTAATGCCTTCTCCGTAATCACATTCGTCGTATAACCCTTGCTCTTGTTTCTTCCCAGATTACTTTTGAAAGTCATATGAGCCCTTCTATAAACCTCAATTGCTCGCCGAAAACACACCATTCAAGGCCGTCAATGAGGGTGTTTTTGTAGAAACAGGGGTTTATAGAAGGGCTCATATTATAATAAGCCCCGTTCCCCACAATATCCCAATAATCAAAACCCATCGGATCAGATTTGATATGCCATTTGCCTACCACAATATTTTGATAGCCTAACTTTTTTAAAATCTTAGGATACGTCGCCAAGTGATTCTTAAATCCCTTGCGATTATTGATCTTGCCATTGGCATGAGAATGTAGCCCCGTCAAAATCGTCGCGCGCGCAGGGCCACAAATCGAATTACCCACAAAGCTATTATTAAAGCGCATCCCCTGGGCTGCCAATTGGTCGATGTGAGGCGTCCTATTGATCTTAGAGCCGTACGCGCTGATCGCGTGCTGAGCATGATCATCCCCGTAAATAATAATAATATTAGGACAAGTCTTCCATATAGTAAATAGGCGCAAGCTAGGCAAAATAAGCATGTGCTTGACAAAGGTAGTAATATGTATCGATAAAACATACTTACAGGCATTCTGTGAGGCCAGGGAAATCCACATCGATTGGGATATTGTCATTAAACGTTATATGCAAATGCAATATACATAACAACCTATGAATTCACTATCACGTTTAATTATTCAATCGACGCTCTTACACTGTTTTTG
>CAZSSX010000222.1:0-4025 GCA_964609545.1 uncultured Phycisphaeraceae bacterium | reverse complement strand
ACAGGCCCCACCGCCAAACGTGCTTTGCTGTCAAAATGCTTAATCACCTTGCCCAACAAAAAAGCCTCCTCGCAAGAAAGCATCGGACTAATCATCACCGCCAAACTCCCCTGCCCCTCCATCCGCACAACATGACTCAACCCCTCCTTAGCAGCTTCATAAGCCTGATGCCAATCACAATCAATCATCTGCGTATACTGCTTTTTCCTAGGCCCAGACAACCGATCCTCACGATGCACAAATTTCCAACCATAGCGAATCTCATCGCTAATCCACCACTGATTAACTTCCATATTCGTCCGAGGCTTAAAGCGATAAATCTTCTCCTCGTTCTGCTCAATAAAAATATTATCGCCCGAACAAGTCACGCCATCAATCGATGCCGTTTTTTTCAAAAACCAAACCCGCTGCTCAAACAAAAAGTCTTTATCAAGCAACGCACCCACCGGACAAATATCAACCAAATTCCCAGACATTTCATTTTCAACACCACGCCCAGGGAAAACATCAATCTGCTCGCGATGACCACGCCCCTGCACACTAAGCTCAGCCGTCCCCGTCACCTCACGCGTAAAACGCACACAGCGCGTACACATAATGCAGCGATCCGAATACAAATAAGTATTAGAACCAATATCTTTTTTAGGATTCTTAGATTTCTCCTCCTCAAAACGAGAAACCCCGCGCCCATATTGATAAGAGTAATCCTGTAACTTACACTCCCCCGCTTGATCACAGACCGGACAATCAAGCGGATGATTGATCAGCAAATATTCCATCACAGACTTCTGATTAGCAATCGCCTTGGGGCTCTTCGTATACACCACCGCGCCATCCACCGCAGGCGTCTGACACGTCGGCAGCAACTTCGGAATCAACTCCACACGCCCATCGTTCCTCGGATTAGGCTGAGCAACTTCAGCCAAGCAAATACGACAACTTGCCACGACCGATAATCCCTCGTGATAACAATACTGCGGAATCTCCGCACCATGAGCATTGGCAACCTCAAGAATACTGGGCTTACCCTCAAACTCAATCTGCTTACCATTTATCGTAATCGTGGCCATAATATCTCTCGCAAAATGTGAAACACTCTAAATACCAAAAAATAAAGCACTTACAATCATTATATCAAAAAAAATCACACGAAACATTCAAGCAAAACAGCCAAATGTCCCGTAATGCACACCATCCTAACATTGCTCACCACCCTAGCCAATTCGCACCCCCTTTTTTCTCACAAAATTGGGGGAAAAGGATCAGAAATCAAACTTAACATCCCCCCGCCTCATCGCCGATAAATACAAAGAGAGTCGTACCATTCACAACTAAACCCAATCACGAAGTATCAAAAAATAACGATATTTCAAACAAATCAAATGCCCAAGCCGGCACAAAAAAAAAGACCCCTAGGAGAAGACATGCCACGCGATATACCCGTCGGTAACGGACAAATGCTCGTCACATTCGACAACAACTACCAAATCAGAGACCTATACTACCCCCACGTCGGACAAGAAAACCACGTCAGCGGACCCTGTAGATTCGGCCTATGGGCTGAAATACCACAAGACCACCACGCACAAGGCGAAAGAAGAAAAAAAAGACTCTTCTGGACAGACCAAGGCTGGGACATCTCAAGAAAATACCAAGACGACACACAAATGACACGCGTCATCCTAAAACACCCCACACTACAAATAGAAATGCGATGCAACGATATCGTTGACTTCAACAGACCCGTATTCGTACGCAGAGTCGAAATACACAACCACGCAGATTTTGACCGCGAAGTACACCTCTTCCACCACAACGACTTTAGCATGTACTCCACAAAAGTAGGAGACACCGCATACTTCGACCCCAAACTACACGCACTCATACACTACCGCAAAAAAAGATACCTCATGACAACATGGTTCGATCAAGGCGAGCAACGCATCGATCAATATGCCACCGGAACCGCAGGATTCAAAGACGCGGAAGGCACATGGCGAGACGCCGAAGACGGCACACTAGGCAACAACCCCATCGCACAAGGCGCAGTAGACTCCACCATGATGATCAAATGCGCAATACCCGCAAAAGGGAAAACTGTCGTATACATGGTCATCGCAGCAGGCAAAAATAAAGAACAACTACAAGAACAACACGCATTCATACAACGCATCTCACCCCAAGGCGCAATAGACCGCACAAACTCATACTGGAGACTATGGCTAGCCGCAAGCCTAGGAGATGTAGACGCACACGCAGACTTTAGCCCCTCACAAAAAGTCATAGACCTATACAAAAGATCACTACTACTAGTCAGAACACAAATAGACAACCAAGGCGCAATCATCGCAGCAAACGACACAGACATCATGCAATTCGCCAGAGACACATACTCATACATGTGGCCACGCGACGGCGCATTCGTCGCAGACGCCATAGATGCAGCTGGATTCCCAGACATCTCCAGAAAATTCTACCAATTCTGCTCAGACATCATCGAAGACGATGGATACTTCCTACACAAATACTGCCCCGATGGAACACCCGCCTCCTCATGGCACCCATGGGTCAACCAAGGAGACCCACAACTACCCATACAAGAAGACGAAACCGCACTGGTCATCTGGTCCCTATGGAGACACTACGTCAGATACAGAGATATCGAATTCGTAAGACCACTATGGGTAGACATCGTCACCAAAGCAGCAGACTTCCTCGTCAGATTCAGAGACCCCATCACAAAACTACCACTACCAAGCTACGACCTATGGGAAGAAAGATGGGGCATACACGCATTCACCGTCTCCACCGTATACGCAGGACTACAAGCAGCATGGGAATTTGCAGTATGCTTCGGGGATGATAAACGCGCCAAAGAATACGGCAACGCCGCCAAAGAAGTCAAAGAAGCATTCTGCAAACATTTCTGGTCAGAAAAACACGACAGATTCTACAGAAGAATCACACCCAAAGACCAAAAGCAAACATCCAAACACATGGCAGATGTCATCGCAGGCATAACACCACAAATCGACCCCGCAGAAAAATTCAAACATATCGCCCCCGATTGGGAAGAACAAAATAAACAAAAAACAAAAGTTAAACAAACCGTAGAATTCGAATACGACCCCATACTCGATAGCTCAATGTACGCCATATTCTCAATGGGCATGCTAGACGTACACGACACACGCGTTGACAAAACCATGAAAGCAATCGAAAAAGAACTATGGGTCAAAACAGACGTAGGCGGATTAGCCAGATACACAAACGACTACTACCACGCAGTCACCGATGACATCGAAAATGTCCCTGGAAACCCATGGTTTATCTGCACACTATGGCTCGCCGAATGGCGCATCGCAAAAGCAAAATCACCCGAAGAACTCAAAGAAGCACTACCCATATTCGACTGGGTCGCAGAACACGCCTTCGAATCAGGCGTACTAGCGGAACAAGTACACCCATACACAAATGCACCCTTATCAGTCTCACCGCTCACATGGTCACACGCAACCGTCGTCTCAACACTAATGAAATACAAAGCAAGGCTACAAGAAATGAACGCATGCCCAACATGTGGCCAAAAAAGACAATGCAAAATAGACCACATACACAGAAATCAAAAAAATATACAAAAACCCGAAACCCCCGACGATCCTAATCTATCGATTTCTGCATAAAACAAAAACGCCAGATCAAAGCAGCCACACTTGTAGCCACTACTCTTTTAAGAAAGAGTACCCCACTAACGCAAAAAGGCATCCGACGTTAGCTTAGCTTACACATGACAATCATCAGCAGCCGCACGCGACGTTTAATGGGCAGGTGTAAACCTATCAGATGCTTTATTCTCTAAAATCATTTTTCTTATACTTTCTCCATCCAACTTAGAAGAGACTAGTTGCGCACTAGCTTCCTTACGCCAAGTTAAATCTCCAGCTTCAACAAATTTTATACGTAATTCACGAATGAGCCCTTCGATAAACCCCCTCGCACCTTGCTGGCTGGGGCATCTTGCGCTA
>CAZSSX010000221.1:0-4032 GCA_964609545.1 uncultured Phycisphaeraceae bacterium | reverse complement strand
TTTTTGTTTTTCTTTTTTATTTTTTGTTTTTCTTTTATTTTTTCTTCAAATACTTCAATTCTTTTTTTTGCTTGTTTGTCTTGTTTGACGATGATTTCGATGGCTAGGCCGTTGTTTGCTTCTCGTCCGCCTTCGTCGATGACGTTTTCAAAATCGGTGATAACTAAAACAAACAGCCTCTGACCGACTTTAAATTTTTTGGCATTGCCATTGAAATCGATTTTCCCGCCGCCGCGATAGCCAAGCGCGGGTAAGACATACCCCTCTCCAGCCACACCATCGGTGCCCCCCCCCTCGATATCCTCATTGGCTCCAAACTCGCGTAAGCCCACCACGATATCGCCGGGCGACCAGCTTCTGTTTTTTGATAAAACAATGGCATCCACCGCGGCACCTACAGCGCTGGCCACACCACTATTTTTTACGCCATAGGACACCATGCCTCGTCCGGTTTTATCAAAATTAAGTTTTGCATCGACCATTTGCAAATCGGGTTTATCCATGGGGTCAATTTCAATTTTTTTGGTTAAATACCATTGCCCGCCGGCTGAAAAGCCATCGCGACACACGCCGATTAAATACATTGTACCCACAAAATCTAGGGGTAAACTCATCGCTTTGGCAAGACCCGATGCTTGATCTCCCGTTGTCAGATCGATGTTGCCCGGGGCGCTGCCTAATATAAAATCATCATCACTAGGCTGCTTGTCTGTTGATAATAAAAAATCAACACGCCATCTTTGGTTGGGCAAGATTTCTTGGCCGATGTACTTGACTTCAAAGCTGACGTCCACGGCGCTGCCTTGGACCCATTGACCGGCATCCTTTATTTTTATGATTTCTAGACTGCCTTTTGATTTTAATATTTTCTCGTTTTGTTTGACTTGATCTTTCGCCAAATCATCGGCGACACCGGCATGGCCGCCTAACCAGATCAACAGCAAGCCATGCAGCAAAACCGCCACGACAAACCCCACGCCTAAAGACAGCTTAGCGTTTGTCTTATCTGGTTGAACCCATGATGTCATTAAATCAGTCTTTCAAAATTATGGTAAAGCTTCGATTGGTTGCTCTATTCTTTTGGGATCGCCTACCCAATCGTAGCGTTTGACTCCTGCTTGGCGCATTAAGCTATGGAGTTGAATCATGAGGGGGCCGCGATCTACGCGTCCTCCGGCTTGGAGCTGAATACGCAGGGGAATATGACTTTTCTTTGCTACAAATTCTTTTAACCGCTTGCGCAAAACCTCTAGGCTTACCGCTTGATCGCGAAAATAATATAGGCCATCGCGGCCGATGGTGACCCATGCTAAGTCTCCGACGGGGCCTAGGCTTTGGCCTGATTGCAAGGCTGCAATTTTCACGGGCAACCGATCGGCGCGCACCATAACCACAAAGCTAAAGATAAAAAAAGTCAGCAATAAAAAAATGACATCAATGAGAGGGGTCATTTCCATCCGAACATCTAAGTTATTACGTCTCATTCGTCGCATATTTCACGTTTCTCATCAGTCAAACAACAATTCATTCAATGCCTATTAACACCTCGAACCATTTTATCGCCATCTATACAAAAATGCACGCCCAAGGCTTACTCGCGCCTTGAATCACATCGTCATTTTCACCTTATTGGATGCAACAAAGCCCCGACAAAGCCCCGATCTACTCTTGCTGTTACGAAATAGTTGATTGCTTGTTATTTCCCCATCGACTAGGGGCGACCGAGCTTGTGCACTTTCTTGCCATGCTCGGCGCTGGGCTGGCCCCTATTCAATGAGTCACCGTATGGCCATTTAACGGCGTTGTGTTTCATCATTTTCAGAGATACCCTGCCTGGCGTTGGGGTTGTGGCCGTAGGGGTCTTCCGGTTTTTTGCCGTCTTCTTTTGCCCACTGATAGGCTTGTTCATCATCGTATAGGCGGTTAAATATTTTGACTCGTACGCCTAGGTCTGTGAGGTAATCAAATTCGCAGGCCCATGTGTTGCCTACCTCGGGTCGGATGGCGCGTAGGATGAATGATTGAGTGACGGTTTGTCCGACTTTGACTTGTTGTCCATCGATGATCGCTGCGCAGGCGCGTTGATCTTGCGTGAGTACACTTTGTAGCGTGATGTTTATTTTTTTAAATTTCGCTTCGCCTTCTCGCCTGAGGATTCTTTCTGCTGACAAGGCGTTGATTCTTTTTCTGTTTCGGATTTGTCGCGCCAAGACTAAGGCTACACCGAGGGATAAAACAATAATAATGGGCCGATAGTTGAACATATTTTGATTATACCATCAAGAGATGCAAACCAATAGCCGATAATACTAAAAATCAATTCTCTTTAACACGCATTGTTTTCATTTCTACCCGTAGCAATCAAAAAACCAACAAATAAATCTTGCAAAACTAGATCAACTTCTGTTAGAATCAAATCTTATTGCATCCCGTTATGGGAGCCTCATTGAACAAACGTTCTTTGAGGCTTGGGTGTTCCTTTTCATGGATCATTTCTAGATCTTACTTATACGGCCTATCGGCTTTGAATATACCATCGCACGGACGTGCTTTTATAATTGCAACACAAGAAATAGGACGCATTTTTTCTGTGTGTTTTGAGTCTTTATGGATGAAGCCTACGCGAAGACGCCTACGGTTTTTATGACCACGATGTCATCGTCGGCGTCTTTGCTAGCTTCATCACAGAGCTGCGGGGTGGGATGGGGTGGAAATCCGGGGGTGGTGATAGTGATTTGGATACGGTGATTTTGATGCCTGCTTCATTTGTGCTTTGTGTTTTGGTTCGGTCTTTTTTTTGATCTTATTGGCGTGGTGCGGGGTTTATCTTTTGTGTTCTTTTTTGATCGCGAAGTATTTGATTTTCCGTTAAGATACTGCTATGGCTACCCGTAACCCCCCTCTTGAAGAACGCATGACGCGGCTATACCTTTGCGCGATTGAAGATTTCATCTTATATTGCAAGATTGAGTGTGGTTTTTCGCCGCTGACGATTGAAGCTTATACGCATGACCTTGTTGATTTGGCTCATTTTATTGACCAGCGAGATTGCGTGTCTTTCGAGGGTCTTTCTTATGATTTGATTCGTGAGCATCTTAAATTTTTATCGGTGGCTGGCGGCTTATCATCGACGTCGATCGCGCGACATGTAGCTAGCATCCGAACCTTTTGCCGTTACCTTTTTGCTACGGATTATTTGTGTTCTGATCCGGCGGAGCTGTTGCTTCAGCCTATGAAATGGAAGACTACGCCTGGGACACTTTCTGGTAGCCAAGTAAAACAGTTGTTGCTCGGTGGTGGTGTTGAGTCGCCTTTGATGTTGCGTGATCGTGCGCTGCTGGAGGTGCTTTACGCGACGGGTATGCGGGGCACGGAGCTATCTACTTTTTCATGCGGTAAATATTTTCCAGACATTGGCGTGGTGCATATTATTGGCAAGGGTAATAAAGAACGGGTGGTGCCGATTGGTTTGCCTGCGATTCGAGCGGTGGATGCTTATCTTAAACATCTTCGGCCTAGGCTTAATGCCAAGCGCAAGGCGACTGATTATATGTTTTTATCTAACAATGGTAGGCCTATCACGCGGATTGTGGTTTGGCAGATTGTTGGCAAGTGCGCCAAGGAGGCAGGGCTTGGGCATATTCATCCTCATATGTTAAGGCACACCTTTGCTACGCATTTATTGACGGGAGGGGCTGACCTTCGGATTGTCCAAGAATTATTAGGGCATAGCGATATCGCCACGACGCAGGTTTATACGCACCTTGAGTCTAGTCAACTGCGAGACACGATCCGTAATCATCACCCCCGGGCTTGAATCTTTGATTTAGGGCGGCAGGGGTTCTGATGTTCGGGGTCAATTCAATAAAGTGCTGTTGAGATATGCCTGGCTAAATCCATTGCGTATTTGAGTTACAATAGCAGTTTATCGGTAGTGACGCTGCTATCCTTTTTTAGCCCCCTTCTTGTTTGGAGTATTTTATGAACTCAAGATTACAGCCATTTTTATGCGTAATTTTTTGTCTTTGGGTC
>CAZSSX010000220.1:2150-4051 GCA_964609545.1 uncultured Phycisphaeraceae bacterium | reverse complement strand
ATAGCGCAAGATGCCCCAGCCAGCAAGGTGCGAGGGGGTTTATCGAAGGGCTCAAGTGTAATATTATTGGAAAAAATGTGGATGCCTTGGTGAAGAGTAGAGCCAGGCTCTGTCTCTCAAATAGCCCTTGGCGTGGAGGCTTCTTACTCAATGGTTACCGCGTCTTTTAGTCCATCTCGGATTATCGCCTTCTCAAGGCTTTTTAAGTGACGCCTTGTTTACACCGATTATTTGAGCATAGGACGAAGTCAGATGATTAAAATCATGTATATAAGGAGTTAACATCGACAAACAAAGAGTACACGCAAGACTACAACGGGGCGAGCAGGGGAGCTTGGCCACCATGGCGTCTCAGATTTTTTGAGGCATTTTAAAGACGCATTCAGTGTCAAATTCCGAAAAAAATGATGATGGGTAAAGCCGTGACTAATTTTATAGTCACGGCTTTTTTTATAGCGGGCGATTTAAATAACCAATCAAAATCAAAAGCAGAATAAACTTGTGCGCATTGGCCAGCGCAACGCACACATCATCCGTGCTCTAATGCCAAGCCTTTGCTTGCCATACCATGCCAGTCGAGAGGGATAGCGCAAAATCGTCCCGTGGCAAACTGTGGCGGGACGAGCTCGAGGGCGCAATTATAAGATATCTAATGACCGTGGGAAGCTGCCTAGTACACTCAATTGCAGGCAATGTTGCCTAGCTTGGGTGATGGCATTGACGACATTTTCGTCTTTCTCGTGCCCCGGGAAGTCGATAAAGAAGCAGTATTCCCAGTTGGCCCGTTGGCTTGGCCTATTGTCGATGTGCGTGAGGTTTAAGCCGTGGTTGCGGAAGATGTCCAGCACCTGGGCTAATGCCCCCGATTTGTGCGCCGTGGTGAACATAATAGCAGTTTTGTCATCCCCCGAGGGTTTTGATTTTTCGTTACCGATCACTAAAAATCGCGTGGTGTTATTAGGATTGTCCTCAATGTTGGTAAAGCGCGTTTGGATGCTGTAAAGCTCCCCAGCCAAGGTAGAACCGATCGCCCCAGCATCTGCTTCCCGAGAAGCCAGCTCAGCAGCCCGAGAAGTCGAAGCTACGGGAATCAATTCGGTATGAGGCAGCTGCATCCCCAGCCATTTGCGACATTGGCTAAAACCATTAGGCTTAGAATAAATCCGTTTGATATCGCTAACAGATGCGTTAGAAAGCAAATTATGATGCACATTGATCGAAACCTCCGCGCAGATCGCCACCGGATGCGTCAGGAAGCTATCGAGTGTTTCATGGATGCTACCCTCCGTGGAGTTTTCCATAGGCACCATTCCTAGGTCGATATGTTTTCGGGTGATCTCCTCGAAAACCGCGTTGATATCCGAGAGCGCATCGTATTCCACCGATGCCCCGAACTTACGTTTAGCAGCCAAATGCGAATAAGAGCCTTGAGGCCCGAGATAGCCGATGCGCAACGGCCTTTCTAACGCAAAACTGCCAGACATCAATTCCCGCCAAATGCTTTCGATGGTGCGGTCGGGCAGGGGCCCTGTGTTATATTTTCGAATCTGATCTAAAACCCGCTTCTCTCGCTCCGGGGCATAAACCGGGGCATTTTCATGCTGTTTGATTTTACCCACCTCAACCACCACCCCCGCGCGCTGGTTAAGTAGCTTGACGATTTGTTGATCCAAAGAATCAATTTTTTCTCGCAAAGGCGCCAAGGCTTGGCTTGCTTTTTCGGTTTCGGTGGTGTGTTGGTTGGGCATAGCGGGTATACTCTTTTATATTGCGTCGGGGCCAAAGCCAGGTCTGGGTACAAATCAGTATTGAAGTATTATGGCGGAATTTACGAATAAAGGATGCCTATCCTCAGTAAATTCGTAGATATAATTCATATTAATGGAGAGGTCCGATGGAAT
>CAZSSX010000220.1:0-2050 GCA_964609545.1 uncultured Phycisphaeraceae bacterium | reverse complement strand
TATCCTCAGTAAATTCGTAGATATAATTCATATTAATGGAGAGGTCCGATGGAATCATTCTTAGATCAACTGAGTCTTTTGCAAGTCGCAGCAGCCATTTTTGTCGTAGTTGGGCTTATTCTAGCAGCGTTTGGGGGCAAACTACTCAAAACAGGCAGCGCGGTAAGTGGTTTACTTATCGGCGGATTTGGAGGCTGGGCATTAGCATTACAATGGATTGAAAATCCGGATCAGCAGCTTTTTGCAGTGGGAGGCGGGGCATTACTAGGCTGCCTAATAACCTATCTACTCTTCAGAGTCTGGATGGGCATCAGCTGCATGATTATTCTAGGCCTGACTGTGCCGTTGTCCATGATGGCCTGGCAGAATAAATCACTAGATTTCGCAGAGGATCAGTCGATCATTTCGACGGTAACCCAGCCCCAAGCCTTTGAATCTGCCGCGGATTTTACCATGCGCCAGGCGCAAGGCAACCGTTTTAGCGGGGAAGATTTACGCGCCACAGCAGGCGTAGCCAAGGAACACGCTCAGGAAGTCGCGTCTTGGATACAAGAATTTGCCAAAGGTCGCTGGGAGGGGCTCACCGATATGCAGCGGCAGAGCCTAGGCATGGCCGGAGGGGCCGGCGCATTGGTGGGGCTATTGCTAGGATTATTACTGCCTAAAATTGCCGCCGGCGTGCAGAGCAGCATGATCGGGGCGGTGTTGATACTCATGGGCGGATATGAGCTTTTAAAATTATACGACCCCCAGCGCGCTTCTGAGCTGATCCAGACGCCTAGGCGCGTTTTTATCGCACTCTTGGGCATCTCGTGTTTGGCGCTAATTTTTCAGTGGACTTCAATGATGCGAAAAACCGATAGTTAATAAATCTGTTGTATTACAATGAGGAGGCAGATAATGTTAATATTATCAGAAGGCGCAAGAGATGTAGCCATCGAACAAAGTAAAAATCTGGGGAATGTCATAGGCCGAATTTTTAGCCATATTGACGCATTGGTCCAACCCGAAACCGTGCTGGGGGCGCTCGAAGATTTATGGTACGTCTGGGCCATCGTATTCTTGGTCTGTGGCATCTTAACGATGATCAACGGCTACCGGATGTATCCAGTGGTAACGACGGCCCTGGCGGCGATGATCGGTATTTTTGTCGGCTATCGTGTGGGGCAACACATGGGATCCCCCGAGGTCGTGGCCGGATGCCTAGGCCTACTTTTTGGGGTGCTTTGCGTGCCGTTCATGAAATATGCGGTGGCGGTGATCGGCGGGCTAGTCGGCGCATTTTGGGGGGCGAACCTATGGGCGTCGGCGATTAGTTTTATTGGCAAGGATGGGCCTCCGGAAACGACCATCTGGATCGGCGCGCTGATGGGGCTGGTCATTTGTGGCATGCTCTCGTTTATTGTGTTTAAATTGACAGTGGTGTTTTTTACATCGGTGAGCGGCTCGACGATGGCGGTGCTGGGCGCGGTGGCGCTATTGCTACAAATCGAATCTTTCCGCGGGAGCGTGACCGATGCGATCAATAATGAAAAAGGCAAAGCATCAATCCTACTGCTACTGGTTTTGGTTCCCGCGATTATCGGGATGATCATGCAAGACACGACCGATGCAGAAGTGAAAAAGAGCTAATGACCCACGGGCGGGTGGTTTTAGGCGTGGCTATAACGAGGGGATTCAGAAGGGTAGAAGCAACGATTGAAGGCTAATGGATAAATACCGCCCGTGCCCTTAATGATGACAATCAGCACGACCACGTGGGCCGTCCATAGGCACATATCACATAACAAGGCATCTGGGATCATACAGACGTCAAAAATCTAATAGTCACGCCGCCTTTTTAATGTTGTAAACCACCCGTTTTGAGTCTGACACCGATTGTGGAGGGTGGTTTTTGGGGGGGGAGGAATGACGCGTTTTTTTATGTTTTTTAGGACGGCGATGGGGGGTGCTCTGTGGGCGCGCTTTGAGCGTGGGCGGGCCTTTGAGATATTTGAGAGAAATAAGAAATCGGTCGGTGGCCAGGAGTGTTTGGGTGTATTTGATTTTA
>CAZSSX010000219.1:0-4073 GCA_964609545.1 uncultured Phycisphaeraceae bacterium | reverse complement strand
TCCCTAAATCTTTTGCCCGGTCAATGAGTTTGTCAATGCGGTTGGCCCCATCAAGAAGCGAATAATGGGAGTGCAAATGTAGATGGACAAAAGGTTGTACAGGTTGGGCCATCGGTAGGTTCCTTGCCGAGAAAAAATCTGAGGAATCGCTCCGCAAATTGATGCTTTATTATAACCGCTAAACCAAGCCAAGCATGGCTGAAAAAAAAGATCAAAGATAGGCTCAACGATCACAAGCCTAAGTCGAGAAAATCGCGAGAGATATAAAATTTTATTTGCCTGTGAATTTTTGACGCAGTCGCCCGAGTTTTTCACATGCTTGAGTATTGAGCTTGGTTGCGCCGCCTAGCTTTTCAGATAAGAGTAAAATCTTGCAATAACTGTCTAAAATTTCCAGCCGATCATAGGCTTCAAGGAGGCTTCCTCCCACGGTTACCACACCATGATGGTCTAAAATCGCGGCATCACAATTGGCGTTTAGCGCTGCTGCTGCGGCGTGCCCGAGCTGGGGGCTGCCGGGTGTCACATAATCAACCCAGCCTACGCGGCCTAGGAAAATTTCAGCTTCGGGGTAAATTCCCCATGGAACCGGACGACCCGCTAGGGCAAACGCCCCGGCGTGCGGGGGATGGGAATGAATCACCGCGGCAACCTCTTTATGCTCACGATAAATGCTTAGATGAAGGTCAATTTCTGAGCTGACTTTAATCCCCGGCCTGCTAGAAATGACCGACCCGTCCTTAAGATCGACAACCACCAAATCTGGAGCAGACAAAAAACCTTTAGAAAAACCAGAGGGTGTGCAGATGACTCGCCCACCTTCAAGGCGCATGGAATGATTCCCCTCGTTGCCAGCGCAATACTGACGCTGCCAAATACGCCGTCCAATCTCGCACATCATCTCCAAAGCTTGGCTGTGTGAATCTGTTATCAAAGCTAATGCCTCCGCCGTCGCCAATAAACAAAAACGCCGGCGAGTAAGGTGATGGCGGGTAAGCTGATCACGAAAAATAATCGTAAACGGCTGCGGTCTATTTCGTCAATCTGATCAATGCGTCGCACCGCGTGGGAGCTGGGGTTGGCGCCGATTAACTGATCGAAGTCGGCAAGCCAATAAATCGAATTGATAAACAAAGAGCTATTGGCAGGATAGGCTCGATCGAGTTTTTCATCATAGCCAGCGCCCTCAAGACTGGTTCGAGGATCGGTGTTGCCAGCAATGAGATCGGATGCCCAGCCGAAGCTCGAGGTTATCACCAGACGTCTATTTTCAGATTCAACGGTGCAAGCCACATCAAAAGAATCTTTCACCTCGTCGGGATCATCTTTAATTTCATTTGTGCTGCGTTCGGCCCATAGACGCCCTTCATCTAAACGCACCAGTGCTTTAACCGCGGGGTTATCGTCAGGCAAAGATAACGGGAAACAATTGGGCAGCAAGCCTAAGGTGCCATGTAATGTTTTAGCGATGATATGAGTCTTGAGCCAATGATTGGAAACGTAAAAGGGATTGGCCCGATTGGCTCGGCTGGCTTGGGGGTCGATACGGAAAATCTGCTGATCGGAATGAAGCTTAATCCCATAGCGTTTTAACCAATCTGAAACGGGGTGTCCAAAGCTATTGCCAGGCCGCACATGTAACATTAACATCGCCGCATCCCCACGCCCAGTGCGGTCATCTAGATAGGCTACGGTTTTTCCGATAGCAGCTAAATCAAATTGACTTTGGTGATAACGCTGGGCCAAAGGAAGCAGAATCCAGATTGTTTTTTGATGAGGCTTGGCAGGGGGGGCGGGACGGAATCGCGTATGCCCGCCAGAGGCAGAGCGATCTAAAGGGAACCAAACGGTTGTTTCAAAGTGTAAATTATTTAAACGCCTAGCTAAGTAAGTGTAGGACTCCCGCGCGCGTGGGCGGGCAGCGCGATCTTGAGAAAATCGATCTAACGGGTGCTTGCCTGTGGTTGAGACAAAAACAATTCGGGGGTGATATTTTTGCGACATTTTAATCAGGTTGCCGGTGATGAGTTCTTCCCCTAAAAAGTTGACATCTTGCGAGGCGACCGCTTGATCGTTGTAATCTTGGCGCTTAACAAAGAGCCGATCTAATGCGATTGATTCGACATGCTCGCCTTGCTCTATGATGACGCTTTGGCCTGTTTGAATATCAGCTAAATACTGGTCGTAATGCGTGGTTTTAGGCATGGACTGAAGCGCCGTATCAAGAGTCGAAAGCGTATCCAAAAGTGCTGTCACCCCAGCATTTAATCGCGCCAACGGCTCGATGATATCCGTCGGCGTGCGTGATGAATTGAGGAGGGGCTTAGTTTTTAAAAGTAAATGCTCTAGCTGCGGGCGATACGCAAAAGCCACACGATGGACGTCTTGTTGATGGCCTAATAAAAGATTCAGCAGATGGGACTGACACAAGACAAGATGAGGCGTGGCAGATGATAACTCTTTTTTGATCGCAGCCAAAATCACGTGCTGGCGCTTACTCATATCTGTAAAGGCAATTCTTGCTTGGCGTAACGTTTGCCGTAGTTTTCGATGGGCAATGGCTCTGCCATCAATGGCGTTATCTTTGAGTAAGGTGTCGATCAAATCAACGACATGTTTGATAGGTTGTTCAGCGCTTTTGAGCTTGTCGTAGCCTTGTTCGATTATTTTAAAGCACCGGTCAATATGGCCTTGCTTGCGGAATTTCTTAGAGATGTGATCTAAATAAGCATCACGCTGAATCGAGTCGCTGAGATAAATATGGTTGGAAGTAATATGCTCCGAGCGCTGGGCATATAGATCTAATAGGTCGATGAGCTTCGTTGTTTTATCAAATTCGGGGGTGTTTATTTTGGGTTGATGGATCAATGCTGTAATCTGAAAAGGTTTTTTTAATCGATCGATCGCTTTTTCCGATTGTTGAGAAAGCGTGTGGGCGCGCGTTGATGAAAAATCAAACCGATAAGATTGGCGGTAAGCAATGATGTTGATAATCAGCACAATCGTGATGGCCACTAAACACGCGATCAAAATATTGATGCTATATTTGATTCGCCGGGCATTATGAGAAGGGGTAGAAGAAGTTTTAACCATGATTCACCTTAACGCCATCTCTTGCTCTGAAGAGTCAGTGTTGCAAAAAATAAAAACAAAAAAGTACCCGTGATAAAATAAACCAAGCTCGCCGAGTTTAAAATCCCCTTGGTGAACGGCAAAAAATGACGATTCACATTCAAATACGATAAGCCCATCGCGACCTTGGCATTTAAAAAATCCGCGGTGGCTAATTGTTCAATGGCAATGCTAAAAATACAGATCAAAAACAAAGTAAATACCCAGGCAATAATCTGATTTTTAGAAATAGCAGATGCGAAAAGGCCGATGGCCAAAAATAAGCCAGCAACTAAAACGATACCCAGCGTCCCCATTAAAATCGGGCCCCAATGCGGATCAGACGCATACTCCAAAACGCCAGCCAAAACAGATAACGGAATCAAAATAATCGTCACCAGAAAAATAAAGGCACCAATCCATTTACCCAGTACAACCTGAGCATCAGATATCGGCGCTGTCATCAGCAACTCAATCGTACCCGAGGATAATTCCTCACTGATCAAACGCATAGAAATCGCTGGCGAAAGAGACATCAGCAACCAAATCACCCATCCAAAAGTAAAACGCATATCCGCCGGGCCGCCTAGATAAAGCGTATACTGAAAAAAAATCAGCGTCAGCCCCAAGCTAAAAAGCGCAAGGACAATATAGGCAATGGGAGAGTAGAACAAGCACATCAGCTCGCGGCCTGCAATGGTTAAAATTTTATGATCTTTCAACATCATTCATCCTCGTGCTGCCGATACGCAAACATCTTAAATCAAGGTCAAGGGCTCATGCTTGGCCTGTGTAATGTTTACAAAAAATTGTTCCAAGCTAGCGGTCTCATGTCGAATCTCTCGCATCGCCCAGCCGCGCGACAAAGTCAATCGGCCCAACCGCTCGCGAAGATCCGTGCCCTTGTCCGATGCCTCGGGCTTAAGCGTGCCCCGCGTCCAGCCGTCGGAAGTGGTAACCGT
>CAZSSX010000218.1:0-4111 GCA_964609545.1 uncultured Phycisphaeraceae bacterium | reverse complement strand
GAGAGATTTATTTTACACGATTTGGGGGGGGGTTGGCAGGGGTAAGCTGTGGAAAAAAAAGGCGTATCATTTTATAGGTTGAAGGTGCCGATAGTATGGTGAGCGACAGCGGGTATACTATTAGCGAATGTTGTTTAGCTAAAGGCGGGATGGAACTGGTGAAATCAAAAATAAAAAAAGTAAAACGAAGGTGTTTAATGATGACCAATGAAAAACATAGTGGCGGGCTAGTCTCGATCGATCAGCATATTTTAGAGCAGCAGCACGGGCACCCGGAGGCTACGGGTGAGCTTAATGCGATTTTGGCGTCGATCTGTTTGGCTACTAAAATTATCGCATCGCAGGTTCGTAGCGCGGGGTTAAGCGATGTGCTGGGTGATGCGGGAGGGGGGGAAAATGTGCAGGGTGAAATTGTTCAGAAGTTAGATTTGATTGCCAATCAGGCGTTGATACGTACGCTGGGTTATCGGCACAATGTGGCTATTATTGCTAGTGAAGAGGATAATGAGCCTCGGGTTTTGCAGGATACTAGCGGTAAGGGGAAATATATTGTGATGTTTGATCCTCTTGATGGGTCTTCTAATATTGATTGCAATGTGCCAGTGGGTACGATCTTTACGATTTTGGAGAGGCCTTCTTGGGCCAAGAAAATTGACGATGCGGTTTTGCAGCCTGGGGTGCAGCAGGTGGCATCGGGTTATGTGATTTATGGGAGCAGCACGGTTTTGGTTTATACCACCAGTGGTGGTGGGGTGCATATGTTTACGCTGGACCCTAATTGCGGGGAGTTTATGCTTTCTAAAGAAAATTTGCAGATGCCATCGTTGACGACGCAGTACTCGGTGAATGAGGCTTATTTGCACACCTTTCCGGAGGAATATAAGCAGTATTTGGATTG
Organism: uncultured Phycisphaeraceae bacterium; assembly: GCA_964609545.1. GTDB lineage: Bacteria > Planctomycetota > Phycisphaerae > Phycisphaerales > Phycisphaeraceae > CAZSSX01. Next base: position 3,213 of record CAZSSX010000218.1, on the reverse strand, counting down.
GGCTAAGGATCAAAACGGGGGGAGTTGCAGCATGAGATATGTGGGTAGTTTGGTTTCTGATTTTCACAGAATTTTGCTTAAGGGGGGTGTCTTTTTGTATCCGCCGACGACTAAGCAGCCTGGGGGTAAGCTTCGGCTGATGTATGAGGCGAATCCTTTGGCGATGATTGCTGAGCATGCGGGGGGTTTGGCCATTGCGGGGAAAGACCGCCGTATTTTGGAGGAGAAGCCGACGAGCATTCATTGTCGGGTTCCGCTGGTGATCGGGGGGAAAGAAAATGTGGAGCAAGTGCTTAGTTTTTTAGAGACTGGGCGGGCGCCTAGTGAGGCGACGTCGGAAAGTGGGGGAGATGCTGGGGGTGCTGAGGAGCGATTAGAACCACAAAAATCGTCTTAGGGGTGAGGCATCGGCGGGGATATGGTATTCTATGGTGATGAGTGATCGGTCTGTTTTAACAATTGGTAATTTTGATGGCGTGCATCTTGGGCATCAAGCGATCGTCAAGCGTGCGCGGGTGATGGCTGATGAGGTGGGGGCGATAGTGAAGGCGGTTACTTTTCATCCGCATCCTGCGGGGGTGCTTGGGGAGAGTCGGGGTCCTAGGGGGATTTTGGGGATTCATGATAAGGTTGGGTATTTGAAGGCGGCGGGTTGTGATCGTGTGGTGGTGATAACGCCTTGCCGGCAGCTTTTGGAGATGGCGCCTAGGGATTTTATTGAGATGCTGCTGGTGGATCATGGGGCGGTGGGCTTTGTTGAGGGAGAGGATTTTCGTTTTGGAAAAAACAGGGGAGGGGATGTGGCATTGCTTGAGGAAATGAGTCAAGGGCGTGGGTTTGAGGTGGCGATTGTGGGGGAGCAGCGGGTGTGCTTGGATGATCAGCTGACGGTTAATGTGAGTAGTACTTTTATTCGGGAGCTGATTTTGCGGGGGCGTGTTTCGGATGCTAAGCGGTGTATGGGTCGGGCTTTTGAGGTGCGGGGGAGGGTGGTTGCGGGGGAGAAAATGGGCAGGACGCTGGGGATGCCTACGCTAAATATTGATTGGTCGCATTTGGCGGATCGGGTTTTTGTGCCTCATGGCGTGTATGGGGGGCGGGTGATGTTGCCCGATCAGAGGGAGCGGCTGGGGGCGATTAGTGTGGGGGAGAAGCCGACGTTGGGCGGGCGGGGGGGGACGGTTTTAGAGGTGCATCTTTTAGATTTTGAGGGGGATCTTTATGATCAAGAGGTGACGGTGGGATTTGCTAGATGGGTGCGCGGGCAGGTGAAATTTCCGGATGTGCAGGAGCTGAAAAAACAGCTTGGCAGAGATGTTGAGAAAATACGGAGCTGGGGGGAATTGGGTGTTTTTTAGTTTGGCGGGTGGGTTGGGGGTTGGTTGGTTGGTTGGGTGGGGTTAATCTTTGCTGCTTGGAAGTGATGCTTTTTTGGGAAGGCTTAGCGGGGCAGTTTATTTAAAAGAAAAGTAGGTAAGAATATGGCGATGCACCCACGGACTAATTGTGACCAAGATCAAGTGGTTGAGCTTTTAAGAGGGGCCAATCGGGTTTTGATTACGACCCATGCTAAGCCCGACGGTGATGCGTTTGGCAGTGTGGTGGCTTTGGGTTCGGCGCTGAAGTTTTTGGGTAAGACGGTGAGGATGGTGGTGATGGGGCCTGTGCCTGGGAGCTTGGGTGGGTTGAAGGGTGCGGGGGATTTGGAAATTTTTGGTGAGGGTTTTGGTTTGGGTGAGCTTGATTTGATTGTGGTGGTGGATACAGGGGCGTGGAGCCAAGTGTCTGAGATGAAGGATGTTTTGAGCGGGCGGGAGGATAAGATGCTGGTTGTGGATCATCATTTGCAGGGGGATATTGAGGCTAAGCATTTGTTTATTGATACGGGAGCAGCGGCGTGTGCGGAGATTGTGGGGGAGATTGTGGATGGGTTTGGGGAGGAGAAATTGAAGGGGCTGGCGATTATTAATGAGGCGCTTTATCTGGGGATTGCTACGGATACGGGTTGGTTTCGGTTTAGTAATACGACGCCTCGGACACATCGTTGGGCGGCTGAATTGATTAGTCGTGGTGTTGATCATGCGGGGATGTATTTGGTGCAGGAAAATAGTATGCGGGTGCAGAAGCTGGATTTGATGGTGCGAGGATTGCAAAGTATTCGGTATTATCGCGATGGTGCGGTGGCGGTGATGGTGCTGCGGAAGGAGGATTTTGCGGAGACGGGGGCGCTGATGGAGGAGACGGAGCGGCTGATTGATTATCCGCAGATGGTGGAGACTGTGCAGATGGTGGTGCTGATTAGTGAGGGAGTTAATGTGGGGGATCCGGTACGGATGAGTTTCAGGAGTAAGCCTGGGGATGATGCGATCAATGTGAGCGATTTTGCGGGGCAGTTTGGCGGCGGCGGGCACGCGCGGGCGGCGGGGGCGAAACTGCATGAGCCTTTGGCGGATGTGGTTGAGAAGATTGTGGTGGCGGTGGCGGGGATTTAGTGGGTAAGGTTGGAGACTAGCGAGTGGAAGATGTGATTTTTTTTAATAACCAAGAAGCGCTTAGCGATTGGTTAGAAACGCATGCTGGTGCTGGTGAGCTTTGGGTGGGTTATTATAAGAAAAGTACGGGGCGGGCTAGTCTTACGTGGTCTGAATCGGTTGATGTTGCGCTTTGTTTTGGGTGGATTGATGGTATACGAAAAACGATTGATAAGGAAAGTTATAAGATCCGCTTTACGCCTCGCAAGAAAACGAGTGGGTGGAGTGCTGTGAATGTGAAGAAGGTCAAAGCGCTGATAGAGCTTGGGAAGATGAAGCCTGCGGGGATGGAGCTCTTTAATGAGAGATCCGATGTGTATGGGTATTGTTCTGAAGATCGGAATGTGCCGCTTGCCAAAGCGTATGAAAAGCAGATCAAGGCAAATGATTCTGCGTGGGAATTTTTCACTGGTTTGGCGCCGTCTTATAAAAGAGATTCTATCTTTTGGACCTACCGCGAGTTCGAATCTCGTCCTCTGGAGACAAACGTTAATTTGCCCCTTAAATTAGCAATCAATCTCTCTGCCTTGGAGTATTCTGTCGCTTTGTTGAGTGATGAATATGGAATTTGTTATAATCTTGTGGAGGATATACTTATGACAAATGAGCCCTTCTATAAACCCCTGCTTCTACAAAAACACCCTCATTGACGGCCTTGAATGGTGTGTTTTCGGCGAGCAAT
>CAZSSX010000217.1:0-4145 GCA_964609545.1 uncultured Phycisphaeraceae bacterium | reverse complement strand
TCCGGGGGTGGGTCCTGGCGGGCATGAATCGGTGAGGATGAAAGTTTTTGAATGTGGGAGCGGGGGCCGAGTGGTCGGTTGGTTAGAAAGATATTCGCCAGCGGGTAAAGCTAAGCTTGAGCAATTGCAGGCGGGCAAGGGGAGAATGAGCGGCTTTAATTTGATGGACACCAGCGGGGCGATTGAAATCCGTGAGTTGACTGGCCATTGGGTTTATGGCGACAGCGCGGAGGGCGAGGCGATTATGAGGCGGGTGCGCAGACGATGTGCGGGGTTGAAGATGGCTAGGCCTAGGCATCGCGATGATTTGGACGTGGGGCTTGAATAACGCTTGGGAGGCGCTGCGATGTGGTTAAAACGTTATGCTTGGGTTTTATTGGGGGCGCTGTCTTGTGGGATGGGTGGCTGTCAAGAGATGCGGGAGATGCGGGCGGATCGGGTTTATGGATTATTTTTTCAAGATGGGGGGGATATCGAGATGCGCCGGTTGGCGTTTGAAGCGATAAAGAAAAAACAGACGCCCGAGGCCCAGCGGGCGATGTATCAGCTGATCTGTCGGGCGCGGGGGCAATGGGAGGATCGGTTCTGGCAAGAAGTGCTAGGCTATTTGGTGGAGCGGGATCAGGAGGAGTTTCGAGAAAAAATGGGCAAGCTGCTGCACCAGATCAGCTCCGAGCGGGTGCGCAGTGCTGTGATGTTGATGGGTGCCAAACGAGGGTGGCGGGACTGGACGGCTGGGATCGTGCGGAGCCTGAGACGGGTGGATTTAAAGGGGAACCCAAATCAATGGGCTGGGGTGAAAGCGTTGAAAAAATTGTACCCAGGCCAAACCCTAGAGCGTGTGGTGCTAGAGGTTTTTCGGGGAAAGGCAGGCATTGTTCCGCAGATCGAAGCGTGGGAGGTGTGGGTGAGATTAGTCGGACGTCAAGAGGCAATGGCTTATTTGCGGGTAAGCAAGGGGACCAGTTTGCTCGAGTCAGATTTGCGCGCGGGGCTGATGGATCTCGGCGTATTGGTGCGCCATCGGGAGGAGCTGATTTGGCTTGGCGCATTACGCGCGCCTAGGCATGCGGTCTATTATCGTAGACTTAAAGCGTTGGCCAAAGCGTTGAGCAATGCCCAGCGCGAGGGGCTATGCTTGAGGCATCTAGGGGTTTTGGCAGCGGCGGATCGGGCAGCGCTGAGTCTTGATGTCAAAACTTTGGCGGAGAAAGTCGGTCGGCAGCTTCGGGCAAAGCAGCATTTTCAAGCGGGGGTAGAGCCAGGCGACTGGGTGCCTAGCCACGCTCAGCAGATGCAAGCATTAAAGCAGCAGTTGAGTTGGGGCGACTGGTTGAGCTTATCTTATTTATTAGATCATTTAAACGGCCAATTGGTGGCGAATCTTTTCAAACAAGCCTACGCGGATCAAAAAGATAAAGCACGCGAGTATGGCGGAGTCATGCGCATCATCAGCACGCGAGGCGATGGCAAGGGTGCGGATCATATTGCGCATCATGGGGCTCATGCAAGAGATAAACGCGATGCAAAGCGTATGGGTGGGGTGTTTGGGGCAGTGGGGTATGGCTCGGTGGTGAAGGGCGATGACCTGCGTTTTAGTCCTTCGCTGGGGATGATGGAGGATTTGTATGTGGGTTTGTTTCATTATCATTTTCATGCACAGGACTTTGACCGGCGAAAATATGCGGGGCCGGGGCAGCTGGATTTAGCCCTTGCCCAGCGGTTGGGAGCGGGGTTTGTCGTGCTGGCTTTTGTGCAAAAAGGGGTGCTTAATGTGGATTATTATATCGAAGGTGGCGTGGTGGTTGATCTAGGTTGTGTGCGGGAGCGCTGAGCTGGCGGGGGGGAATCTAAGTGTTTAATCAGTGTTTATAAAAAATGCTAGGCTACGTTTTTAGACGCGGCCTAGCATTTTTTGTCAATACGGGCGGAAGGGCTCGAACCATCAACCTCCTGATCCGAAGTCAGGTGCTCTATCCAATTGAGCTACGCCCGCAATGGGGATCGGTAGATTACCTTGTCGGGGTTATTTGGGCAAGTCGTGGAGCGGTAAAATGTCAAAAAAAATGAAGGGGGGTTTGCTTTTCTGAGGGCCTATCTTGTGGCAGCTGGCGGTGCGAGGCGGTTGGGCTGATCGGTATTATCGGTAATTGAGGCATTGGAGGCAGAGATGTTTTAACTGTTTATTTTGGCTTGATTGTCCTGTCTTACCTGGGGGGTATAAGCGGGTTAAGTGGTTAATTGATCGACCCGATACGACTGTTAAGCAGTTTGATCTGTTTCGGATATGCACCATGGATGTGCAGGAGAGGAAGTGTGATGACGTGCGAAAAATTGAATATTGAAATGACGGGTCATCAGCTGCCGTCGGATTGGCGCCACCCGAGCCCTAGGCTCAAGCGTTTGTTTGATTTGTGCGGGGCTTTGTTTTGCTTGCTATTGCTGAGTCCGGTGATTCTGTTTTGTGTGATTTGGATTAAATTATTTACTCGCGGGCCTGTGTTTTATCGTCAATGGCGTGTGGGTTGTGATGGCTGGTTATTCCGGATTTATAAATTCCGAACGATGGCTGTGGATGCCGAGTCGGCTGACGGGGCTCAATTTGCGGATGCTTCAGATGAGCGTGTGGGTCGGGGGTGTCGTTGGATGCGCCGCTCGCATGTGGATGAATTGCCACAGCTTTGGAATATTATATGGGGGCAGATGAGCTTGGTGGGGCCTAGGCCCGAGCGTCCGGAGATGTTTGCCCGTATGCGTGAGGAGATACCCCACATCGCCCGCCGTCTGTCGGTTAAGCCAGGTTTGACCGGCTTGGCCCAAGTGCGCAATGGTTATGCTAATGATGTCCGTGGGGTTCGTCGGAAGTTAGCTTATGATTTTTTGTATTTGCGTCATCAGAGTTTTAGGCATGATGTGATGTTGGTCTTGCGTACTTTTCCGAAGTTTTGGGATCAGCGGGCTCTTTAGTTAAAGAGGTGCCCGATGAGGAGATTGGTGATGAAGAAATTATTTAGATTATTGAGCTTGCCGGCTGTGGTGACAGCGTTGTTTGGCTGTGCGGACATTCCTGTTTATACCGACTATGGCGCGTTTGTTCCTTTCGAGCCTAAGATGGTTAGTTCGACTGAGTATCGTGTGGCGCCGCCTGATGTGTTGTTGTTGAGTTCGAAACGTTTTCGGGAAATTGATGATCATCAAGAGATGATTCGGCCTGACGGGAAGTTGACGCTGCCTCTGATTGGTAGCGTTTATGTCGCGGGGATGACGGTTGAAGAAGTCGGGGAATTGATTTCTAAAAAGTCTCAGAAATATTATGAAGATGCAGAGATTCATGTGCGGGTGGTGGGTTATAACAGTAAGAAGATTTATGTTTTTGGCGAGGTTAGTACCTCGGGCGGTTTTCCTTATGATGGGGCCAACACGGTGCTAGAAACCTTGGCTCTGGCGATGCCGACGCGGCTGGCGGATTCGACTAAGATTCAGATTTTGCGTCCGAGTCGAGATCGCCAAGAAATCCGCCGCATGACGATTGATTTTACACGGATGATCCATCGTGGGGACACGCATTTTAACGCGATCTTGGAGGAGGGCGATATTATTTATGTACCCGCCAACGGTTACGCGGAAGTGGGCTATGCGATGCAGCAGTTCTTGTTACCCATCTCGGGTGTGAGTCGTGTGGTCAATGGTACCAATTCGTTGGATACCGGTCTTAATGCACCGCCTTATGGAAAAAGTGGCAACAATAAGTAATAGGGAGTTTCAAGGCGATGAGCCACGATAACACACATTCAAAAGCGTTGTTAGAACTTGGAGATATCCTTGTCCGATATAAGTGGCATTTTGTTTTTCCTGCGTTTATCGTGGTGATTTTAACGCTAGGGGTGAGCATGTTTTTGCCTCGTAAATATAAAGCCGACGCGACCTTTGAGCGTAGCTCGGGGATGGTTTTAGAAGAGGTGCAAAATCGCGGAGGCACGCGTACGTTTCAAGACCCGCGTCAAGGCATTGAGGAAGAGCTTGCCGGTAAGCCTGCTATCGATCATCTGATTGATGATTTGCGCAAAGAATTTTCCGGTTCAGCAGACCTGAAATTTACGGATCAAGACCTAGATGCATTGCGATATGAGTTAAGCCAAAAAGGC
>CAZSSX010000216.1:2960-4172 GCA_964609545.1 uncultured Phycisphaeraceae bacterium | reverse complement strand
AAATGGACAACCATGAAAAAACTCATCGTCGGCGACCTAGGCCAAGGCACACTGAATATCACAAAAGGCGCTAAAGTGATCTCTATCTATGGCTCAAAAACTAGCGTCAGCTCTATTTTTCGCCCTCACTCTGTCATCATTGGCCACAGCGGCAGCAGCAAACTCGCTAATTCCAACGGCACCGTCAACATACAAGACACAGGCTCAAACTGGACAACCGATAAACTAACCGTCGGCCACTTCGGCCAAGGAACACTCAACATCACAAAGGGCGCAACAGCTAACTCAGGCAGCGTATTCATAGGCCAAGGAACTGGATCAAAAGGCACAGCCAATATACAAGGCACCGATTCAAAATGGACAACCGGGGGAATGGCAGTCGGCCACTTTGGCCAAGGCACACTCAATATAAAAAATAATGCAACAGTGACGACTACAGGTATCACATATCTAGGCAGAAACACTGGTTCCAACGGCACGGTCAACGTACAAGGCCCAGGATCAAAATGGACAGCCAACGTCTATATCGGCTTCTTCTCAGGCCAAGGCACACTCAATATCACAAAAGGCGCAGCGGTTGACTCCTTCACTGCAAGCATCGGCCACAGCCTATACGCTAGCGCAAACGGCACTGTCAACATACAAGGCCTAAACTCAAAATGGACAACCCGTACTCTAAATATCTACTCAGCGGGCCAAGCAACCCTCAACATCTCCGATCAGGCACAACTCATCATCCAAAATAATCTAAAAATACACAGCAACGCCAACCACTCAACCCTCAACTTATCCCTATCCACTGCCCGCACCCCCTTCATCGACATCAACGGCAACGCAACCCTAAACGGTCAACTAAACATCCTAACAGATGACCTAGTTAACCTAAGCTTTCTCAACGAAAACGAAAATATCTCCCTCCTTGAAATAGGCGGAACCCGCACCGGCACATTCGACAACCTCACAGAAAATGACATCGCCGCCTATTTCCAAGACATCGCCTTCCGCATAACCTACAAAGGCGGTGACGGAAACGATATCCAGCTCATCCCCACACCAGCCCCCAAGCTAGGCGACACAAACAACGATGGCCAAATCAACCAAAGCGACCTAGACAACGTCAAGCGATACCTCGGCACCAATAACCCCAAAGGCTACGCCAATCATGACCGCACAGTAGACCTAGCAGACCTCTTCGCTGTCAGAAACCACTTC
>CAZSSX010000216.1:0-2860 GCA_964609545.1 uncultured Phycisphaeraceae bacterium | reverse complement strand
CAATCATGACCGCACAGTAGACCTAGCAGACCTCTTCGCTGTCAGAAACCACTTCGCCCACCCAGCAAAAACATCCATACCAGAACCCGCAACCCTCCTAACCCTCCTCGCCCTACTCCCACTCACCCTCCGCCGATCCACACAAAAATAACCACACAAAACATAACGCCCACCACGCCACACCCAAAAAATACCTCTCCCAAAAAACCGCGCCCCTCAGCGCGGTTTTTTTTAATAGCCAAACGTCTCATCTCCAAACTTTTCATAAGCCCACCCCCAACTCCGCAATCACCTAAATAACCTCAATACTTCACACCGCTGCGCCAAACCGTAACCCTTCACCCAAAATCGAATTGCGTTATACTAACCCCATGAAAATCTGCCTATACACCCCCAACTTCTTACCCGCCACAGGTGGCGCAGAACGCGCAGCCGATCGCATCGTCCGAGGACTCATCGCCAAAGGACACACCGTCACCGTCCTCTGCCAAGCCCAAGGGCCATTCCCCAACACCCCCTATCCCGTCAGACGCTATCGCCGACCACCAGCCATGCACCTCTACCCAGGCCTAATCGCACACGCCATCAAAAAAGCACACAAAGCATGGAAATTCCAAGTCATGATCGCATTCTACGCTTACCCCACAGGCTACGCCGCATCAAAAGTCAAAGACAAGCTCGACTTCAAACTCATCATCTCACCCCGAGGCGGCGACCTCTACCCTAATTTCCACGCACTCAAAAAAAGAGGCGTACTCAAAACCATTCAGCGCGGATACCAACGCGCCGACCGAATCGTAGCCATCTCACGATGGATAAATAAACGCCTCACCCAAGTCTGTGGCCAAAACCTACCCCCCATCGTCATGGCCCCCAACGGCATCGACCTACAGCAACACCAAAAAGACCTCAGCGCCACACGCCACATCCCCAAACCCACATTCGCACAAGAACTCCGCCTAGAAAAACAAAAATTTATACTCCACTTAGCCCGCGTTTGCCCCGTCAAACAACAAGATATCGCCGTCCAAGCCGTCAAGCTCAAACAACAGCTATTCCGCCAACAAAAACTCCAATACATCATCGCAGGCGACGGCCAATCATTGCCCCAAATCCAAAACATGATCAGCCAATACGCCCTCCAAGACATCATCAAAACCGTAGGCGTCAAAAAAGGACCCGACAAATTCTGGCTCCTAGACAATGCCCTATTGATGGTCAGCTCCTCGCGCGAAGAAGGCATGCCCAACGTCGTCCTCGAAGCCATGGCCTCAACCCTGCCCATCCTCGCTTCAGATATCGACCCCCATCTAGAACTCATCCAAGACAAAGGCTGGGGACTTTTTTTCAAAGACCAAAACCCCCAAAACATGGCCGACCAACTCCAACGCATCATCACCCACGACCTAACCCCCTACCGCCACGCCGCCAAACAATTAGCCCCAACCTATTCACTCAAAAAAATGATCAACCATTTCGAACAAGCCTGCGTGGATGTGCTTAATCAGAAAAAAACATGAGCCCAATCCATCCTACATCTCAAAACAAACCCGCACAAAAATCCCCGCCCCGCGCATATCCATTTGCTCTCTTAATGACAGCGCATAGCCCAAAGCAAATCAACCGCGACAATCTCGTTTTGTTTTTCCTAATCCCTGCTTAGAATTTTTTAATAATCAACTGCTCTTTAATCTGGCGCGCAGCGTCTTGCAGCAGCTCTTTGGCCCCTTGCTCGATGAGGTTTTTAGCGATACGTTTAATAAGCCTACGCATTTCTTTGATCGTATCCGTCTCTTGTGTTTGAATGCATTGCGTGCCATCTGGCGAGAGGACTTTGACTTGGATGTGGTATCCCGCTTTATCGTTTTTGGAAGTGGATTGAGCGTAGATAGCGATGGGCGAATGGCAATCGCCTTGGAGTAAACTTAAGATTTGTCTTTCCGCATGTACCGCCGCCGCGGAAAATGCGTGATTTAAAGGCAAACATCGCGTGAGCGTGACGTGGTCATCAGCCCGACATTGGATCGCCAAAGCCCCTTGGCAAGCCGCCGGCAGGATTTCTTCTATAGCTAAAGGATTTTGCGCATACTGAGATAAGCCCGCGCGCTTAAGCCCCGCCACAGCCATCAACGTAGCGTCAAATTGTTTCTGATCGATGATTTTCTCAATCCGCGAATTAACGTTTCCGCGGAAGAGATGCGTTTGTATATCCGGGCGCAATTGCTTGATTTGCGCGATGCGTCTAGGGCTTGAGGTGCCCAGAGTCGCATTGAGCGGGATGTCCGCAAGCGATTCATAGCCCGATGCCGAAACCAAGCAGTCCCGGTGATCTGCCCGCTTGGGGATTGCTGCCAACGTTAAGCCTTCAGGCTCTTGCGTCGGCATATCTTTAAGCGAATGAACAGCAATATCCGCGCTCTGATTAAGCAATGCCCCCTCAATAGATCGTGTAAATAACCCCTTGCCCCCTCGCTCGGAGAGTGGTGTGTTCAAATGCTGATCGCCTTCTGATTCAATCCAGTTAAACTGAATATCAATCTTAGGATTAAGTTTAGCTAGGGCTTTGCCCACAGCGTTTGCTTGTGCTTGTGCAAGTGGACTCTTGCGCGAAGCGATAATGATAGGTTTACGAGATCGTCTCACTGATAAAATACTCCTGAGGGGCATTTAATATAACGTGTAAATTGGAAATTACGAGGAGCAAGGAGATTATTTTTAAAATCATCTGGAAATGTGCAAGGATTGTAAGTGTTAGGTATATCGTATGTTGTGTGAATTGATTTCAAAACAAGGCGATGGGGAAAAGGTAACCGCCTAAGCCACCTAAGCGATAAGCCTTAGCACATTTAATGTAGAATAT
>CAZSSX010000215.1:0-4193 GCA_964609545.1 uncultured Phycisphaeraceae bacterium | reverse complement strand
CTAATCCCGTCTCTAAAAATCATTTATCAGTAAACAAAAAGAAACACCGCAGTAACTGCTGTTATTTTGCAATAACAGTCGCGCTACCGTGGTGTTCCTTGTGAAAGCGGAGAAGACGGGATTCGAACCCGTGGTAGGTTCTAAAACCTACGCCGATTTAGCAAACCGGTGCCTTCAGCCACTCGGCCACCTCTCCAGATTATCATAGAGTCGTATATTCACATAATTTACCACTATTGTCAACCGTAAAAAACTCTTTTTTTGTTTTCCATCGCCACCTCATTTGGCCCGAACCACCGCTCGATGAGAGATGGCCAAATCTACCATATGGCAAGATCAATCTATCTCCTACACTTGCATCCAAAACAACACTGGCTCAAACTTAAAACCTTCATTCATGCGATCCCTATTGATCCCAGTAAAACTCAACACGCCTTCCCTCCAATCACTTCCTCTGGCTTTCCCAACCCAAATGGTGTACTTTTTTCTAGCATAATGGAAAATCAATAGCCCGCTGTTTGTTGGGCTTTAAGGTTTTTGTTAGAATGCTTAGCCTGTTTGGGGAGAAAGCAGCTCCAAAGAGCGGGGACTATTGATCGTGTTTTTGGAGCTGTTTGGCGGGGTTCATGCTTAATTTATGGATTGATTAAGCGAGAAAGATCTGATTGGTTTTACAAATAAAAGGCAGATAATGATGAGTACAGAGCAATTAACAGCACAACGTCGCAATGAGTTATTAGAACTTTTAGATGACACTTCCTCGGCCGACCGTACAAGCCGCGCAGCGGGTTTGCGCTTCGGTGACTTGGCCCCATCGGATTCATTTCTAAGGCGCCATATCGGGCCTAATGCCGGCCAAATCGTCGAAATGTTAGACCTATTAGGAGAAGACTCGCTAGAAAGTCTCATCCAAAACACAGTCCCCGCCAGCATCCGAATGGAAGGGGAACTTCAACTAGGAGGCCCGCGCGGTGAATCCGAACTACTTGAGGATTTAAAGAGCAAGCTTTCTCGCAATAATGTTTATCGCAGTTTTATCGGGATGGGTTATTACGGCACCATCACTCCCCCTGTCATTCAACGCAATATCTTAGAAAACCCAGGCTGGTATACCCAGTACACACCTTACCAAGCGGAAATTTCCCAAGGCCGCCTAGAAGCACTGCTCAATTTTCAAACCATGGTCTGCGATCTAACAGGCATGCAAGTGGCCAATAGCTCCATGCTTGACGAGGGGACAGCCGCTGCCGAAGCGGCAAATCTGTGCTTTGGCGTGTGTCGGGGCAAAAAAAACAAATTTTTCATCTCCGATCGCTGCCACCCCCAAACCATCGCCATCATGCAAACCCGTGCCAACGGCATTGGCTTAGATTTAGTCATCGGCGACATCCTATCTGCTGAGTTTAGCGACGGAGACTATTGTGGCGCCATCGCCCAATACCCCGATTCTTTAGGCCGCATCGAAAATTTCGAAAAAATCGCCCAACAAATCCACCAACAAGGCGGGCTCTTCGTCGTCGCCGCAGACTTGCTCGCCCTAACCATGCTCCGCGAACCCGGAGATTTCGGCGCAGATGTCGTCGTCGGCAGCGCCCAGCGTTTTGGTGTGCCCATGGGCTTTGGTGGGCCTCATGCTGGCTACATGGCTACCCGAGAAAAATATATCCGCAAGCTCCCAGGCAGGATCGTAGGCATCAGTAAAGATAGCCAAGGCGATATCGCTTATCGCTTAGCTATTCAAACACGAGAGCAACACATCAAGCGCGATAAAGCCACTAGCAATATCTGCACCGCCCAAGTTTTATTAGCCATCATGGCTGGAATGTATGCCAGCTACCACGGCCCACGAGGGCTTAAACGCATCGCCGACCGCGTCCATGGCTTTGCCCAATTGCTCAAAGCCGGGCTTAACCGCTTAACCGATATCAACGTGGTTCAAGGGTTATTTTTCGATACCCTAGAAGTTCACGTAGGCACCGGACGAGCCGACTACATCCTAGGTATCGGCGTGAAATACGAACTGAATCTCAGAAAAATAGACGATGACCGTGTAGGTGTCAGCGTCGATGAAATCACAAGCAGACATGACATCAACACTTTAATTGGTGTTTTCAATGGCGGCGAAGGCGTTGATTTCGCCATCGATGATTTAATCAACGAATCAGATTTTGATGACCGCTATCCCAAGCAATTCGTCCGCTCAAGCGATTTCATGCAGCACCCCGTTTTTAATCATTACCATAGCGAAACGGAAATGCTCAGATATTTACACCGCCTACAAAGCCGAGACTTAAGCCTCACCACATCGATGATTCCCTTAGGTAGCTGCACCATGAAACTCAACGGCACCAGCGAGATGCTCCCCGTAACCTGGGATGTCGTTGGCGGCATTCATCCCTTTGTCCCCGAAGACCAAGTCCGAGGCTATCTCGAAATGATCAGCGAGCTAGAAATCATGCTCGCACAAATCACAGGCTTTGCGGGCACAACCCTTCAGCCCAATGCCGGTAGCCAAGGCGAATACGCCGGGCTCCTTGCCATCGCCGCCTACCACCAATCACGCGGGCAAGGCGATCGAAATATCTGCATCATCCCCATCTCCGCCCATGGCACAAATCCCGCCAGCGCCGTCGTCGCAGGCATGCGCGTGGTCACTGTCAAATGCGATACCCAAGGCAACGTCGATGTCGATGACTTACGCGAAAAATGCCAAGCCCATCAAAACGACCTCGCCGCCATCATGATCACCTACCCCTCTACCCATGGCGTCTTTGAGGAATCCATCAAAGAAATATGCGATATCGTCCATCAATTCGGCGGACAAGTTTATATGGATGGCGCCAACATGAACGCACAAGTCGGCCTATGTCGCCCCGGTGACATAGGCGCAGATGTCTGCCATCTCAACCTACACAAAACCTTCTGCATCCCCCATGGCGGAGGCGGACCAGGCGTCGGACCCATCTGCGTAGCCCAACATCTCCTACCCTTTTTGCCAAGCCACCCCCTCACCGGACCAGGCACCAGCGGCGGGCAAGAAGCCATGGGACTCATCTCCGCAGCAGGCTATGGCAGCGCCAGCATCCTACCCATCTCCTATCTCTATATCATGCTCATGGGAGCCGGCGGACTCAAACTTGCCACCCAAGTCGCGATCCTCAATGCAAACTACATCGCACAACGCCTCAAAGACAGCTACCAAGTCCTATACACAGGCGTCAACGGCCGCGTCGCCCACGAACTCATCATCGAATGTCGCCATTTCGAAAAACTCGCCGGCATCAAAGTAGAAGACATCGCCAAGCGGTTGATGGACTACGGATTCCACGCCCCAACCATGAGCTTCCCCGTACCAGGCACACTCATGATCGAACCCACCGAAAGCGAATCCAAAGGAGAGCTAGATCGTTTCTGCGATGCGATGATTCAAATCCGAAACGAAATCCAAGAAATTCAGCAAGGCCAAGCCGACCCCCAAAACAACGTACTCAAATCCAGCCCACACACCGCAAAACAAGTTTGCGCCGACACATGGGATCACCCCTATTCCAGACAAAAAGCAGCCTACCCCCTCGACTACCTCAAAGCCCATAAATTTTGGCCTCACGTAGCCCGCATCGATAACCCCTACGGCGACCGCAATCTCGTTTGCAATTGCCCCCCAATAACTCAATACGTGTAACCTCCCATCACCTTAAAAAGAAATCCAAAAAAAAGGTTCATCCGCGTTTAGTGGGGAGGGTTTTTTTGATCATTCCGCTTCGTGGCTCAATGATATCGCGGGGTACTCCCTCCATTTTTAGCAGTGGCTAAACGTGGAGGGTTAAGCTTGATTGTCTTGATCTCACACGATGCCTATAGTGGCGGATAGCCATTGTTGGCAGTGGCCAAGCCTACTGGTGGTTATTAAACCAAAGCCGCTTGGTGGCACGTTCTTGTACTTCTAAAAGGCTTGCAAACCGGTGCTTGTTCAGCCAACGATAGCGAATCGTTTTGTTGTGCCGCTGGCTGTATGCGTTCAGTTAAGGCTTGCCTGGCTGGATGTACTCGATTTTGATTCACTTTGGCGGCCATGTTGACAGTATAATCCGAATCGATTGGGCACGCTATTTTGCGTGTTCATGGTGATTTTATTCTCTTGAGCCCTTCTAAAAACCACCCATTTCAGACGGCGTTTCGTTCAAATCGAATGA
>CAZSSX010000214.1:0-4245 GCA_964609545.1 uncultured Phycisphaeraceae bacterium | reverse complement strand
CTCGTCGCCTTTGGCGTCATGGGCGGCCTCAACATCCCCCTCTCCACCACCACCCACCCCCACGCCAATCCTTCTCCCATAAGGCGGATTCGTAACCATCACACCATACTCACTCTTACCACCCAAATCCTCAAAAGCCCTCTCCTGCCAGTGAATATCACCCTCAACACCAGCCAACTTCGTATGATGCCTAGCCAAATCAAGCACATCCCCATCAATATCATAACCCGCGATTTTCACTTCCAACTTCTTCTTCTGCACATCACGCGCCTGGGTCAATGCCTCCTCCCAAATCTCATCACCAATCATAGGCCAATCGTCCGCCGCAAACCGCCTGTTAAGACCCGGAGCAATATTACGGCCAATCAATGCCGCCTCAATCGCAATCGTCCCACTACCACAAAAAGGATCCACCAGCATCCTCCCGTCCTCCCAAAAACTCAACGACACCAACCCCGCAGCCAAAGTTTCCCGCAACGGCGCAGCCCCCGCCAAAACACGATACCCCCGTTTATGCAATCCCTCACCCGAAGTATCAATCGTAAGCGTAGCCACATCATCACGCATCGCCACTTCAATAACACACTTCCCACCGCTCTGGGGCTCCTCAAACCACTCAATATGATAAACACCTTTAAGCCGCTCAACCACTGCTTTTTTCACCATCTTCTGACAAGCCGGAACGCTACTCAACTGAGATTTATAACTCCTACCTTTCACCGGAAATTGCGAATCCTTAGTAATCCACTCCTCCCAAGGCAAGCTTTTAACACCATCAAATAACTGACCAAAATCATCCGCTCGAAAAGCACCCACTTTAATCAAAACCCGATCCGCACATCGCAGCCACATATTAGCCCGAGCAATCGCTAAATAATCCCCGCTAAACTCAACCCGCCCGCTACCCTTACTCTTCGCATCCAAATAACCCAATGCCAAAAGCTCCCGGACCACCACAGCTTCCAAACCAAACATACAAGTTGCAATAAGTGTTAAATTCTTTTCACTAGCCATCATTCTTTACCTTCATCCCGCCCCATTGTTTCCCATAAATCCACAGCATTAACAAGCCAAAACACCCACCTACTTCCACCCGCATACCCTCTAAAAGATCAACCCCCACATCTGCACCAACAAGCTGCCCCACCCATTCCCCACCAAACAAATAAAACAACCCAAAACCCAGCACACCCAGCAAACTACTCACACCAGGCGTCAAACCATTGATCCCACCCAAACCACCAACACCAGGCAAAATCAAACCAAATCCCAAACCAAATTCCCAACCCATAAAATAACCACCAATCAAACTCACCAGCAGCCAAGCCCCCGCCCAATACCCAAACCCCCTAACAATCAAATCCCCCCACCCTGCCAACCGCTTAATATTTTTATAAACCAGCCAACGCCCCCAAGTCCCACTCAGCAACAACAAAAACACAGCAAGCAACATCGGCTGCCCCCGACTCCCATCAACACCAAACCAGCCATCATCACGCCAAAGCATCTCCACCACACCATAAAAACTCCCCAAATAAGCCCACAAAATCAAACCACCCGTCAACAAATCACCCGTCAACCGCAAATGAAGCGCACTGCTTATCCCGTTCCAAACCAAAGGCCAACCCCCACCAAAAATCGCCCAACCAACCAACAATAAACCCGTTAACCATGGGTAAAAAAGCTTCATCCAAAGCAAATCATCCAAATAATGCAACCCCACAACAGGCAAACCATAAACCAAAACATTAGCCACCCGATACTTATACTCCATCTCCGCACGACACCACATCCTGTCCCCATCATTTTTTGCTTCAAACCCATTGCCCACCCGATCACGAATCTCAATCCCATACGCCCGCGCAATCCGCCCCGCCAAATCCACATCCTCCTCCGTCAAAACCCCATCACCTAAATAAGCCCGATCCCCATCATCCCCCACAGCTTTACCGCCCGTAGATCCCCCTTCTGCCCCGCTCTCCTCAAGCCCTGCCCCTCTTTTATTTCTCCCATAACCATAACCATATCCCCCAGCTTCCGCCCGAGATGCTTCCCGATCAAGCTCCGCAGCCACCGCCCCCGTCAGATCACCCCCCTTGGCCAAATATCCCGCCTCTACCCCTTGCCAATCCCAATCCTCCCGCCGAGCAATCCAAGCCCGCTGCCCACCCACATCAACCTCATTAACAAATCCAGCCTCATACCAACGCCGCGATAGCTCCCCCCCCAGCCTCAAATCCTGCAATCCATCTAATATTAAATACGTCTTAACCATAACCCCACATTCTCCCACAAATCAACCGCCAAGTACACCTCCCACCAACCAACACCCAATCTTTTCCAAAACCACCCCAAAACCACCATTTTTCACAAAACACACCACAACCCACCCGCCCCATTTGCTCCCACCCAATAGCGCGCAAAAAAAGCTCTAAGCCAAAACAGCCTAGAGCTTTTTTAAAAGACTAAATAAATCCACACCAACCCCGCCCCCAAAGGCCTCCTTAATGAAGAACCTTTTTCTCCTCCTCAGGACGCTTGCTCACAACCTGATCAACCAAACCATAATCCTTAGCCTCTTGCGCACTGAAAAATTTATCCCGCTCACTATCAGCAGCAACCTCAGCAGCATCTCGACCACAGTGCTTAGCCAACAACTCATTCAACAAGGCCTTACTCTTCTGAATTTCTTCCGCTTGAATCAAAACATCCGTCGCCTGACCCGTCACCCCGCCATAAGGCTGGTGAATCATCACCTTCGCATGAGGCAAAATATAACGCTTACCCTTCGTTCCCGCAGCAAGAGTAATCGCACCCCCACTCATCGCCTTACCAATACAATAAGTAGCCACATCACAATCCAAAAACTGAATCGTGTCATACATCGCCAACGTATCATCAACACTCCCACCCGGAGAATTAATATAAAGATTGATATCCTGCCCTTTTTTCTGATTCGACAGATACAGCAACCTCATAATCACATTCATAGCAGAAGAATAATTGATCTCCCCCACCAAGAAAATCACGCGGTTTTCCATCAACATCTCATCCACCGTCATCTCCCGATACCGATTCATACTGCCGTTAGCCATCGGGTTCACATAATGCCCACCACCATCACCAATCCCTGCACCATAACCCCCGCCCCTAGCATGAGGTAAATTTTCAATCGTATGCGCTGCCGTAGCAGCGTCGTTAGGCTTATAATCAAAAGGGTTTGTCATCGTTGGCTCATCAATTAAAAAGTAAATCTGTTTGTTCACTCGACTGCAAAGATTAACCACACATCGCAGCCCACAACCTATATACAAAGTATATCGACCTTTAACATCCAAGTCCTAAATCCACCACCCCAGCACACCTATTTTCAACAGTCCTATAAACACCTAAACCACAATACCCCATAATTTCAACAAATAAAGCAATCAGAAAATAAGAAAAAACACACCAGCACCCCCAAAAAAACAAAAAAACAAACGCCCCCCATACAGCAATTCGCGGTATAATCTCAGCTATGGAAACCTTACAAAAATTCTCAGAACAACTCTTAATCGTCGGCCTAGATAGCGGCCTCTGGCTCCTACTAGGCTTAATTGTCTCGGGCATGATCAAAGTTTGGCTCCCCCAAGGCATCATGGATAAATTCCTAAAAGGCCAAGGCATCAAACCCGTCATCAATGCCGCCATTATCGGAACACCACTGCCACTATGTAGCTGCAGTGTCGTCCCCGCAGCACTGGCCATGCGAGAGCGAGGCACCAGCAAAGGCGCCACCGTCAGCTTCCTCATCAGCACACCAGAAAACGGCGCAGACAGCATCGCACTCAGCTACGCCTTGCTAGGGCCATTCATGACAATCGTTAGACCCATCACCGCCATCATCAGCGCCGTAGTCGCAGGAACCATGACACTGATCTGGGCCGGCGAAGACAACCCAAAACAAAACACGCCAAACCCCCAAGCACACAATCAAAATAAAACCCCAACAAGCCAAACATCTTGCAACGTCAACCAAAGCTGCTGCGCCACAAACAAACCCACAAACGAAAAAACACAAACAAAACAAACCTTTTCCAAACAACTCATAGGCGTATTCACCTACGGCCTAGTCGAACTCATCGATGATATCGCATTCTGGATGACCATCGGCTTAGTCCTCGCCGCCGTGATGAATACCTTCCTAGCACCCGATGATATCGCCAGCTGGGGATGGGAAATAACGGCTTAGCGGCAGTTCGGCGA
>CAZSSX010000213.1:0-4365 GCA_964609545.1 uncultured Phycisphaeraceae bacterium | reverse complement strand
AAAGCCAGCCTCTTGCTCAATTTCTTGATCCACCAACTTTAACCCCGAGACGGGGTCTTCCCAATTAGGGGTCTCAATTTCTGCTGTTTGGGCAACGATGATTTCTTCTTGGGCAGGCGTTATCTGCTCGCTATTTTCAGTGCCTTGCTGTGGCGTTTGTTTTTGCCCTTGGATCACCACGCTATTGTTTTCCGTTTGAGATTCTCTCTCGGTGGTGTGGGGTTCTGATGTTTGCTGGCGAGTTTGCCCCGGGCCAATGCGCACCGGTTGCATGGCTTTGAGTTCTGCCAAACTCATCTGGTCCAAAATGTTTTCTTGGGTTTGTACCGGTGCAGCTTCTGATGTTTTTTTGTCGCTGACTGTAAAAGCATTTTTTTCAATCAATGATTTAAAGGTGTTAATGATCAGCCGCTTGGTTTGCTCTTGGTCACGCTGATGATTTTGACGTAGTTGTTTTTGTAATGCTTGATTTTCTTTATGAGCTGCGATCAATTTTTTCTCGGTGAGAGACCATGTTAATTCTAAGCGGTCCATTCGGGCTTGTAATTTGGCTGATTCTTGGGTGGTATGCTCATCAAGTTTACCAATCCACCGGTCGTAGGATCTGAGTGTTTGGCCGATATCGCTGCGTAATTTGGTTTGGAATGCTTCCTGCTGATCTTTAATGCCTTGGATCAAGACTTGGGTGCGTTTGGTTTGCGATTCTGCTGCTGTGAATAATTTTTTACCTAATTTCACCCGAAGCTCTGCCTGCTGGGCAATCTTGGCCGACGCCCGCTCTCGCTCTGCCGCGCTGAGCCGTCCACCTAGCATGCCAGACAAAGGCAGCAAAGGAGACATCTGCTGGGTCATCTTTAATTTGGTAAGACTTTGACTCATTGTAAAAAACCTTAGAGACAAACCCGCGCACCGCGCGTGGCCCTTTATTCTATCGGCCTGCACTCCCTAACAACAACGTAAAGAAAACCCGCAGACCCGTAGATACTTTTTTTATCGTCTATTTTGCCTTTCAACTGAAAAAAACAGCAATCGACGCTATGATGTGCCTATGAAACTCTCACAACTGATCGGTTATTTAGAAACTTTCGCCCCTCTGAATCTTGCTGGCTCATGGGATAAAGTCGGGCTGCAAGTCGGGGATACCGCTCTGCATGTCAAAAAAATACTACTTTGCATCGATCTCACGCCGCCGGTCATCGCTCAAGCCATCGATCAAAAAACCCATTTGATTATCGCTTATCACCCGCCTATTTTTTCCCCCTTAACGGCGTTGCGTTCCGATAATCCCAAACAAAATATTTTATTGCAAGCTATCAAACACGATATCGCGATCTATACGCCACACACTGCATTAGACGCCGCCACGGGAGGCGTCAACGATTTTCTCGCATCAGCCTTCGATTTTGCCACCGCTCAACCGCTAGAGCCCCTGCCTCAAAGCAATCCCATCACCCACAAACTGATCGTGTATTGCCCCGCATCACATACTCACCCACTGCGCCAATCGCTTAGCCAAGCAGCCAACGTACAAATCGGCCCCTATACGCATTGCTCCTTTACCGCGCAAGGGCTGGGCACTTTTTTGCCTGGCGCAGCGGCCAAGCCTTATATCGGGAAAACTGGACAATTACAGAAAGTCCCCGAGGACAAGCTTGAAATCCCCTGCGATGCGCATACCGATTTGGCACATCTAATCGACGTTTTGCTGAAAAATCATCCCTACGAACAGCCCGCTTACGAGCTGATCCCTTTGGCTGATTTGCCCGAACCGCCTCACCGAGCCCAAGGCGCTGGGCGATTAGTCACCTTAAAAAAACAGACGTCTATCCAAGTTATCGTCACCCAGATCAAAACGCAATTAAAACTCGAACACCTCAAGTTGGCTTTACCCACATCACAGCGCCTAAGCACAAAAATAAAAACCATCGCCCTCTGCCCGGGTGCGGGGGCATCACTTTTCCAATCCGTCAAAGCAGACCTTTATTACACCGGCGAGATGTCTCACCATCAGGTTCTTGAGTATACCCAACAACAATCCAGCGTCATCCTGACGGGCCATACAAACAACGAGCGCCCGTACCTGAAGCATTACAAAAAAATCATCGACCGGATCACCCAAAAACAATTGCATATCACCCTTAGCAGCAAAGACCAAGCGCCCGCTTGCATCATTTAATTGGTCATCTTATTTGCCCCACACCCACCCGCAAACATTTAACACTCTGTGTGCCTAGCAGTCGCCGAAAATCGGGGGAAGCCTCGCGGCGCCTGCTTCACAAATTCGGCAAATTCTCGACACAATGCATCTTGGCCTAGCTCTTTCAGAATCAATTCCGCGGCGACTTTATTGGTATGTTTTTCTTTGAAGAGGATATTAAAAGCCCGCTGGAGAGGCCTAATATGTAGACGAAATCCCCCCCGCCTTAACCCCACGGTATTCAAAGCGCCCACGGTTCCTAAGGTATAGGCCAAGCAAAATGGAGGCAGTGATTGCCTCAGACCGCCTCCGCCCCCAACCATCGCTTTTCTTCCGATCTGGCAGAACTGATGAATCGCCGAGTGACCACCAACGATCACCTCATCACCAATCTTCACGTGCCCAGCAACAGAAACATTATTGGCAAACATGCAGCCGTTGGCAATCATGACATCGTGGGCCACATGAGCATTGACCATGAAGAAATTTTTGTCGCCAATGGTCGTAGGCTTATTTTTCGTTGCACGATGAACCGATGCGTTTTCCCTAAAAATATTATCATCACCGATCAGCACGCCCGCTCCAGCGGTTGCGGGGTCAAATTTCAGGTCTTGCGGGGCAAAGCCGATGGCAGCGCCGGGATAGCAGATATTGTTTTTACCCAGTTTAGCAGGCCCCTGAATCGTGGCATTGGCAATGAGTTTGCATCCGCTGCCCAGGGTGACATCACCCCGCACCACACAGCCCGGACCTATTATAACATCCTCACCTAAAACAACTTGTGAATCGACAAACACATTGGAATGTATCTGAGACAAATGAAACCTCGTATTTTATGAAAAATCGTGCTTCCCTATTTCAGGGTAAACCATTATGATAATGATAACCTTTCTAGAGCAATTATGCACACTTATAGCCCCACACATTTTAGCATCACAGATCTCGGCAAGCTTCCGTACCGCCTAGGCCTACAGATTCAGCGCAATTATCACCAGCGGGTGCTGGATGATGTAGCGCCTCAGTGCCTCTTTTACGTCGAACACGAGCCGGTGATCACCGTCAGTAGGCGGAAAAATGCCCAGACCCATCTCTTGGCCCAGCGTCACGAGCTCAAGCGGCTAGGTATTGAGGTAGAGCCAACCGATCGAGGTGGCGATGTTACCTATCACGGGCCGGGGCAGCTGGTGGCTTATCCGATCATGAGATTAGCGCCGTTGAAACTCAACGTGGGTCGATACATGAGGCTCCTAGAAAAAACGGTCATCGATACCTTAAGCACCTTCGGCATCAACACGTTTACAGACCCGATCAATACAGGCGTCTGGACTCATGACCCCGAGCATGAAAAGCCCAGTAAAATCTGCGCGATGGGCGTTCGGCTCAAACGCAATATCACCATGCACGGCTTGGCGCTGAATATCCGCACCGATATGGACCACTTCAGAACCATCGTGCCTTGCGGTATCCCCGATAGACAAGTCACCAGCATGCATCGCATCCTAGGCCAAGCAACCCCACAGATGCTCCAAGTCAAACAAGTCATGAGCACACATTTCAAAAGAAGGCTGCAAGCCTGCCTCCCCGAATCCGATAGGCATCAAATTCAAACAGCCAAGCTCAACCCGTTGCCATACCCCCATAATCTGTCTGCCAATCCAGACACACCCCAAACATAAAACCCGCTATCGCCCAGCACCTAGCCTCGGATTTGAGGTATGATCTATCCCGATGTTTCAACCTCAAATCACCCAGCTTAAATGGCTCATCCTCTTCAGCGCAAGCCTAGGCATCGCCTACGGCTTATACACCTTATTAAACCAGCAACACCTCGACCAACTCACACTCAACCATTCCTTTAGCAAACTCTGGCGCTTCTGGGGCGCCTCCTTGGCACTTTGGATAGGCCTCAGCTTTTTGGTACGCAAGCTCAAAAAACAGCATCGCCCCACAGGACTGATTCAAAAACAAAACGATTCTTTTTACACGGTGGCCAGCCTCATTCTCGCATCGAGCCTGGTGATTAAAATCGCGCTGGCCCTTTCTCCCCAGCCTCGGCTAAGCACCGACATTTGGCGATATTTACACGATGGCGCCAACACCTGCCAAGGCATCAATCCCTATGACACCCCGCCCGATCGAATCGATCTTAAAACACTTAGCCGCCCCAA
>CAZSSX010000212.1:0-4495 GCA_964609545.1 uncultured Phycisphaeraceae bacterium | reverse complement strand
AGCCAGCTTCCCCAAACAGCTCCCCCACCACCCCATCCCCCCCTCAATTCCCAAAATTATTTCTGCTTAATCCGCTTCAAAAAGTTCTCCGCAGCAGATACATTCTTAAATACCATCTGCAAATTCTGTTGCACTTTTTTCCTGCGATCCTCTGTATAATACACCGATTGCGTTGATGCCACGATCCCTACCACATTACCAAATCGGTCGATGATCGGCCCGCCGCTAGACCCCTTACAAAAATCCGCATCAATATTCAGCCAAGCATCCTTACCCATAAATCCTCTCAGCCGCATAAAAAACTTACGCGTCACAATCCCCTCAGACATCGTAAAAAAGTGCCCCGTAGGATGTGTCAGCGTCCGGATTTTTTCACCCACACGGATATCCCCACGGATCGGAAGCCCCTTAAAGCCCTTCCCCTTAAGCTGTAAAATCGCAAAATCATTCACCTTATCCGCAGCCAAAACCTTGCTCACCGCCCACATTTTCCCTTTACCATTCATCACCACCATCGTCTTTGCCCGCCCGCCCATCGCCCCATTAACCACGTGATAGCTGGTCACAAAAGCGCCCGAATTCCCCAACAAAAAACCGCTAGCGATGCTCGTATGATTCTTCGCACAGCGAGGGTTTCCACATCTAAAAGATTTGCCCACCATCAAAACGCTATCCATATACTGCTCATACAAATCCATATTACTCAATGGCTGCGTCTTGACCTTAGGTAATTTTAGCGTACAGCTCTTAGCAGCGGGCAACTGCTTAGAAAGCTTAATAGCACTAACCGTTTGCTTCCGATCGATCAAAAGCCCCAGCTGCTTAGTAAAACGCTGGTCCATTATCAAATCCGAGATCACCCTGCTCCCCCCAGTATCAGCCATGCACAGATCCCCTTGGCTCGAAGCATCAGCCCCGCCGCGAGACACCTGCTGATTTTGGCACCCCGCCAATAAACCCAGCCCCAGCACACCACTCAATAACAAACTCTTAACCATGATCATACTCCTACTATTTGACTATCTCTTCTGCATCAAAATGCATCTTGTTTTATGCTTTGGACGAAAAACCGTTTCCGACACTCTCCACACGCACCGCCGGCGTGTCATTATGCCACGCCCTGCACATATCCCCCCAAAAACCCAACAACTCCCCGCCCCATGGCGCTAATCCATGGCTTATCTAGATTTTAACCGCCCGTCCGGTTTTGGCTGATTCATAAATCCCTTGAATAATCGCCACCGCTTTGCGCCCTTCCAGCGCATTGATCACCGGCTCCTGCCCTTTTTCTAACGCATCTAAAAAAGACCGGATATTCCGCGTATGGTTGGCATAATCAATAGCCATCGGGTCCCCCGCGCCGCCACCGGTGCTGGTCGCCCGACCAAACCGAGTCCGTCGCTGATCATCCTCAGCCTCCTCTGCTGCAAATGTCCATGTGACCAGCTCATCCTCTAGCACCTCCGCTGTCCCGCCTGCCCCAGCGATCTGCACCCGTTTGAGATTCCCCGGGTACATCGAGGTAGCCCCTAGCACCTGCCCCAAGCTGCCATCGCCAAATCTCAGCACCGCCACCGCGGTATCCTCCACCTCGATCAAATCCTCCGCGTGCCCGCGCTTGGCCGTGAAAGCAAAGACCTCGGCCACCGGATTGGTCGGCCCGCCGCTGAGCCCCTGCCTAGCACCGGCCAACCACTGCACCGCATCCACCCCATGAATACTCTGATTCATCAGCGCACCGCCACCATCCATCGCCAGCGTCCCCTGCCAGCGCCCAGGCGCGTAATACGCATCATCTCGCCACCAAGGCACATACGCATTAACCACCGCCAACTTCCCAAAACGCCCCGCAGCAGCAGCCCGATAAAGCTCCTCTAAAACCGGATTAAACCGCTGAGGAAAAATACAGCCCAAAGTAATACCTCCCGCCTGGGCAGCGGCCATCATCAGGTCCACCCGCGCGGTGGTGATTTCCAAAGGCTTTTCGCATAGCACATCAATCCCCCGCTCAGCACACGCCAGCACAGGCTCCAAATGCGCACCACTAGGCGTACACACCGTCACCACATCCGGTTTCTCTCGATCTAACATTTCCAAATAATCGCCATACCATCGGCAACCATAATCCTTGGCAAAAGCTTGGCCCTTTTCCTCACCCCGACAACTCCCGCCCACCAGCTGGGCATTTGCAATATCCCCAATCGCTTTGGCGTGCATCCCCGCGATCCCGCCGATCCCAATCACTGCTATACGAAATTTACGACTCATCTTTTTTTCCCTTAAAAATAGTAAAATCACAAGCTTCAAACAAAATCGCTTGATATCAGCCATCAACAAAAAAAACCACCACCCACACCACCCACACCCCAGATAAGCCCTCACCGCACCTGCCCCGTGTCGATCCGCAGGTATCGGCTTAACCCTTTCACACACAGATAAAACGGCACGGTATCCAATAGCCCCGCCACGAACTTAAACATATAACCCGAACCGATAAACACACCAAGCTCCACCCACAGCCCATCCTCGCCACGGATCGGCAATGCCCCCGCTACAAAATGTGTCACCAAAATCACTGCCACCGTATCAATCAATTGGCTAATCAAAGTCGAACCGTTGTTCCGGAGCCACAAATGCTTGCCGCCTGTTTTGCGTTTCCAAAAATGAAATAATTTCACATCCACAAACTGCGCCATCAGATAGGCCACCATCGATGCTAGCGTCGCCCCAAAAGTCATGTTCCGCATCGCGAAAAAGGCATAACCGCTGCGCCCCAACCCCGCCACATCTTGAACACTTCCTAAATCCGGCAGCTCCCCCACCGGCATCCCCCCCGGCCCCAGCGCCCCGCCGACCCACATAAAAAACAACACCCAAAGATTAAGCAGCAACCCCACCCATACCAAAAAGTTCGCCCGCTTCCTGCCGTATAATTCGCTGATTAAATCCGTACACAAAAACGTAATCGGGTAAGGCAGCACCCCCACCGCAACAATAAACGGCACCCGCCATCCGCCCAGCTCAAAACTCAGATCAATAAATCGGCTAATCCCCAAGATGTTAAGCATCGCCAAAGTCCCCAAAAACAACCCCGCCAAAACCAAAAACACCCGCTCTCGGCGTTGGGTCAGCTGCTGCTGTTCTGCTTGGGACACTGTCATAATGGGGTAACTCCTACAAAGCCTGATGATGCGGGGATAGTATACACGCAACTTCTGATCCCCCAAAGCGCCTAAGTTTTGGCCAAAGATTTCATTTGTTTCTATCCAAAAAAAAGCGCCCCAGCGGGAATAAATTCCTACTGAGGCGCGAGGGGGGGGTGGCATTTTAAAAGCGCCCCGCCTGGGATAAATCCCTGACGGAGCGCGAGGGGGGGGTGGCGTTTTAAAAGCGCCCCGCCTGGGATAAATCCCTGACGAGGCGCGAGGGGGGGGTGGCGTTTTTAAAATGACCGGGCTGGGACTCGAACCCAGGACCATCGGCTTAAAAGGCCGGTGCTCTACCAACTGAGCTACCCGGTCGTTGACTTAACTCACTCATGAGCCAGTTACGCCAAGGAGGAGAAGTATATATAAACCCCAGCAGCCCGTCAACCCACAACACTTCTTTTTTCCAGATTTTCCCATTTTTGGGGTGATATCATGCCCAGCCCTCATTAAACAAGCTTTTATTCCGTCAAAAAGCACTTTCTGAGACCAATGAGCCGACCCATTTTACACAATCCACAAGACCGCTTCTGTGATTTGATTATAATGCCCCCATGACTTTACCTACGATTATCAGCCCAGACACCCAAAGAAAAAGACGCCAAGACCGAACACCACCCGGCCAAAGCCTCACCCAAAAATGGCCTATCCTGCACTACGGGCCACATATCAACCAAACCCAGCAAGCCTTCCAGCTCAAAATCACAGGCTTAGTCAAAAAAACGATCACCCTGAACTGGACGCAATTTGATCAACTACCCAAAGTCAATCTCCAATGCGACATCCATTGCGTCACCCATTGGTCCAAGCTAGATAATCTTTTCCGAGGCGTACAAACAAAAACACTCCTAGAACTAGCACAACCCCTGCCCCACGCCACCCACGTCATCCAACACGCCCGATCAGCACCCAACGATGACTGGACCACCAACCTGCCCCTAAAAGACTTTGCCCAAGAACACTGCATCATCGCAACCCATCATGACAACCAACCCCTCTCCCCCCAGCACGGCTATCCCGCGCGCACGATCATCCCCCACCTCTATTTCTGGAAAGGCGCCAAATGGATCTCAGAAATCGAACTCACCGATCAAGATCAGCCTGGCTTTTGGGAAATCAACGGATATCACATGTACGGCGACCCATGGAAAGAACAACGATTCGCATGGTAACAATCGCACCATCCCCATCATCCCAAAAAAATATAAACCTAGACACATCAAAATTTAGAAATCTTAAAATTTGAAACATACCAACCCAACACGTTTTATTTCAATTTTCCATCATGT
>CAZSSX010000211.1:0-4495 GCA_964609545.1 uncultured Phycisphaeraceae bacterium | reverse complement strand
AACCCGATCAATACCTTGATCCAAAAGATATTGAACACTTTCGCTCAAACCAATAATGCCGATCGCATTATGGCTCCCCGGCTCAAAACGATCCGGCATAAAACGAGGCTGAACATCCAAATCACTAGCGCTACCCGTACCGCCCTCACGATAGGTACTCATCCGCTCCTCCACACCAGGCTTAATATACAAAATCCCCGTACCCAAAGGACCCATCAAACCCTTATGCCCAGGAAAAGCAAGCAAATCAATCCCGCAATCCACCACATCAACCGGATAATGACCCACCGTCTGAGCGCCATCAACCAAAAACAAAACCCCCGCCGCATTGGCGATTTTACCGATCGCATCAATCCGTTGCAGCGTCCCCGAAACATTGGAGCCATGCCCAATGGCGATCAATTTCGTCCGATCAGTAATCGCCGCCCGCACATCCTCCGGATCCACCAAGCCCGTGATAGGGTCGCAGCCGAGCCGCGTATAAGTAATCCCCAATTTTTTTTCTAACGCATTCAATGGCCGTAAAATCGAGTTATGATCCATCGCAGTGGTAATCACATGATCCCCAGACGCAACCACCCCGCGAATCGCCATATTAAGCGCGTCCGTCGTGTTCAGCGTAAAAATAACATGCTTCGGATCCTCCCCACCAATCAGCTCATTGATCCGCTCCCTGCAAGTATGCATCAGCTCTCCAGCCCGCCTAGCCCGATGATAAGCACCCCGCCCCGGGCTAGCCCCTAATTCCTCGGCAAAAGAAACCATCGCCCCAATCACGCCCTTAGGCTTGGGGAAGCTCGTCGCAGCGTTATCCATATACAAAGACTTGTTGTGATTCACCTGATGATTCTCCAATGCCAATACCCATTCATGCAAAAAAGCATTGTAACTCCAACTCAACCCAGCCGCTAGAGAACAAGAGAAATACACAAAAATCAGCGCCCCGCACTTTGCCAGAAATATCATTTGTATCTACAATTAAAAACGCTAAAAATCAGCAAAACCAAAACAAATCAACTCAAAGAAAGATCACCACATATGGCTTACTACATCGGCATCGACCTAGGCGGCACCAATATCAAAACCGGCATCATGGATTCAGACGCCAACGTCATCGCCAAAGCATCAACACCCACACAAGCAGACCAAGGCGTTGACCAGGTCCTAGCCAAAATGGCCCAATCCGCACTAGACATTATCAAGCAGGCAAAGCTAGAAAAAAACGAAATCGTCGCCATCGGCGTAGGATCGCCAGGCCCCATCGATTTCGAAAGAGGCCGCATCATCAACGCACCCAATCTCCTAGGATGGGAAGACACACCCGTCTGCCAAACAATACAAGAAATGACAGGCATCAAAACATACGTCGAAAATGACGCAAACGCCGCAGCGTTAGGTGAATTCTGGGCCGGCGCGGGAAAATCAAAAGTAGTTAAAAACTTAGTCATGATGACGCTAGGCACAGGCATCGGTTCGGGGATTATCATCAACGGCAAAATGCTACGAGGCGCACACGGCATGGGCGGAGAAGGCGGCCACATCATCGTGCAAACCAACGGCAGAACATGCGGCTGTCAACAAAAAGGATGCGTCGAAGCCTACGCATCAGCATCAAGCTGCGCCCGCATCGCCGAGGAAAGAATACACCAATTCCCCCAATCCACCCTCCAACAAGTCTTAAACAAAAACAAAACCCTCACAAGCAAAGATGTCTTCGACGCGGCAAAAAAAGACGACACCTTCGCGCAAATCATCGCACGAGAAACAGCAGACTACCTCGCCGCGGCATGCATCACCTTCGCCAGATTATTCGACCCGCAAATGATCGTTTTTGCAGGCGGCATGATTTTGGCCGGAGATTATTTATTCGATCTCATACGACAATCGGTAGAAAAAATGAACTGGAAAGTCGGCCCCGTCCTAATGAAAATTGTCCCCGCCGAGCTAGGTAATGATGCGGGATTCATCGGCGCCGCAGCAGCGGCTTGGCATGAATCAGAATAAAATAAAAGAAACAATCTCATGACAGCGCGCAGTTACCAGAGCTTGGCCGGAGCTTCACGAGAGTTTGGAATCACGCAAAAAAATCGAAAAATAGCCCGCCATCTACTCGAGTCAAATCAAGACAAAAAAACATCTATAAATAGCGAAAACATGCTGCTTTTGCGGTAAGCCATCGTCGTGGATAAAAAATGTGAATCTCTCAAATCTGACATTAAATCTTTTTTAATAAGAGGTTATAAGTTTTTCGACGGCCGGCCCGTCTGGCGAAAAAACGTCAAATTTCCATGATATTGGAAAAATAAGGGGTAAAAACAAATATCGGCGATTCACGCAAAAAAACCGTTATTTCAAGAAAAAACAAGCTTGTTCGATCGTTTTCAAGGCGTTTCAAGGGCGTTCAAACCACACAAACCGCCCCGAAAAGGGCGTAATACGAAAAATTCCAATATAGTGGAATCCTGCAATGCCGCGCCAAACCGCTCCAAATCCCACCAATTCGCCCGTAAATAGGATCAAATAAAAGCCGCCTAGTCATCGAAAAAAAGAACACGTCACACCTTCCCCGCTTATGATTTTGATATCCACGCCGTCTAAAAATAAGACGCTATCACTTGCCTAGCGGTGAGCTGATTCCAGTTCATTCGAGCTGATTTAACATGATTTGAGATACTTTAAGTTTGCTTGATTTGGCTTGGCAAAGCAGTCGATTGGCCTCTCTTTCAATACATTTCAGCGGCTTATCGGAGTATCCCTAGACAACAGCGCGCCATCTCGCAAACCCGCATACCCATGATGCGCCAGCCATGCCCGCCCTTGATAGGATCGGTGTATTATCGGTGTTATAGCGGTTGTATGGCTTGAAAACACGCATTTTGACCGAATCAATCGCATTCTAGTCAGTGCCCACAAATTCCCCTTAAGGGGCTTTTCCATCTGACCGAATGGATTGAAAGTCCGATAGGTTTTTTAAATGCGGGAACAAAAATATGTCCAGAGTCAAAAGTGAAATCGAATTATATCTAGCACAAATTGATAAATCTGCACTCCTCACAGCCGAGGAAGAACGCAGCCTGTGTTGGAAGATCATGAAAGAAAATTGCCCCTACGCCAGGGATAAGATGATCCGCTCCAATCTTAGGCTGGTGGTTAGCTTAGCCAAGCGCTACAGCAATCGCGGCTTGCCCCTCAGCGATCTAATCGAGGAAGGCAATCTCGGACTACTGCGCGCCGTTGAGGCATTTGATCCAGATCAGGGTGCGAGATTTTCGACTTATGCATCCTGGTGGATTAAGCAAGCGGTTAAGCGGGCGCTGATCAATGCGGTTCAGCCGGTGCATATCCCGGCTTATATGGTTGAGCTGATTTCGCAATGGAAGAAAACGCATTTGGCTTTGGCGGAAGACTTGGGGCGGAATCCTTCGACGGAGGAATTGGCTCGGGCGATGGATATTCCCACGAAAAAAGTGAAAATTATACGCAAAGCGGTGCGCGCCTTCCAACGGCCGGCCCAAACCGGGGCTGGAAATGATGAGGAAGGTTTGACGCTGAGCGAGATGATTTCGGATGATAAGATGCCCTCGCCCGAGCAGCAGGCGTTGGCGACGGATGATCTGAATACGATTAAGCTTTTGCTTGAGCAGATCGACGAGCGCGAGGCGACGATTCTTCGGCTGCGCTTCGGGCTTAACGGGCAGGAGCCGATGACGCTTAAAGAGATTGGGCAAGTGGTCGGCCTAACCCGAGAGCGGGTGCGACAGATCGAGATCGAAGCTTTAGCGAAACTCAATCAAAGATTAAGCAGTGAAGGCCCTAACCCGCCGAGAGATCATCTTAAACAGTCGGCTTAATCGCCGATGGGCCGATGGACTAATGGATATGATATCCGCTATCTCGGCTTATTTTTATAGGCTCTGTCGTGGCTTTGTTTTTGTATTTTTATAGGTACTGAACTGATGGCAAATGCTATATTGATAGTATTTGCGGTGTTTTTTTGTATTTGTGAGCCCTTCTAAAAACCCCCACTTTCAACGTTGATGATATGGTCATGCCATGTCGCCCGCAAGATTTCGTCGAATCTACTTTTTTTTCACCCCAGAATGCGTTTTTCTTTTGAGTTTCCCCAACCATCTTTTGTTTGTTATGCCCTTAGGTGTTTCTATAATAGTCGCATCGACGCAGGTGCCGTCATTGATGATCACGCCTTTGCCCAAAAGGTACGCGTTTGAGATTTCAAAAATTACGCTGACTAAGCCGGCTTCGCCAAGGCGTTTTCTGAACAGCGAGATGGTTCCGTGATCGACGCCGTTGTCTTGGATACTCAAATTTAAAAATTTCCGAAATGACAAACGGTCATCGATTACTCCCTCCATTTGCTCATCGCTGAGGGCAAACCACCGCTGCATAAACATCATTTTGATCATGATGATGGCCGGAACATTGGGCCGTCCGCCTAGTGAAGTGTTGTTGCGATAGATGGGCTGAATTTTTTGCG
>CAZSSX010000210.1:0-4607 GCA_964609545.1 uncultured Phycisphaeraceae bacterium | reverse complement strand
TCGGCATCAACAAAACTCTCCGCAAGTTCAAGTAATTCCACACCTGCTTCCAAACTCGAATGCTTCGCTTCAACTAATGCTAAACTATAAAGCAAATCCCCCACCATAGGCGAATTCTTTTTTACAAAAAGAAGACGCTCCCGCAATTGATAAAGAAGGGCAGTATAAATTTGTCCTTCGGAATATTTTTGTTTTTCAAAAACCACATAATATTGGCTGTCCGAATCCTCTTGCATCAGCTCCGAAAAATGCTTATGAATCACACCCCGCTTATAATCGAGTATATAAAGATGTAACCATTCGCTACCATAGTGAGCATCATTGTTACGCTCAATGCCTTGCGCGATCCAATACCGAGCCTTCTCAAAATTTCCCGACAGCTCATAAGCAGTGCCCAAATTACTCGCAATATAATAAGACGAATTCTTGTTTTTCTCATCAAACCGATGATAACCAGCGATCGCTTTGGCATATTGGCCGTTAGCGATAAATTCAAGTAACGATTGATCTGGTATGTCTACCTTGGAATTTTTTAAACGTTTAAGAATTTCTTGGCTGGCATCTGTTTGATACGATTGAAATAAGCCCAAAACATGAGAGCGAGGCGGCGACAAGGTATCCGAATACCCTCCGTCAATTGTTGTTCCACTTATCCAAAAGCAAGCCTTGCTTATCGGCGCAACCCCTAACAAAATAACAAACATAATAAGTTTGACTTGATTTCCAATCGTCATCATTGGCATAAGCCTCCAACAGTCCATGGTCAATATCGGGGAAATGTTATTCTTACAGTATAACTAACCCCACCCCCCATTGCTAGATTAAAAAACGTAAACATCAACCCATCCACGCAAAGAAAAAGCCTTCAAAGAAGGCTCAACTCAAAATGCTAAAAAACCAGAAAAGCCCGCGTGCGAAAAAGTAATGCGTCTCAACTTTCCCGCACGCCAATCTCTTCCGATCCTATCTCAAATCATAATATCTTTAACCACATGACCAGCAACATCGGTCAGCCTAAAATCACGACCCAACTGACGATAAGTAAGCTTCTCGTGATTCAAGCCTAACAAATGCAAAATCGTTGCGTGCATGTCATGAATATGCACTTTATTTTCTTTCGCGTAATAACCATACTCATCCGTAGCCCCATAGCTCAAGCCCGGCTTAGTCCCGCCACCAGCCAAAAACCAAGTGAATCCATGAGGGTTATGATCGCGCCCATCGCGCCCGCCTTGCGAAATACTAGTTCTGCCAAATTCCCCGCCCCAAATCACAAGCGTGTCATCTAACTGTCCCCGAGATTTCAAATCCTTAATCAAACCCGCAATAGGTTTATCAACTTCTAACGCATTGGAAGTATGCTTCTTACGCAAACTACCATGCTGATCCCACTTGTAACTATGCGTGCACTGCACAAACCGCACACCCTTTTCCGACAATCGCCGCGCCATCAAACACTGCGTACCAAAGTTTTCCGTATGTTTTTCATCAATACCATATAGTTGCTTAACCGCAGCGCTTTCCTGCTTAAAATCCAACACATCAGGCGCAGCCATCTGCATCTTAAAAGCCAACTCGAACGAAGCAATACGACCTTCCAACGCCTGATCTTTCACCGCATTCTTCAGCTGCGATTGATTCATCTGCCTCAACAATTCAAGCAACTTCTTCTGCTCTTTACTTTTATATCGTTTCTGGGTCAAGTGATTGATCGTCGAATTCCGAGCCTTCACACCCGCATGACCAATCGCCGTCCCGTGATGCGCCGCGGGCAAAAAGGAACTCGAATAATTCCCCACGCCACCATGGCCCAGCGTCGGACAAATCGTGATAAAACTAGGCAAATTTTCATTTTCCGTGCCCAAACCATAACTAATCCAACTACCCATACTAGGCCGAACAAAAACATCACTACCAGTATGAATCTTCATCAGCGCACCACCATGAGCAGGATTAGAACCATGCAAACTATGCACAAAACACAAGTCATCAACCACGCTACCCACATGAGGAAACAACGAACTCACCCACTTACCGCATTGGCCATATTGCTTAAACTTAAAAGGGCTACCCAATAATTTACCCAATTTATTCTTGCCAGCAAAAGTCACCCGCGGGCCAGCAAAAGGCATCGGCTTATTATCATCCTTCTGAAGCTGAGGCTTATAATCAAACGTATCCATCTGAGAAGGACCGCCATGCATAAACAAAAAAATCACACGCTTAGCCCGAGGCGCAAAATGAGGCAATTTCTCAGCCAAAGGATTTAACGACGCCTTGGCTGCATCGCTCAAATTCATTGCCGCCACCTCATCAGCAAACAAGCCACTCAATGCCAAGCCGCCAAATCCTGCAGCAGCACTCTTCAGTAAAGATCTACGGTTAAGACCATCATCTGCACCTTGTTTTTCACATTCAAATTTCATCTTAATACCTCTTAATTAGTTAATATAAATAAATTCGCTACTCGCCAAAATCACATGACAATAAGCAGACCAACCACCAAACTCAGCATCCTTTTGCTTAGCTCCCCCCGCCACTTTTAATCGCGTGAAATCTTTTACAAAAGCAATCCCATCAGAGATCTCCAAACCACTAGGTTCCCTCCCATACGCACGCACATAAATCCGCTCGATCAAATCTCCATCAGCCAAACCCTTCTCCTTTAACACCAGTTTTGCAAACGCAATACTCGCATCAATCACCAATGGGCTATTCATCATAAATAACGCCTGATGAGAAACAACCGTGCTAGGCCGAACACCCAACGAAACACCCGGATCAGGATAATCAAACGTCGCAAACATGCTGTACTGAGAATTACGAATCACAGGCAAATATATTGCCCTGCGCTTAGACGTAAATTTTTCCACCAGTCGTGATTTATCATTCGTCACATAACCATAACTCTTACTCTTCAACGTTGAGCCGCCCATCCGTTTATCAAGTTCATTACTCGTAGCCAAAATCGCATCACGAATAATCTCCGCTTCCAAACGATTCCGATCCCTTCGCCAATGCAACCGATTATCCGCATCCTTAGCTAACTTCACCTTGCTAAAATCACTACTACGCTGATAAACATCGCTCAACATAATCAACTTATGCATCTTCTTAACAGACCAACCCTGGGCCACAAACTCACTAGCCAAATAATCCAAAAGCTTAGGGTGCGTAGGCAAACTGCCCTTTAAACCAAAATTGCTAGGCGTCCCCACAATCCCCTTACCAAAGTGCCAACCCCAAATCCGATTCACCATCACACGCGCGGTCAAAGGATGGTTTTTATCCGTCAGCCACGCCGCCAACGCCAAGCGCCCACTTTGCCCCTTGCCAATCTTAGGCTTTTTAACCAAAGCATCAGTCACCCGTAAAAAACCACGAGGCGGAATACGCGTTTTACTCAACGCCGTATGACTACCCCGCACATGAACAGGCAAGTCCACGATCTCGTTGTCTTCCACTGCCTGCATACACATACGCACCCCAGAAAGTTTCTTAGACACTTTACTAATCTGCCCATCAAACGCTTTAAGCTGTACTCGTTCTTCTGCGCGATACAATTTTGTTAATGAAACATTTTTCTTTCGAGGACGCGCAAAAACCGCATTATTACTTTTAAGTAGCTCGCGAGTATTAAGAACATCTTTCCCCTTCAAAGATGTATTAATCAAACGCTGATAACCCGCGCTAAATTCTGATAAACTCCCAATTTCATCCCGACTTGCAAGATCTAAAATCAAATCAGCATGCAAGTTTTTTTCTTGACCTAATTGATCAACAATACGCTTCAACCCCGCCTTAAAAGCACCACGATTCGTGTGCATCCTTACATCCTTAGCAATCGCAAACCACACGCTAAGCCAATAGCGAGACCGGGGTTTCTTAAAAGAGTCCGCCCATTGAGTCACATAAAAGGTATTCAAGCCATGCCGTTTAACCAGCCCGTCTCGCAATCGCAAAAACCGTCGACTGGATTTCTTATCCTTAACTTGATTCCCTAGAATTTCATATACCCCCGCAGACAAATAATCTCCCACATGAGAAAACGCAACCTTCAACACTCGCCCCTGAATTTTCTTTGCGAACTTCTTACGCTGATCCGTCAACTTTTTCAACTCCCCTTCGCCTTTTTGGTATAAATCCATTCCCTCTTTTTTAAGCAAAGGCCTCTCCAAAACACGAGCAACCGTACTATACTTAGACATCACACGCGTACTCTTGAAAATACCAGCCAACGCATAATAATCCCACGTCGGAATAGGATCAAACTTATGATCATGACAACGCGCGCAACTAATCGTTTGAGCCAAAAATGTCTTACCCATCACATCGATCTGCTCGTCAACAA
Organism: uncultured Phycisphaeraceae bacterium; assembly: GCA_964609545.1. Taxonomy (GTDB): domain Bacteria; phylum Planctomycetota; class Phycisphaerae; order Phycisphaerales; family Phycisphaeraceae; genus CAZSSX01. The sequence continues at coordinate 256 of CAZSSX010000210.1, read as the reverse complement.
TATCAATACGCATCTTTTCTTTATCAGGCTCAGCCAAAACCTTAGGCCCCAAACACAAAAATCCCGTCGCAACTTTCTGATCAAGATTCGCACGAACATCATCACCCACAGGCATCAAATCTCCAGCAATCTGCTCACGCACAAACAAATCATAAGGCTTATCACGATTAAAACTATTGACCACATAATCACGATATTCAAATGCCCGACCAAAAGCTGTATTTTCATCTAACCCATTACTGTCAGCATAACGCAC
>CAZSSX010000209.1:0-4642 GCA_964609545.1 uncultured Phycisphaeraceae bacterium | reverse complement strand
TTCCGACGTATTTTTTGCTACTGCGTAAGAGAAAATCTTTTTCATGTTTTCTAAGCGTGAGGATATTTTCTAAGAGGTGTTTGATGTATACGGATTTGATCGCGGATTCAATCTGATGGGCTTGGTCTCTCATGGACTGATAGTTGGCGTTAAGCTGCTGCTGTGTGGATGTGTTTTCTTCTTGTGAATCTTTGATGGTATCATAAGCTAGAAGGTATGCATTAAAATCTGCTTGATATTGCTTGATGGCTTTACTTTGCTCTGCTGCGGCTGTGGGATTTTGTTTTTTTGAATTAAGTAATACTAGATGATTTTCCAAGCTTGCAAGTAGTCTGTTTTTATATTTTTCTTTTTTAGTTCTAACAAAATCTTTTTCCCAACGACGCAATAAAAGATAATTTCGTTCAAGATCGGTGACGTCGAATTGCTTGGCTAGATCGGTCAATTGGTGAACTGTTTTTCTAAATTTTCCTTGAAGTCCGGTTTGATGATTTAGCCCCTGCCTTTTTTGATTTTCTACAAGACGATGGAATTCATTTTGGTATTCACTAGAAAGACTTAAGATACGCTTTGCTTGATCAAAGATTTCTGATGCGCCTAGTTTATCACTAGCGACAAGAATGCTTTTAGCGTACTTGTTCAATTTGGCGATGTTATCATCATGTTTTGTTAAATATTTCAGATCTTTTCTGAGCAAAAAATCTTTTTCGTTGCGACGACATTGTAAGCTGTATAGCTCCACATTATAAGCGTTTCCCGTCATTTGATCGGTATCACTCCCTAGATTAGCTACCTGTTCTTGAATATTAGTCGTTAACTTTTTGGTGAGGCGATGATAGTTTGTTAACAGCAATACAAAAACAATAATAATGCTTCCAAAACTTAAGAGTAATTTTTTCTTCATCGTTAATTTCATAACAGATTCTACTTTCTCATAATGAAATGTTTGAATAAAAATCTAAGATAAATGCAGGCTTAGCAAAGCATCGTGGCTTATCTGATGTGCTTTACATATTTCTCAGATACGGGGTCAACAGACACCAGTGTCTTTAATCGGCTGTAACTTTTAGCATAATTAAGAACACTTAAAAAAATACCAAAAAAGAAAATCCTAATAATTGTAGATCGACGGTTTAAGCTGCAACAATATAAAAAATTCATTTTTGAAAGCCAAAGATGTTGTCACAGATACCCATTAACCAAAGCGATTTGTTTTCCTGTTATTGCTCCTATAGAAAACCCCCAGAAGGCTCAGCCTTTGGGGGTTTATTTTTGCGGTTTGGGTTGTCTCCACAGCCTTTACTCCTCCTTGAGTTCCGCGTGCTGTTATGCCAATCCTTTGGCTGATTTTTTTATATTGCCACTTGTTATTGTACTAATGATGTTGCGTCCTCGATTGATTGTATGACTTGTCTAACGTGGAACGGTTTTTTGAGATAACCATCAAAGCCGTTGTTCATCAGATGGTTGGCTTGCCCATCGGTCAGCTTACCACTCATAGCGATGACTTTGGTGATGGAGAGATCATCATTTGATCGGATAAATTTCAAAACATCTTCTCCTCTGACATCGCTTAAATGCATATCCAAAAGCAGCACATGAGGTCTTAATTTTTCGCATTCAATGCCCGCGGAAAATCCGGAGTGCGCGGTATGTACCTGGTAATTCGCTTGTTCGCCTAGCACTTTTTCGAGGACTTCTACGATTTCTGATTCATCATCGACGATCAGCACACGTGTTTGCCCGGACTGGATGCCATCCATGGGGATGTGATGATCCTTCATGAATTTGACCAAGGCGTTCATCGGGATGCGTCTGTCTTTGGAACCTGGGATGCGATATCCTTTGAGTTGTCCCGAGTCAAACCATTTGCTGACTGTTCTGGGGGCAACGTTGCAGATTTTTGCGACTTCGCCTGTGGTTAAAATATCTTTTTGTCTTGGCATAATAAAAACCGACCTTTCTCCGTTAATCTCCATGTCCTTGCGTGGTTACCCAAGGTACAAAATTTTCATCGACCAACGGTATCATCCAATTAACCGGTGTGGCGTGAAAATCCCAAATAATTCCGCCAATCACCCCAAGCAGCACCGCAGTGGATCGCGGGACAAATCTGTGAGCATTTAGCTGATCGGCTGGTAATAAGAATGACCAGCTGACTATGCATGCTATCGGTGAGATGGGGGGGTGGGATTACTTGGATTGAAAGGTTGATAACGGTTTTTTGACCAAGCCAAAAAAATGCATTAAACGCTATAATTATAGGTGTTTGATGATTCTTGATCGGGGAAAGGGGGTTGGGTTATAAGGGTTACTTGGGTTATAAGATTTATACGGGATTATCCGCCTGAGACGGGTGGGATCAAAGCTAACTCGTCATTCGCCTGGAGGACATGGTCGGACTTGACGTAGGCCATATTCACAGCCGTGGCCACGGTGTTTCGCAGCGGCGGGAAGGCGTGATGGTTTTGCGATATCAAATCTAACGCATCGGCAACGGTCGCGCCATCGGGGAGTTTTAAATCTGTTTCAGCGGTTTCGCAAATCGATGCAAGAGAGGCAAAAAAAAGTGTTTTGACAGAAATCATAAGTCTAGGCTCTTTATAAGTGGAGAGGTTAACATTGATCGGCATCTACACAACAAGGGCCCGCCTGCGTGAGGGCACACAGCGGGATAGCCAAAAGAGCCCCGACGATGGGCCCCACAAGATATAGCCAAAGATGTTGTAGATTACCCGACACGATCGCTGGGGCGAGGGACCTTGCGGGATTCATCGATGCGCCACAGATTGGCCCCGCAAACATCGCTTCTAAACCGACGATTGAGCCGATGGCGATGCCCGCGGTAATGCCTTTTTCCTTAGCCCCGGTGGAGACACAGAGGATGACATACATCAAAATAAAAGTCAGAATCACTTCCAAAATAAAAGATTGCTGCCAATTATCATTAAGCGGGAGCGTAGCACCTAGGTGCTGGTTATTATCGGGGAATAGGACCCATAAAACCCCGCAAGCAGCAATGGCGGCGATGATTTGTGTGATCATATAAGGCAGGGCAATCCTAAATTTGATGCGCTTGGCGGCGGTAAATGCCAATGTCACCGCGGGATTCAAATGTGCCCCAGAAATATCCCCGACCGTATAAATCATCGCTAACACCACTAAGCCAAAAGTGAGCGCAATCCCAGCGTGAGTGATGCTGCCTTGGGTATATTGGTTAATCGCGATGGCCCCGCACCCGGCAAAGACCAAGGTGAAAGTGCCAAAAGCTTCGGCGAAAAGTTTTTTTGATAAAGGAATGTTGTCCATGGCACCTTCTGGGGCTTGAGTGGTGGTGGGGGGGGGAGTATTCAATAAGGTATTCTAAGTTTAATAAGCCAAAGGGCAAATGTGAAGAATTGGGCGTATAAAGAAGTTGCTTAATTGATTGATTGTGGCAGTTGACCGATAATCACGCGTAGGTCTAAACAATGAACATAATCAGAGATAGGAAAGCAGTTATGAGTCAATCCAAAGCGCCTTTAATGCTAAGTGTAAGTGGGATGCGCGGTATTGTGGGAAAATCATTAACCCCCGTCAACGCGGCAAGATTTGGCGCAGCATACGGGCAATGGCTCAAAGCCAGCCGCGCAGATGTCACCAACCCCGAGGTCGTGGTGGGGCGGGATAGTCGGCCATCCGGCGAAATGGTTGAAAGCGCGGTAGCGGCAGGATTGATCAGTGTCGGCTGCAAAGTCACTTTACTAGGCATTGTTAGCACGCCAGCGGTAGGCGTAATGATCGGACAGCGCCAAGCCGACGGGGGGATGGTCATCACCGCCAGCCACAACCCCATTATTTGGAATGGCATCAAATCTCTACGCCACGATGCTGTGGCACCGCCCGCCGAGGAGGCGGCTGAGATTATCAGAAGATATCACGAGGATGACGTGTCGCATGCCCCGGTAGAGATGTTGCAAGCCATCGAAAGAAACACAGATGCGGTTAAGGTGCACGTCGAAAAAGTGTTGCACTTAGTCGATGTTGAAAAAATCAAAGCGTGCAGTTTCAAAGTTGTGCTAGATTCGGTTTGTGGCGCTGGCGGCGAAGAGGGGCTGGCACTGCTCCAAGCACTAGGGGTTCAAGTCATTCACATGCACGGCCAACCGACGGGTATTTTCCCCCATACGCCCGAACCGACAGCGGAAAATCTGGTTGGCCTTTGCGAAAAAATGAAAGAGGTTTGTGCTGATGCGGGATTCGCACAAGACCCCGATGCAGATCGATTAGCGGTGGTCGATGAGAAGGGGGGCTATATCGGCGAAGAATATACCTTGGCATTATCTGTCAAGCACATGCTTGAGCATCGAGAAAAAGGCCCCGTCGCGGCTAACCTTTCTACCAGCAGAATGATCGACGATTTAGCCCAAGAAGCGGGCGTAGCAGTGATCAGAACAAAAGTCGGCGAAGCCAATGTAGCCCAAGGCATGCGTGAGCATCAATGTATCTTAGGCGGGGAAGGCAACGGCGGAATCATGTGGCCTGTGATTTCTCAGGTCAGAGATTCTCTGGCAGGCATGGCACTGATCTTAGAATTGATGGCGTTCAAAAAAATGCCATTATCACAAATCGTCTCACAGATCCCAAGCTACGCCATTGTCAA